>CAZAFG010000060.1:0-1513 GCA_964484865.1 uncultured Candidatus Saccharibacteria bacterium | reverse complement strand
GGTGAGCATTTTTGATTCTACTTCTTTGTCTCCCAAGACTATAACGAAGGGAACTTTCATCGCTTTGGCGTGGTTGATTCTTTTACCTAGAGACTCATCGCCATCTTCGAGTTCTACCCGGATATTATTTTCTTTTAACATATCGTAAATCTTCTTGGCTTCTTCGTTGTGGTTCTCGCGCACAGGAACGATTACGACTTGCACAGGGGATAGCCATAGAGGGAAGACACCAGCAGTGTGTTCGATAAGTACTGACATAAATCTCTCGATTGATCCCATGATAGCAGCGTGAATCATCACTATTCTTTCTTGTTCACCTTTTTCATTGATACAATATAGATCAAATCTATCTGGCATATTCATATCGAGCTGAATAGTTGCTACTTGGTGTTCTCGTCCGATGGCGTCTTTGGCCATGAAGTCTATCTTTGGTCCGTAAAATGCAGCTTCACCGACAGCTTCGATAGGAGTCTCACCATTTTTCTTAATTATTTCTCGGAGAGCATTTTCAGCATTTAACCAAACTTCCTCGGTACCCAAGTACTTGGTCATTTCTTTAGGGTCATGCATGGAAAGGCGAGGTTGTAGGGTGAATCCAAAAGCTCCATAAAAAGTTTTTACAATAGAATAAATTTTTTCCATTTCCGCACCTGCGTCCACTTGCCTGCAAAAAACATGAGCATCGTCTTGAGTAATGGAGCGGACTCGGGAAAGACCTCCGAGTTCACCGGTTTGTTCGTCTCGGTAAACTTTAGTAGTCGAAGCGTATCGCTGCGGTAGTTCTTTATAACTCCATTGTCGGCGATTATAGATTTGAGTATGGTGAGGACAGTTCATCGGCTTCATGGCGAACTCATGATTCTCACGAGTGTTTATTCGAAACAGGTCATCTTTGAATTTGTCCCAGTGACCAGAAGTTTCATACAGTTCCTTTTTAGTTATATGAGGTATGTCTACTCGTTCGTATCCTACTTTTTGACGGAGCTCCCAAACAAAACCATCTAGAAGGTCTCGTACTTTGGTTCCTTTTGGAGTAAAGAGAGGTAGTCCAGCACCGACGAGTTCAGAGAAAGTAAATAAGTCTAATTCCTTTCCTAATTTCTTGTGATCTCTTTTTTTTGCTTCTTCTCTCTGGTTGATATAGGCATCGAGTTCTTCCTTAGTGGAAAATGCGAAGCCATAAATACGAGTCAGCATTTTATTTTTTTCATCTCCACGCCAGTAAGCTCCAGCCACCCGGTCGAGTTTAAATGAATCTGGGGCGATTTCTTCTTTGGGATTTTCACTGTGTCCACCTCGGCAAAGATCGGTGAATTTTCCACAGGTATAGAAAGTTATTTTTTCACCTTTCTCAACTATTTCATTAATGAGCTCTAGTTTGTATGGATTGTTCGCAAAGTATTCTTTGGCTTCATTCGCTGTCTTTTCTTCATGGGTAAATTCTTTCCAACTCTTCAAATTTTCTCGCATCTTCTTTTCTATCTTTGGTAAATCCTTGTCGGAGATGGGGGAG
>CAZAFG010000059.1:0-1745 GCA_964484865.1 uncultured Candidatus Saccharibacteria bacterium | reverse complement strand
CAAGCTCTTAAACCTTGTGAATAAAGCAAAAAGGCGCCCATGGCGCCTTTTTGAATATGTACACTTTTTAGCTTTTCATTTGATCACTCAAACGAGAAATCAAGTGTGAAGCATGATCCTTGCCACCTAGTCCAAATGCGAGAGCACCAGCTAGAGCAAACATCGCGATGATACCAGAGAATAGAATCTGCATGAATGCAGGTGCTACACCTAGTTGACCCAAAGCGATGATAAATGCGAACACCCAGATAGCGTAGCGAGCTACAGTACCGAGCATGTTTGCAGAACGAAGATTCATGGATCGTGCACCAGCTACGATTGCGCGAGAAAGCGCATCAGCGATGACAGTCGCAATGATCAAGATAAATGCCGCGACTATTACGCGAGGCAAGTATCCAAGAACATCCTCTTTCAAAAACATTCCGATAGATTCAAGACCTACCAAAGATAGAGATGGTAGTAGGAAAATAATCACTACAAACCACTTCATGACTTGACCTACAAAGTGACCAGAGTTTAGGTTCATACCTGCCTTGTGCAGCAAATCACCTGTACCAACAGATTGAAAAAGTTTATCTACCTTAAGAGCAGCAAAAACTTGCTCGAATGCTTTAGCAATGATATTACCAAGCACCCAGCCGATTATAAAAAGAATGATCGCGATGATCAGTCTCGGAGCAAATTGAATAAAGCTCCACCACAAGTCTTGAAGAGAAGAGTTAAATACATCTCCCCATGTCATCCAAATATTATTCATACTAATATATAAAAATGCATTAATTAATAAGTCTTTTTAAGTTTCGACCTTATAAAGCTCTAGGTCTATTATACCAATTTTCTAGTCGCATTTGCGATCTGTGTGGATAACTCTTTATTCTCTATTATGACCTCATGAGGGAAGTCTAGAATGTCTCGGACTAGCTTGTCGTACATATTTAAACGATAAATAAACTCTTTTGTAGCAAAGAGGGCGTATACTATCTCGGCCCCCATCTCAGCCTCGAGCTTTCGAATCTCTTCCTCCACCTTACCTTTCTTGATATTGTCCCCTACTATAAGTAAATCTACCCGAGATTCTTTGTTTTTAATAAAAACACCAGACACCACTAAAAACTTCACTCGGCCAGCTTTTTTAAAGTGAGAACTTAGTTGGTCGATATCTAGAGTATTAGAATTTACCAAAAGTCCTTCAAGCTCGTTAGTATATTTAAAATTAGGATTAAAAACATACCCTGAGGCACGCTTTTTTACGAATTCCACTGTTTCTAAAACCTTGAGTTCCTTTCTGGTAGACAGAGGTGATACCCGGCTTCTAGTAGCTATGTCTTTACTAGTGAAAGTCTTGGTTTTATTCAAAAGAAAAAGCCGCATGACCTTTACCCGAGCAGCAGAACCAAATACTTTTTCCAAAATTTGCATAGCAAAATTATAGCCCTTTTTGGATAAAAGACAATAGGGACAAAACAAAAACCCCTTTCGGGGTTTTTGGAAGTGAAACTTTTGGTTTCGAATTATTTTAATTCAATTTTGCCACCTGCTTCTTCAATCTTCTTCTTAAGATCATCAGCTTCAGCTTTCTTCATTCCCTCTTTAAGAGTAGAAGGAGCAGCATCTACTAAATCTTTTGCTTCTTTAAGGCCAAGACTCAAGACTTCTTTTACTACTTTCATAACAGCAATCTTTTGTTCACCAGCAGATGTAAGTACAACAGTAAATGAATCTTTTTCTTCCACTTCTGGAGTAGC
>CAZAFG010000058.1:0-1969 GCA_964484865.1 uncultured Candidatus Saccharibacteria bacterium | reverse complement strand
AAAACAAAATCCCGCTTTGAGCGGGAATTTTTGTTATGAACTTATTTCCTTCATTAGAGCTTCGTACATGGGCTTGTTCTTTCTTTCCAAGTACTTAAGATGAGTTCTTCGATCAGCAACCATCTTGATCAATCCTCTTCGAGAGTGATTATCTTTTTTATGTTTCTTTAAATGCTTCGCGAGTTCATCAATCTGAGCAGACAGGATAGCAACCTGAACAGGTGAAGATCCGTTGTCTTTTTCGTGAAGTTGTTTTTTCTTGATAATTGCTTGCTTTTTCTTTGTAGCTAACATACTTAATATACTAGCATATATCATTAAAAAAAGCAAGTACTGTCCGTGTCCCGCCTTCGGACGGGCAGGCGCATGTATTTATGCTAAAATTGGAACATGGCATCGCTTAAAGCTCTCAAAACTCAATTCTTGGAATACACTGAGATAGAAAAAGGACGGTCGCTCAAGACAGTCGAGAATTATGATCACTACCTAACTCGCTTTTTAGAATTTGCCAAGACCGACAACCCGAGCAATATCACAGACACATTAGTTCGCGAGTTTCGTTTATGGCTAAATCGCCAACCGAGTAAGTACAACAAAGAAGGTGGAGGTACTGTCAGAAAGAGAACTCAAAATTACTACATGATTGCCCTTCGTGCATTTTTAAAATACCTAGCACGAGAAGATATAAAGTCTCTGGCACCAGATCGAATCGAGCTCGCAAAAATCCCCGAGCGCGAACTAGACCTCATCACCCCCGTCGAACTCAAACGCTTGATGGACTCCCCTTCGGGTTCTGATATTAAAGACCTTCGTGATAAAGCCATACTTGAAATGCTTTTTTCTACCGGACTCCGCGTCTCCGAGCTCTGCTCGCTAAGTGCCGACATTGATCTCTCGCGAGACGATTTTTCTATCCGTGGTAAGGGTGGCAAAATCCGAGTAGTATTTATTTCAGATGAAGCCAAGAGTGCCGTCAGAAAGTACTTAGCTGCCAGAAAAGATATGAGTGAAGCCCTGTTTGTCCAAGTAGATAGCGGCATCGGTGGAAATATTAAAAAGAAAGATAGTAAAGTTAAAGAACTCAAATCCCTAGACAAACGCTCTATCGAACGAATAGTAAAAGGTCATGCTACCAAAGCTGGCATCTACAAAAAAGTAACTCCTCATGTGCTCCGGCATATGTTCGCGACTGACTTACTGGGAAACGGTGCCGACATCCGCTCGGTCCAAGTCATGCTCGGCCACTCGAGCATCATCACTACTCAGATATACACTCATGTCACCGACAGCAAGCTCCGCGAGATCCATAAAAAGTTCCATAATAAAAACAACTAACATGAAAATCATTTCTTGGAATGTGAACGGCATACGGGCAGTACATAAAAAAGGACTCTTTGTACCTTTTGTGGAAAAATACCAGCCGGATATTTTATGCTTACAGGAAACTAAAGCCGCACAACATCAGTCCGAGGTAGACCTTAAAGAATACACTGAGTACTGGAACTCTGCCGAGAGAAAAGGTTACAGTGGTACCGCAATTTTTACAAAAACCAAACCCCTAAGCGTTCAAAATGGATTTGGAGATAAAATAGAAAATAAATACAAACTCGAAGACAAATACGGCGACCCGAAAAAAGAAGGCCGAGTCATCACTGCTAAATACAAAGACTTTTTCGTAGTCACTGTTTACACCCCAAACTCTAAGGACGATCTATCTCGCATACCACTGCGTCACAAACTTTGGGACCCAGCATTTTTGGAATATGTAAAGGAACTGGAAAACCCTTCGACAGGCTCAGGGCAAGGAAAGCCAGTGATTTTTTGTGGAGACCTTAATGTTGCTCACACGCCGGATGACATTGCTCGTCCAAAAGAAAATATCGGCAACAAAGGCTTCACAGATGAAGAGCGAGGAGGCATCGACAATATTATTGCTGCTGGATTCGTGGATACTTTCAGAATGTTTACA
>CAZAFG010000057.1:0-2166 GCA_964484865.1 uncultured Candidatus Saccharibacteria bacterium | reverse complement strand
TATTTCTATCTTGTAGCCATTTTTTATCTGTAATTCCTTTGATAAAAAATTCTAATTCAGAAGCAATTAAACGAAAAGGTATTTTTTTAGTAGTTAATAAAGGAAAACCATCCTTCATATCATGTTTGAAGATTGTTCCTGCTATTGCTAGTGTACCTGTTCCAGTACGGTCAGTCTTTTTCTCGCCATTTTCTAAAACATTTTTTACGATATCTAAATAAGCTTTCATGTATTTCCATTATAACTTTTACTAAGCACTAAACAAATTTGACAAAATGAGATAGGAATGCTACACTTTATTTATCATTCTCACCTATTATTTAACGAGAACTGACGATTGTGGAAATCATCTATGACTTTTGTGTCGCGTGATTGAGATCCATGACACAAAAAAATATATGATGAAAGCACGCAGTTCGAGTGCCCCGAAGAAATTCGGTCGCGCTCCTTCTACTTATAGAGCTCCAGTCGCAAGAGGCGGCAAACCGAGCTTTGGAGGTGGTAATTTTAAAAGAAGTAATTTTAAGTCTCACAGTCGAGGTGGTAAAAGTGGCGGCCGTGGCCGTGGCGATCGGATTGATGTTTCTAAATTCATCCGAAAAGGGGAAGTAGTTGAGGAAAAGCCGTATGTCTCAAAACATACTTTTATTGATTTTCCTTTCAATCCTCAGCTTCACAAAAATATCGCTCGTGCTGGGTATATCAACCCGCGCCCGATTCAAGACCAGTCAATCATGGCGATGCTTGAAGGTAAGGATGTTTTTGGTATGGCAAATACTGGTACAGGAAAAACTGCAGCTTTCCTACTTCCTCTAATTGAAAAGATTGCAAAGACAAAAGGTTTGAGTAAAAGAGAGACTGTGCTAATTATGGCGCCGACTCGCGAGCTCGCTATTCAAATCGACGAAGAATTTAAAAAATTAGCATTTGGTTTTGGTATGTTTTCTGCATGTTGCGTAGGAGGTCTACCAATCGGTAAACAAGTTCGAGAGATAAAAATGGGAGTTTCATTTATTATCGGTACTCCAGGACGATTGCGAGACCTTATTAACCAAGGTGTAATCGATCTTTCTACTTGTTACTCTGTAGTTCTCGATGAAGCGGACCGTATGCTCGATATGGGCTTCCGTGACGACATGCTCTACATCATCGGCCGAACTCACAAAGAGCGACAAACTCTTTTCTTCTCAGCAACTCTTTCACCTGAAATTAAAAAACTTACTAGTGAATATTTAAAAGATCCAGTTTTCATCTCCGTAGTTTCTGGTGAGACTGCAAAGTCTATCGACCAAAATGTAGTTCGCTACAAAGGTAAAGATGAACAGCTTGAAAAACTTCACGAAGTTTTGAAAAAAGATGGTTCTGATAAAGTATTAATCTTTCGAGAAATGAAACACAGTGTGGATACTTTAGCTAAAGAACTTTCACAAGCTGGATTTAAAGTTGGCGGTATTCATGGCGACAAACGAAGTCGGGAACGAATCCGAATCCTAGACTCTTTCAAGCAAGATAAAATAAATATCTTGATTGCGACCGATGTCGCCGCTCGAGGACTAGACATTCCAGATGTTACGCATGTTATCAATTTCGATGTGCCGCAGACTTACGATACTTATGTCCACCGCATTGGCCGAACCGGCCGTGCCGGCAAAAAGGGAACAGCACTAACCTTCGTTCCACAATAAAAATTTAAAAACTTGAGGAAAAAATACGGAGGGTACCCCTCCGTATTTTTGTTTGACTTTTTCACAGAATGTGTTAGTTTGAAGGCAGAAATTAAATCATTCATCACAATTTTTAAAATTTACTATCATGCGGGAATTCGCTTTTTTCCAGGGTCCCAATCCGGGGCCAACCACTGTTATTTTAGGTGGAGTACATGGGCACGAAATTATGGCACTTCAGGCAGTAAGAGAAGTTGCTGACGAGCTTCATTCTGAGTTAGGGTACGAAGGTATTCATGCTGGCAGAGTCTTGTTTCTTGAAGCACATCAGGAAGCAGTTAGACTGGGGGTAAGATTTGTTGATCAAAACCTGAATCGACAATTTACTAAAGAAGCTCTTGCAGGGGAGCTTGATCCAAAAGTGCGAGAACAAAAAATAGCTCGTTCTTTGGTTCGCCACTTTAACAGGGCAGATTATCTTCTGGACCTTCATACATCCGAT
>CAZAFG010000056.1:0-2705 GCA_964484865.1 uncultured Candidatus Saccharibacteria bacterium | reverse complement strand
CAACACTTATTGCTCAAGATGACTCGAGCTCAACTCGAATCCCTTTCTGACGAATACATCAACCGCTCTATTGAGATTACTAAAAGAGCTATGCAAGCTTCAGGATTCTCTATGAATGATATCAATGAAATCATCATGGTTGGAGGTCAGACTCGTATGCCGAAGATAGTTGAAGAAGTGAAGAAAGTTTTCGGTAAAGTTCCGAACCTGACTATCAATCCAGACGAAGTCGTCGCTCTCGGTGCTGCGGTGCAAGCCGGAGTTCTACAAGGAGATGTTCGCGATGTTCTACTTCTAGATGTTATTCCTCTAGCTCTCGGTATTGAAACTCTTGGAGGTGTGGCGACAAAGTTGATTGAAAAGAATACCACTATCCCAGCTAACAAATCTCAAGTGTTCTCTACTGCGGCGGACAATCAAACTTCAGTGGAGATTCAAATCGTCCAAGGTGAGCGACCGATGGCGTCCGACAACAAATCCCTCGGCCGATTTATCCTAGACGGCGTGCCACCAGCACCAAGAGGAATGCCACAGATTGAAGTTTCTTTTGATGTGGATGTAAACGGTATTCTAAATGTAACTGCGAAAGACAAAGCTTCAGGTAAAGCGCAATCTATTAAAATTGAAGCGTCTTCAGGACTAAAAGATGAAGATATCAAGAAGATGCAAGCTGATGCTGAGATTCACGCTGAAGAAGATAAAAAGAAAAAGGAAGGAGTTGAAATCCGAAATACTGCCGAGATGATCATTTATACTGCCGAGAAGTCTCTGAAAGATAATGATGCAAAAATCCCAGCTGAACTTAAAGAAAGTGTAAATCTAAAAATTGCTGCACTTCGTGGTGCGAAAGATTTACCAGCTGGAGCAGGTGGTGTCGATGTAGAAACAATCAAGAAAGCTACCGAAGAACTTTCTGCTGAAATGTCTAAGATAGGTGAGGCCGTAGCCCAAGCGGGCGGAGGTACCGAGCCAGCAGGCGAGGCACAAAATGGCGCGACGATGGAAGAACAACCAGCCGAAGTCCGCGACGCTGAAGCGACAGAAGACACTGGCGAAACCCCAAAAGCGTAATTATTAAATTAACTAATAAAGAATAATATATGAAAACAAATTTTCTTTTTGTATGTGACTCAGTAAAAAACGACAGTAAATTAAATGTAGAGGGTATTTTTGACTCAGTAAATTCAACGAACTTTCCTGCAATACATCCTGAAATGGCCATTGTTGTGAACATTGAAGTTCCTGCAGAAGAACAGAATAAGTCTTATGTTGAAGCATTTAGAATTTTATTAGATGGAAAGGTTGTTGTTGAAGATTCTGCCACCTTTAATCCTTTAAAAGCAAGACATCAGTTTTTTCATCGCATACAGGGTCTTTTGCTCGAGAAGCCTGGTCGCTATGATGTAGAAATATCTGTGGGGGGTAAAAAAATTGGTGAAACTTATTTCTTAGCAAATTCAATCTAAAAGTCATGTCCGGTAAGACAAAAACCACAAACACCGCCAGTGATACAGTTTCTTCTTTGAAAACAAAGGTAGAAAAGTCTTTAGAAAAAGCCGAAAAAACCGAAAATTTAGTTTATCTGGGTTTTGTAGTACTTATAGCTATGTTTGCTACATTAGCTTTATCACATTTAGATTTAATCAGATCTGGCTTAGAAAAAGATAAAGATATGAGTGATTTAAGACAAGAATATGAAATGAAAATTCTAAAAAAATGTTTGGATGCTAGTAGGTGGCTTAATCCAAAATGCCTAGAAAGTTAGTTTAGCTCGCAAGGAATGTCCTTGCGAGGCACAATCTGAGCTCGAGGATTCATGGCGGGGAATGAAAAATAAAAAAAACTTGCCTTCGTGAAAAGACAAGTTCATCTTGATAAGATTCTTTTGGTGATAACATAGCTAACTATGGAAAGTACGATTGTCAGTATTGCTTGAGCGATTAAGTATTTTAAATGTACAAATTCTACTAGAACATACAAAAGAATACTATTCGCCAATAAAAAACTTATTGCCATACTGAAATACAGAGCCAT
Source organism: uncultured Candidatus Saccharibacteria bacterium (assembly GCA_964484865.1). Taxonomy (GTDB): domain Bacteria; phylum Patescibacteriota; class Minisyncoccia; order Phycocordibacterales; family UBA9973; genus UBA9973. The sequence continues at coordinate 671 of CAZAFG010000056.1, read as the reverse complement.
CTCTTTTTTCATAGCTTTAGTTTCTTTGTTTCCAAAAGTTATGAACTTCTGAAATAAAAAGCTAAAACTGTACATTATTACTGAGCCAATAGTGGCTGATATTGGATACCAGATTTTTAAATACTCAGTAAAAGTATAGAGAATAAGATAGTATATTCCGACGCTAATTACACCACCAAGACAAAATAGGAGAATTCTCCCAAGTTCTCGTGTTTTCAAAGTTACCTCCTTTTTTTAGTTCAGATTAATCCTAGGTTAAATTTAATTCAAAAGCAACATTACTAAGCAAGGGCAGTCCTTGCTTAGTTAAAGTAGTGAAAGTTATTTCCTTTAACTAATTGTTGTTTTTACAAAACCTACACAGAAAAACTTTGCACCTCCATCAACTGGCCTATCATCGTAAATTACGATATTTTTACCAACACAACTTTTCTTTTCTATTGGTTCGCTTGAAGGCATCCTAAATCCTGATCCCACAGTGTAAAAATTAAAAAATCCTACGATATATAAAATAATGAGTACTATTACTGCCACTCCTAAAATCTTTAGTATTTTCATATTTGTATTATAACAAAGAAATATCTAGTTCAAAGGATTCATGGCGGGGGAATTAAGTAAAAAAGAGCCCATCACAAAGTATGTGATGGGTCTTATAAATTGACTGCAAGGGA
>CAZAFG010000055.1:1354-2733 GCA_964484865.1 uncultured Candidatus Saccharibacteria bacterium | reverse complement strand
CGAAAGACATGCTCGAGTCTCGGAGTCCAGTTGGCACCGAATTGTTTCTGTAAAACTTCAATCAACCCTTGGGTCAACTGGAACTTAAACATCGGGTCCACATTGGAAAGTGGATTGAAAGATACTGGGTACTCGGTATCAGATGGATCAATGATACAGACATCATCAATGCGTTCTTTGGGTATGAAGTCGAGCATAGAGTCGATAACATCGCCGTGAGGATCGATAAGACAAAGACCGTGGCCATATACGATGTCTTGCCGAAGCATGAGTTCGAGAAGTTTGGTTTTACCAACACCGGATTTACCGATGATGTACAAGTGGCGCCGTCGGTCCACGCGTTTGATGCCGAAAATAAATTTCTTTTCTTCAAGTGCGGCCACATAGTTGGTGCGGCCAATAAAAGAAACATCCTCGGGTTTTACTTTACCGAAGACCGGGAGTTCTGGTGGTGGCGGAGCGTATTTGATTATCTGCACCCTATTCTGCTTTGCCATATTATTGTTCTAAGTGTATCATAATTACACATGAAGTTACATAGATTTATAGGGGCTTTTGACTTATCCAAGAGAGAGATAGAGGTCACAGAACCAGAAGTAATCAAACAAATAAAGGGGGTACTACGACTCGAAGTCGGTGAGAGTGTAGTCTTGGGTGACGGTCGTGGCAGACAAGTCGAAGCTTGTATCGACTCGATCGAGCGAGACTTGATAATTCTCTCAACCGTTCGCGAAATTCCGACCAATGACCCTGAGAAAAAAGTCTCACTATACCTTGCGATACTAAAGAAGGAAAACTTCGAACTCGCAGTTCAAAAAGCTGTCGAGTGTGGAGCTACCAACATCATCCCCGTCATCACAGAGCGCACAGTAAAGACCGGCCTAAATACTACTCGCTTAGAAAAAATAATTTTAGAAGCCTCTGAGCAATGTGAACGCTCGACTGTGCCCATACTCCAAAAGATAATAAACTTTGAAAATGCTTTGGCTCTAGGCTACGCATCTGAAGAAAAAGTTATTTTTGATCCAGGATCTAGTGCCTACACTCCAAAAGCTGATGCTAAGAGCGCCAGCATATTTATCGGACCTGAAGGTGGATTCACCGAAGGCGAAATCACCCTCGCTCGTACTGCCGGGTACACTGTCTCGGCTCTCGGTCCACTGGTGCTCCGCGGTGAAACCGCCGCTATTGTGGCTACCTATCGTGCAGTTTCAGGTATATAGATTATTCTAATACTTTCCGAAGTACATCTTCAGGAACTTCTTTTACTGATGAAGTTGGTTGTGGTGGAGGTGTTTGATTAACTATTTTAGGTGGTTCGGTATTTTCTACTTTAGGTATTACTACAGGTTCAGTTTTTTCAACTTTCTCACCGATCA
>CAZAFG010000055.1:0-1254 GCA_964484865.1 uncultured Candidatus Saccharibacteria bacterium | reverse complement strand
TACTGTCTTTTGTGGTGGACGCGGTACAGAACGAGTATCTCGCTCTACATATGGAGTTCTAGGCCTATCATTGTTGCCTCCTTGTCTTTGGTCAAACTTGGCAGGCTCGGTGCGAGCACTTGTGTTGTTTCCTGGAATAGCTGCAAATTCGATACCGAGGTCCGCTAGAGGTTTGAAATACCGAGCATCATCCGGTTGGCGGTACTGGCCCATGGAACTGCCTTTAAGTGGTTTAATTTCCCCCGCTTTTATTTTTACCAAGCAATCTTTACAATAAACTGGTCGGCCTTCTTCGGGCTTGAATGGTACGAAAGTTTCTTTTTTACAATTTGAACACTCTACTTTAAATTTTTCTCCAGAGCTATTTTCATCTGCATTACCCATACTCATACCGCTCCACTCGTTGATCTCTCGCTCCACTGTCGCCCTAGGACGGCAATAAAGTTCACGAGACATATTGATGACTTTTTCTTCGATGACATGGTCTGCTTCTTTTACGATCGGTGGCAGAGTTTTCGCAGAAAATGGACGACTAGTCACACCGTCGATCATAAGCTTCAAATAAATCTTGTAGTTCGGCAAGTTTACTATATCTTCTGGGGTAAACTCTGGAGCAAATTCTTTTTCCAAAAAGTCAGCATCATCTGCACCTACTCGGAAGACAATCATAGTTCCAACGTTGCCGAATATTGCATCGCGAACATTGGATGACTCTTTGGTCACTAGCTGGGCGGTGTATTGGTGGGCTACTGTCAGGTTCAAACGATATTTACGCGCTTCCGAGAGAATCGAAGCAAAGGAATCCGTGACGAAGTTTTGGAATTCGTCGACATAGAGATAAAAGTCTCGTCGTTCTTCTTCAGGTATACGCACGCGCTCCATGGCCGCAAGTTGGAGCTTGGTGATGATCATACCTCCGATTAATTTCGAGTTGTCTTCTCCGATGCGTCCTTTGGAAACATTCACCAAGAATATTTTCCCTTCATTCATGATGTCAAAAATATTTATAGTACTCTTGGACTGGCCTACGATGTTTCGGATGATCGAGGTAGAGAGAAATTGACCAACCTTATTTTGAATCGGAGCGATAGCTTCGTTACGGAATTTTTCCTGCCACGCTTCAAATTCGTGAACCCAAAAAGCCTTAATCACCGGATCTTTTAAATTCGAAATTATTTTTTGACGATAGTCTTTGTCGACAAGCATTCTAGTGATACCTAGGAGTGTAGTTCCAGGAGTATCTAGGAGCGCCAA
>CAZAFG010000054.1:0-2758 GCA_964484865.1 uncultured Candidatus Saccharibacteria bacterium | reverse complement strand
AACTGTTCATTAAACATAACATAACTTTTATTTCTCAAGTTTGAAGACATAAAACAGTTCGTGCAACCTTTGCAATCATAAAGAAAATAAGAATCCACACATGCAGAACAATCTTGACTGTAAAATAACTTATAAGAATCAGTACAAACTACATCATCGTAAGAAAATTCAGAATTAAAAACTACATGTAAATCTAAGCAATCTTTTATACTTTTTACAGCATCGCAGTACATAGACCTCTCTATTTTCCACGAAGCAGAGCATAGATAGGAATCTTTACTTTCTTCGGCCACATTACAGTAATCTGAATTTACTGCTTGAGAATTTGAAAGACTTTGTAATGGAAAATTATCCCTAAAATCTTTCCATTGTTCAAAAAATGGGCGAGTATAATCATAATCTCGAGCATAATCAAAAGGATCCCAAGAGTCTCCCCACCAAGTCTTTTGATCGATTACACATAAATTTTTATCTGGAGAATATATAGAAATAATGTCTTTACCAGAAAAACTATCTTTTCTTTTATACAGAGAATGCGTATTTCTAAATACTAACCTTCTTTGTTTTCTACAATCAGGACAAAAAGTCGGCGGAGGCACTTTTATCTTGTCATAAAATGCAAAATCCTCGCTTTCGATAATGAAATCTTTTTTACAATTTTGGCATTGTCGGTTTTCGTTTTGCATGGTTAATACACTTCCTGTTGGTAACACTTCTCGCAATAAACTATTTCCGGGCGGTCTGGGGCATATGGAGTCTTGATATCAACATTACATTTAGCACAATGGCCAGAAAAATTCTTCGGTGGTAAAACTTTTTTAAAACGATCTAGTCGTCGACATTCTGGGCACTTGTTAGGAACTGGAAGACCCATTTTGTTTAGGATATCTAACTCCCCTTGGATCAATTTGTAACAACGACCACAATCACACTTTATAATTTCATTTAAATTATCTTTGAAATCTTTTAAAGTGTCTGGAAGTTCAAAAGCCAAGATAGTATGAGTGTATTCATTGGGAACTCCCTCAAACCACTCTACATTTTCACTTTTACACTCTTCTTTGGTTTTTGGAAAATATTGCTCTGCCATAGTTTCATTGTATGCAAAAGACAAAAGAATTGGCGGTAAAAACTCTCCGTACTTATATACTCTACCCATAGAGTCAACATACGGATTTGCTTGCATATCTTCAATAATTTTTGTTTTTAAAACTTCATATTCTTCTTTGGAATATTCTTTATTTAAAATACAATAATTTTTTTTCTTTAAATTCATACAGCCGAAAACATTACTACACCCGGAGGCATAATAACAATATTCATTGTTAAGTGCGTTTGGATACGCACCAACCGAGAACTTTATATTTGAAGCTCCGTGTCCTGCTATAAGGGTTTCATAAATTAATGATGCATTGCCACCCCAACAAGTGTAATCATAAGCATCCTTGGTAGTAGGCACAGAAATAAACTGCACAAATTTACCATTTTCTACACTAGTTACCTGATAAGCTTCATGAGCATTTTTGGATTCGTATGCATAATTACCGTTTACATTTACATTCAAAGCATTTCCATAAAAAGACCTATTAGGTTGTGTTCGCCAAAAATCTTCAGCTTGTTGTTTATACTTTTCATATTGACTTCGAGAAGAAAGGTCAATACTTTTCATAAACTCAAAATATTCTTCTTTCGAATACTGTTTATTGAAAATACAGTAGGATTTCTTTTTTAAATTCATACAACCAAAACAATCTGTACACCCAGAACAATTTTTTGAAAAAACTGTATTCACGGAGTTGTCACACTCGAGTGACCCCACGCATCCATAACACTTAAACATTCCCACCGAGTCATAGCAAAGCTCAGACTCACGAATACGGTGACAATCTGAAGTATCCTTTAATGTATTTAAAAAATCAGAATAGAAACAATTTTCAGCATAGTCCGCAAAAAACAACGCGTAAGAGTTTTTGCAATGAGAAGAATAATTAGTGTAAGTAGTATTAACCAAAGAAGAATATAGCGTATCAAGTGCCATCAATGGAGTTTTATCCTTCAATTCCTTGAGTTGTTCAAAAAAGTTTTTATTTGGATCGTAATCCACTCCATATTCTGTACCGTCCCAATCATCCGCCCACCAGCACTTGGAACAATATACAACTTGTTTTTTATCTTTATGAAACATAGAGACCACACTCTGTCCGCATTTATCACACGGTCTCTTGTACAAAGAATACACATTCATAAAAGTCAGCCGCCTTTTAAATCTGCATTCAGGACAAAATGTCGGAGCTGGTACTTTTATTTTTTCATAGAAAGAAAAATCCTCACTTTCTATGGTGAAATCATTTTTACAATTTTGGCAATTTCGAGTTTCCATTTAGTTTTTATACTCGTGCACATTCACTCGAGCTGGGCGCAGTACTCGAGAGCCTAGCTTGTACCCTTTTTGAATCACAGTCGCGATCTTGTGATCCATGTCTTTTTCGGTCGCAGCAACCATCTCTACAGGTTCATGGATATTTGGATCAAAGACTTCGCCTACTTTTCCTAATTCTGCCACTCCGTATTCTTCAAAGACTCCTCCCATCTGCGCATAGATATACTCCACTCCTTGGCGCCAATTTGGATCCACCTTTTCCCAAGCCTCCTTGTTTGCAAAAGCCATAGCAAAACTATCCGCAACTCGCAGAAAACTCTCCAGGATTTGTTCTCGAGCTAAGTCTTTGTAGCGTACACTTCGTTCAGTCTCATCTTT
>CAZAFG010000053.1:0-2784 GCA_964484865.1 uncultured Candidatus Saccharibacteria bacterium | reverse complement strand
GGTGAGAATGATAAATAAAGTATAGCATTTCTACCATACTTTGTCAATTTTGGGGAACTCTCAGATAAAAGTTATAATGAAGCTACATGAAAGCTTACTTGGATATAGTTCGAAATGTTTTAGAAAATGGTGAGAAGGTTTCAACTCGCCAAGGCACAGAAGCTTACACTATCGCAGGTGCTTACTTTGAACATGACATGTCTAAAGGCTTTCCCCTACTCACTACTAAAAAAGTACCAATAAGGTTGGTGGCTTCAGAACTGGAATTTTTTATAAATGGAATTACTGACAAACAATGGCTAATCGATCGAAACAATCATATCTGGGATGAATGGGCACACCCAGCAAAAGCACCTTATGGGCACGACGAAGAATCAAAAAAGAAAATGCTGGAAGAAAGAGACCTAGGTCCGATATATGGATTTCAATGGAGGCACTTTAATGCTAGATATGAAAGCTTTGACTCAGACTACACAGGAGCAGGAGTTGATCAACTAAAGAAACTTGTAGAAACTCTAAAGACTAATCCTAGAGACAGGAGAATGATTGTGAACGCTTGGAATCCGCAACAATTAGAAGAGATGGGACTACCTCCCTGTCACTACTCTTTTCAAGTCACAACTATAAATGGAAAATTGAATTTAATGTGGAACCAACGATCAGTGGACACAATGTTAGGATTACCTTTTAACATTGCAAGCTACGCCCTGCTACTCCACCTGCTGGCCAAAGAAACAGGAATGCAAGAAGGAAAATTAGTTGGATTTTTGGCGGATGTACACCTGTTTGAAAACCATGTTGAAGGAGCAAAAGAGCAACTAACTAGAGACCCTAGTAAATATCCACTACCTAAGATAGAAACTGAAAACTGGAAATCTATTTTTGACTGGAAGTATGAAGATACTAAATTACTAAACTACGAAAGTTATCCGAGGATTTCTTTTGAAATTGCAATTTAATTATGATATCCATCATCGCAGCTATTGGAAAAAATAATGAACTCGGAAAGAAGAATCAGCTTCTTTGGAATTTGCCTACGGACATGAAGCACTTCAAAGAAACTACAACTGGCCACACTGTCATCATGGGCCAAAAGACATATGAATCCATCGGCAAAGCCCTACCCAACCGCAGAAATATAGTTCTAACTAGAGAGAAAGATTTTAAGGCAGAAGGTGTAGAGATTTCAGATTCTCTAGAAAAAACTATTGCGTCTTTCCAAGACTCAGATGAAGAAGTTTTTATCATCGGTGGCGGACAAATATATAAACAAAGTTTTGATCTTGCTGACAAACTCTACATTACTCATGTGGATATGACAGACGAGGATGCAGATACTTTTTTCCCAGAAATCATCCCTATAGTATGGAACGAAGTGTCCCACGAAGAACATAAAAAAGACGATAAAAATCCTTACAACTATACTTTTTCAGTATACGAGAAGTTTTTCTAGAAGTTTGACAATAAGCCTAATTATGCGAAACTGAGACTATGATTTTATCTGATAAAAAAATTTTAGAAGAAATGAAAAAGAAGAATATCGTGGTTAAACCATTTGATATTTCAAACATGGGTGGCAACTCTTACGATGTGCATTTATCAAAACACTTTGCTACCTATATAGACAAGACTCTAGACGCTAAAAAGCACAACAAGATTAAACACTTTGAAATTCCTAAAAACGGTTTTGTCTTAAAGCCAGGACAGCTCTACTTGGGCTCCACACTAGAATACACTGAGACGCACAAGCATGTTCCATTCCTAGAAGGCAAATCTTCTACTGGCAGACTCGGTATCGATATCCATGCTACTGCCGGCAAGGGTGATGTTGGATTTTGCGGTTACTGGACTCTCGAAATTTCTTCTTCAAAACCAGTACGCATCTACGCTGGCATGCCAATAGGCCAACTCATCTACTATGTCGTAGAAGGAAAAGTAGAAAGACTCTACTCCAAAAAGAAAAATGCTAAATACAGCGATCAAAAACATCTGCCAAAGGAGTCCATGATGTGGAAAAATAGTTTCTAGAAATAAAAAAACCACTCGTGAGAGTGGTTTTTTTATTTTAATTATTTTACTTCTATCCCCATACTTCGAGCAGAGCCGGCGATGATTGCGATTGCCCCTTCGTCATCTTTAGCGTTTAGGTCGCCCATCTTTTTCTTAGCGATTTCAAGAGCTTGAGCGCGAGTGATCTTACCTACCTTAGATGCTGCATTTTTACCAGAACCCTTCTCAATACCTGCAGCTTTGAGTATTAAGCCTGTAGCTGGAGGAGTCTTGACCACGAAGTCATAACTTCGGTCTTCATATACAGTGATAGATACACCCACCTTGTCCCCTGCCATATCTTTAGTGGCAGCGTTAAACTTGGTTACGAAGTCTCCAATGTTAATACCGGCCTGTCCAAGTGCGGGTCCAAGCGGTGGAGCTGGAGTCGCTTTGGCAGCCATGATTTGTAATTTGATTTTTTTGGTTATTTTCTTTGACATAATATCTTTTGATTAACTTTGATAGATTAGCTTAAATCTTCTTAACTTGCAAGAAGTCGAGTTCGACTGGAGTTTCGCGACCGAACATTGATACCAACACCTTGATCTTGCCTCGCTCGGAGTCTACGGTGTTCACCTTGCCCTCCAAATCCTTGAATGGACCATCTACGATGCGTACTGCCTCACCTACTACGATGTCGATATTGTGTTTTGCAACACTAGTATCCATCTTCTTGAATAAATAGTCGACTTCGTCTTTTCGAAGTGGTACTGGGTTTACTCCGGCACCTAC
>CAZAFG010000052.1:0-2985 GCA_964484865.1 uncultured Candidatus Saccharibacteria bacterium | reverse complement strand
CAATGTCTAAACTAGCCTTATAATTAAAGGATAGGAAATAAAAAAAGCCCACTTAATAAATTCAGTGAGCTCCTCGCCTTGTTTCCAATGTTTTGCTGCCGTTAGAAACGGTGATATTTGAATGGAAATGTCCAAATCCAAAATCTATTGACCTTCTCGGTTAATTCATGAACAACTATTTTTTTACTCCTGGTTTCAGCATCCCAAAAAAATGTTATGACTCCTAGGTGAGTACCTCCCAGCAGGTAATGCCATAAAATTAGCTTTTGGTTGAATTGCAGTAAGTCTTCAGTGCGGCCTTCGTCTACCATTCGAATCAACGCAGCTAGTTGTTCCAAAATAGTATTTGGATTCTTGAAGTCTTGTCTGTCGATAGACTTAGGAAACATGGGAGATGCAGATTCTACTTCTCCAAGTTTTGGTAAATCGATACACCGTAGGGTTTTGTCTGCAAGGTTTAATAAATCTTGCATTTCTCTATTGTCACGGTAATCTCTGAAAAAATCCCACTTTTCGAATATATCGGACTGGAATAATGTTGTTTGAAACGCCATGATGCTCGTTTTTATGTGATGAATTTTGCTTTACATTAACACAAGGTTACAGTCTTGTAAAGACGAATAGGGGAATAAAAAAACCCTTACTAAATATGCTACAATTCAAAAATGTGGTTCAGGAAAAAAATTCCGCAGGCGGTATCTTTTACTTTTGGTACATACACAGTTGACGCTAATCGCTCGATTATAACTTTTACTTATAAAGTGGAGTTTAAAAGTGGGCGAGTGAGGACTTTTACTGACCGACTATTCTTCAAAGATGTGGCACCAGAGCTTTGGAGTACTGTACCTCCAGCCGTACTAGAGCCTACACTAGAGGCACTGCTCCTCATGCTTGGTATCAACTACTGGTGTGTATACCCATCAAAGAATATCAAGATCGAAAATTTCAAACTTACGAAAGATCAAGCGAAGTTTTGGGATGAGCTTTATCTAAATGGCCTCGGAGAATTTTTCTATGATATGAAAATGGATTTTCGAAACCTGATAGCTTTTCCTTATGATGAATCTCTGATCTTACCTGAACCTACACATTTGCCAGTGAGAGGCAAGGAGCGAGCACTTCTTTTAAACGGTGCGGGAAAAGACTCTATTCTCTCGGCAGAAATGTTGAAGGCGTCCGGTAGGCCTTTTGATTTTTTTGCTTTTGCACCGACACCGGCCCATAAACGGATAGGGAAACTCGTAGGGGTGAAAACTATCAAGGTCACTAGAAGCATGGATTCTCGGATAGATACACTCATGTCTTGGTATGGAGTGTCGACTTCGTATCCATCAGTATCTACTTTTACATTTGTTGCCACACTCTTGGCTGAGCTTTTGGGTTATAGTTCGATAGTTTTTTCAAACGAACGAAGTGCTGACTTTGGAAATCTTACTTACTTGGGTCTACCTGTAAACCATCAGTGGTGCAAATCAACCGAAGCGGAAAAGTTGGTGAATGATTATATCGAGCGTTTTATCACACCTGACATAAAAACTTATTCGCTCTTGAGAAAGTTTTCTGAACTCGAGATCGTACGGCGGTTTGTGGAGCATCCCAAATACCTCCCTTATGTCACTAGTTGCAACATGTATTTTTGGCTTCCACGCCCTTTGCAGGTTTTTAGAAGGAAAGCTTACTGGTGTAAAAGATGTCCAAAATGCGTATTTCTCTTTGCCTGCTTTTCAGCATATCTTTCCAAGGAAGAAGTGATTAAAATGTTTGGCGCGGATCTCTATACTAAAAAACACCTCTTGCCACTGGTCCGCCGGATACTAGGTCTTGAAGGTTTCAAACCGCTCGACTGCGTAGGGGAGCCAGAAGAAATGATCCTAGCTATGCATATGGGAGATTTGCGTAAAGAGTATCACGGTGAACCCGCGATGGAGATGTTCAAAAAAAAATTTGGCGCGGGCTATAACTTTGAGGAACTCAAGAAGAAAGTTTTTTAGCTAGACTCAATTTTTGGTAAGTAATTTTTGACTAAATTTTCTAAAGTAGATCTAGAAGTGTCTGACGCTTTTGGATTTTCGGGTAACAATGTCCAAGGTGCGGGATTATCAAAGTCATAATTGCCATAAATAATCACAGGTGTACCCTCTGATACTACTACACCTTTTTGCCAGGTCCATTCCTCGGTCCAATGATACAGCCAATACGCGTCATCTTTTGTCATCCGAACACAAGAATGGCTGGCAGGATATCCTGGTAAACTGTATTGATGCATTGATATACCTCCTAAATCATCTATATTCATATTCCATTTCAGTATCCATTCATCATCAAAAGTGCTCACAACTTCTTCTCCTTTCCAGTTTACAAAAAACAATCCACTCGGTGTCTGTTTTAATTCCTTGCCAGAACTAACAGGACCACTACGGACCAAGACACCATTTTCATATACACCAAATGCTTGGACTGGTTGGGACACTATTACTAACTTGGGTATGTTTTTGGCCGTGCTAATTTTATTTGGCATGTATTGCCACTCTTTCAATTTATCGATATTGCTCGGGATGATTAGAGTCATTTCTGACTTTAGGTTTTCACGGTCAATTCGATTTATTCGGAGAACTGGATCCACATTTGAACTTTCTACTAAGTCTGTTAATTCAGATATCGGATCTGTGGTGGTTAATTTAATCCTAGTAAACATTTCTGCGTTTCTAGGTTGAGTAGGGTACAAGACTGAATCTGTAATTTTTTTAAAATTAGGTATAAATATAAATACTATTATCAAAACAGGGAGAAGTAATAAGATGTAGTGTTTTTTCATATAAACATTTGCATTAGAAAACTTGAATAATTACACCTTGTTTTTATTCTAACATTAATATATTCATACGCGCATTGAAATAGCGAAATAAAAACAGCCGCTCTTACGCACTTAGAAAGTGGTATTTTGAGCGGCTGCGGTTCCAGATTGGTACAATTCTTTGTGGCTTA
>CAZAFG010000051.1:0-3069 GCA_964484865.1 uncultured Candidatus Saccharibacteria bacterium | reverse complement strand
TTATCAAAATTTGAACCTAGATGCTTGGTCATACCTTTGAAATAAGACAGGTTTATGTCTTTACCTATTTGGTACGCATCGTATTCAGGGCTAGGAGTGTGCTCATAAATTATTTTTGTAATTTCTCGCATGCGAGGCTCTAGGCTCGGATTCTCTTCCATGGCTTTCGTACCTACAACATAACAATTACCGAGATAATTCAACTTCTCTTCTTCTGTTTTAAATTCATTTAATTTTTCTACTCCGTCTTCCATAAACGCCCAGACAGCTTTACCAATGCCGAGCGAAACATCTGAAGGATATGAAATAGTCGCAACATCTGCTCCAGAAAATCGAGCCAATCTGTTTATAGATTCACCGATAGTATTGTTCATCACATGCCCAATATGAAAAGGCTTAAAAAGATTTGGGCTAGAATGTTCCACCAATATCTTTTTACCTTTATGTATTTCACTTCTACCATAGCCTTCTCCCTCTTCTAAAATTTGTTTTGTTTTATTGAAATAAAAACCTGATGATAAATAAAAATTTATAAAACCGTTCACTGATTCTACTTTTAAGATTTCTTCTGGAAGATTTTTATTTATTTCTTCTGAAATCTTTTCAGCTAATTCTTTTGGATTACTTTTCGCAACTTTAGCTAAAGCCATAGCTACATTCGTAGAATAATCCCCCATCAGCAAATCCACTGGATGCTCAAGTGAAATTTGCTCGATTTCAATATCGAGATTTTTCAACGCTTGTTTAATTAAATTTTTGATTTTATCTTGAATCATTTATCTCTTATCTCCGTCCCCTTTCAATGTACCGCGCTCTTTACGAGATTGCAATTTTTCTACATTCGCTTCTGCAATATCTCCTAATTTTAAATCAAGATCATTCGCAAGCACAGCCAAATACCAAAGCACATCTCCAAGTTCTCCTTTCAACGCATCTTTTCTCTCATCACTCATTTCTCCTTCGCCGTCATCGCCTCTAAGCCATTTTTTAATCTTACCCATAACTTCTCCGGCTTCATTGCCTAAACCAAGAGCGGAATAGACTATTTTATGTTTTGCTGGATAGAGTGCAGTTTCTAATGCTTTTTTTTGATATTCATTTAATTCCATAATATCTATATAAATTATTTAATAACTTTTTTAACCTTCTCGTAAACTTCTTCGTGTATGTCTTCTCGAGTGCGGATAGCTTTCTTACCCATACAATCTATTTTTACAAAATTTGGAAGAGTTTCAGATAACCATAACGCACTTTTACGAGAATTAATAAGAAAATTTTTATCATTTTCATGTACATCTTTTTTCTTTTTCAAATATTCTCTTTTCACTCTGCTAATATCTCTCATTTTAATAAGTTTAAGTACTTCGGAAATAGGCAAGGACAAATAAAAAGTTATATCAGGTCTAGGGATTTTAAAAACTCCATGTTCCATTTTATCTAGCCACTTTATAAATTCAGCGCGTTTTTTTGAATTTGGAATTTTTCCACCATGATGAATTTGATTCGAACTAGTATATCTATCTGCTAACACCATATAACCTTGATTAAGCCACTTTTGTATTTGATCTTTCGACTCCCATCTATCTGCAGCGTATATGATGGAAATTATTTTTGGGTGAATACTGAGCCAATTATAATATTGTTCAGTTAGACAATGACCGATAAAATCACCAAAAAAGTTTCCGTAATAATGTGGAAAATCTATAGATTTTACTTTATATCCTTCCTTTATCAAACGCTTACGCAAAAATTCCACTTGTGTTGCTTTCCCAGACCCATCAGTACCATCTATTACAATTAATTTTCCTTTCTTTTTTGCCATCTTATACAAAATTCTTAGGTATCGGAAACTTTAGAGCTAAAGTTTTAATTTTCTTTCTAATTTCGTCTTTTTTCTTTTTATTGTCTTTATTTTTTAGAGTTTCTATCATTAGCTCGGCTACGAAGGCGCATTCTTTTTCTTTAAAACCCCTTGTAGTTATCGCCGGTGTACCGAATCTTATTCCAGAAGGATCTAATGGCTTCCTGGTATCCCCGGCAATAGAGTTCATATTTAAGGTTATTCCGACTTCATCAAGGACTGTCTGAGCTTCTTTTCCAGTGACACCGAGAGATCCGAAAACATCTGCAAGAATCAGATGATTGTCTGTCCCTCCTCCTATCATACGCACATTATTTTTCTTAAAAACTTTTTCCATAGCTTTCGCATTTTTGAGAATTTGTCCTGCATACTTTTTAAATTTTGGCGTCATGGCTTCACCAAAAGCCACAGCCTTGGCAGCAATTATATGCATGTGTGGACCTCCTTGAATACCAGGGAAAATAGCTTTATCTATTTTCTTCGCAATTTCTTCGTTCTCGCGAGTTAGAATTATTCCGCCTCGTGGCCCGCGAAGAGTTTTATGAGTTGTAGAAGTGATGATATCAAAACCATCTAGAAATGGATTTCTCAAAACTCCTGCCGCGATGAGCCCAGCGATGTGCGCCATGTCTGCCATTGTCACAGCTCCGACTTCTTTAGCAATTGCCACGAACTTTTTATAGTCCAGTGTTCGTGAATATGCAGAAAAGCCAGCAATAATTAATTTTGGCTTTGTTTCTTTGGCGACACGAAGCATATCTTCATAATCAATTTCTCCAGTATCCGGATTTTTCATTTTATAAGTGACAAATTTATATATCTTGGCTGGAAGTGTCATCGGGTGTCCATGAGTAAGGTGCCCTCCGTGAGACAAATCCATACCCATGACTGTGTCACCTGGTTGCAAAAGCGCCGAATACACAGCCAAGTTCGCTGGTGCACCAGAGTGAGGCTGAACATTGGCAAATTTACATTTGAAAAGTTTACAAGCCCGATTTATAGCTAAAGACTCCACTTGGTCAGTCCATTCTTGCCCACCATAGTATCGCCGACCCGGGTAACCTTCGGAATATTTATTCGTAAAAATAGAACCATTGGCTTCTAAGACATCTTGCGAAACATAGTTTTCAGAGGGTATAAGCTCGAGTCCTTCCTTTTGCCGCAATGCCTCACCTTTGATTAGTTTTTCTATCTTCTTATCTTTCATA
>CAZAFG010000050.1:0-3166 GCA_964484865.1 uncultured Candidatus Saccharibacteria bacterium | reverse complement strand
AAAGTTTCTGATTTACCAGATGATATAAAAGATGTACCAGAAAGTATTTTAGATGAAGTTGTCGGCTGTGGTCACGCTGGTGAGTGTATCCATAAATGCACTACTGCTTTCAAGATCACCAAGACCGAGCTGGAGTTTTACAAAAAACATAAAATTCCCTTACCGATGTTGTGTCCAAACTGTAGATATTTTGAGAGACTGAGCAAGAGGAGTACACTGTCTTTGTATGACAGGCAATGTATGTGTGGTGGGGTAGGCTCACCACGGGCGACAGGCAACCATGATCATGAAGGACAATGTGAGGTTAAGTTTCAAACAGCCTATCCACCCGACCGCCCGGAGATAGTTTATTGCGAAAAGTGTTATCAACAGGAGGTTTATTAGTGATATAATCTCCTTATGCAAAAAGGACCAGACATACCACAGATGGAAGAGTTGATGGAGAAAAGCCAAGAGGCTTTCAAATATGTGCGTCTAGAATTTTTAAGCAGGGTAGTGACTATCATCATCGCGGGTCTGGCTTTGATCACAGCGCTTGCTTGGGATGAAACTTTTAAAGATATTTTTGCACACTTTTTTGGTGATATTGATAGTCTTGATCAAAAGTTAAAGTATGCAATTCTTATAACTTTGTTTGCAATAGTGGTTTCTTTTATTATCAGTAAAATATTTCTTAACAAGAATAAAAATAAATAAATGGACAAAGCACCAGAAATTAATAAAACCGTAGAAAGTAAAACGCCCAGTTATGCTTTGACAGAAGAAGACTTTTCCAGTCAACCGACCACCATTTCTCCTTATAAAATTGGAGGTAAAATCAATAGAGAGAATTTTAGTAGCTTACTCATATTTAGCTTTGCTATTTCCAGGGGCAAGTTTCCAGTACAGCGTGAATTTTTTAAATATCTAGAACACAAAGAAGGTTTTGACTTCAAGAAAACTTTTCAATCCTTTATAAATTCTAAACAATGGAAGGTTCTCTCTCCTCAAGAAAAACTAGCTTTAATCGAAGCATATAAAAAAGTTTCTAAGCACCATAATCAAATGACAGATGACCATCTTGAAGGGTATGTTGCTGACGAAGTTTCGAATGTTGCACATAATTTAGCTAACTTGAGTGAAGTTAATGACGATGAAGGTGCAAACACATCACAACTTTTTGATCCAAAATCAATGGACAGTTTTAGTGACTTCAGCAAGGCAGCTAGTCTTTATATTGAAGAATCTAATAAAGACAAAGCTACGAGGGGTAAATAATTACTTTCCAAACTCTTCAAATAAAAACTTTTTAGTTTCCTCGTCGATGAAGGAGGTGACTATGATCATGAGCTCGGTTTGAAGGCCTAAGTCTTTTTTTATATTTTGAAAAAGGTTTTCGTATGGGAGCGGGGAAATCCACGCAGAATTTTTCAGGCATACGAAACCGGCTTTTTTGAGGAGGTAGCGGAGGCTCTCGCGTTCGGCCTTTCGCTCTTCGGGGAGGTCCAAAAGGATGATGCGCCAAAGTCCGTCCCAATTAGCGGAAACTATGGAGTCGGGAGAGGTGAGGCGAAGGGCATTTACCTTATTTTTACCGGCTTTTGTGAGCTTGGCGTAGGTTTCTCTACCAGAGCTATGTATTTCAGCAAAACCGGCCTCTACGAGGTTTTTTAGGCTTCTTGCTAGTGCATATGTGGCCTTTGGATCGTCGCCATTTTTGAGGCTTTCTAGAGGCACAACCGTCTTTTCAGCTAGTTTTTTCAGTATTTTTTTAGAAAAGTCGGGTTTTTTATCACTATTGCTTGACATGAATATATCGTATCATATATACTAAATTATACAAGTATTTCGCGAACGCGAAAAGCTTGTAAATTACAAATCTATATAAAAATTATGGGAGAATTATTTGACTTAGGAAAGTTTGCAAATAGGAAGTTGGAATCAGGTGAGGCATCATATAAAACTGACCCAACATATCTTTCAATGGTAGCACTTTGGGGTTCTAAAAATTACAGATCATTAAAAAATGTATTTGACTTAGTGATTGAAGAACAACCGGAAATTATACCAGAACATTTTTTATCAAAAGTAGATATATTAGGTCAGGTGTTAGATGGAAATATTGAAGAAGAAGAGTTAGGTAAAAGAAATTATCCACCAAATTTAAAAGATTTTACTGAGAAATTAATAGAAGAATTTTGTTCGATTATTTTTTCAGAAGAAAATTTAAAAAATGAGAAGTAATTATTAATTAAACGAATAAATTTTATGTCAAAAATAATAGGAATAGACTTGGGTACAACAAATTCAGCTGTCGCAATTATCGAAGGAGGACAGCCGAAGATTATAGAAAATATTGAAGGAGCGCGAACCACTCCGTCTGTCGTTGCTATTGCAAAAAATGGTGACAGACTCGTAGGACTTTTAGCAAAGCGCCAAGCAGTGACTAATCCAGAAAATACTGTCTACGGTATCAAACGATTTATGGGTCACAATTTTGAAGATCCAGAAGTGCAGAAAGATTTACAAAATATGTCTTTCAAAATTCAGAAGGGTGCTTCCGGTGGAGTCGAAGTAAAGATTGGTGATAAGTGGATGCGTCCAGAAGAAGTCTCTGCGATGATTTTGGGAAAAATCAAAGCTGATGTGGAAGCCAAACTCGGAGAGAAAATTACTGAAGCGATAATTACAGTACCTGCATACTTTAACGATGCGCAAAGAAAGGCAACTAAAGACGCCGGACAAATCGCAGGGCTTGATGTAAAGCGAATCATCAATGAGCCGACTGCCGCTGCTCTTGCTTACGGATTTAATAAAAAGAAAAATGAAAAAATAGTTGTGTATGACTTTGGAGGTGGAACATTCGATGTTTCAGTTCTAGAAATCGGTGACGATGTTATCGAAGTGAAGTCTACTGACGGTGACTCTCACATGGGAGGCCGAGATATAGACCACAAGATCATCAATTGGATTGCTGAAGAATACAAGAAAACTTCTGGCGTGGATGTTCGCACTGACAAGCTCGCTCTTCAGCGCTTAGACGAAGCTGCAGAGAAAGCTAAAATTGAACTTTCAACTTCTATTGAAACTGAAATCAATATTCCTTTCATCACTTCAACTGCCGAGGGTCCACAACACTTATTGCTCAAGATGACTCGAGCTCAACTCGAATCCCTTTCTGACGAAT
>CAZAFG010000049.1:0-3196 GCA_964484865.1 uncultured Candidatus Saccharibacteria bacterium | reverse complement strand
AATTCTTCTGCCATAAAATATTTTTGGTTTACTAATTAAGACTCAACATACGAGAACCAGTTGCTAAGGCCTAATTACTAACTAAATTAATACTAATAATAAAAAATTGGAACGAAAAAACTGCGAAAGTGCAGTTACATCCATATTAGCAGATTCTAAATGAATGTCAAATAGGCCTTGAATAAATAAAAAATGGGACCCCGGGGATCCCACTAAATCCTCAATAAAGAGGTCTTTGTATATAGATTCTGCAGTAGCGACACTTGTCTTTATCTCGCCACCAGTACCACCCATCCCTAGCTCCAGGAATGGTTTCGTAGTTGATTGGTGCTCTCGTAATACAATTACTAGAGTCCTCTGCAATAGCGTCTAGAAAGTAAAACTTCTTGAAGTCAAACCCATTACGGCTCACCACAGCATTACTTGTTCGAGCAAAACCATAACGATCAGAGATGATGCATTCTACATTTCCCAGCTTGGAGCCAGAAACAAAAAAAACTTCAAACCTTCCGTTGTCTGGATTGTCCAAATCCCAAGTTCCAGTAATGTGTGGAATGAAACGATCGTCTTTGGAAACAGAACCTTTTCCCTCTCGAGTAGATTGAGACCATCTTTGAAACAAATCGTACTCTGCGAATTTTCGGTCTACATCATCGACTGTTTGCCATACCCTGTCCTCGTCAGATAAACCTTCGTAGGAGATACTAAACATGTCTGGGTAACGCTGGTAGAGCAAATAACCGTTGTAAAGATCTGTGATCAGAATATCAGTTGGCTTTTTCTTAATCTCGTTTTTGATTTCAATATCATTGACCCAACCAAAAGTTCTTCGGAAGTCTGCCATGGCGTTATGAAAATTTTTAACTGTCATAAGAGACTCTTCCAAAGCTTTCTCCTTATGCTCTTCAGCAGCTACAAAATTCATCGACAGATCAATTTTTGCCAAAGACTTTCTAGAAGAAAGTGAGCTTAAAATTTGATTCCAATACTCAGGTTGGTCTCTGTTTTGAAGTTGAAAAAGATCAAAAGGTTCGTAACCACATAACTCTTCTTCCTCTTCTGGAAAGAATAAATTTTGACTTTGCGTTGCTCCGTATAAATACGGAGAAGCTACAGCCACATGAGCTCCTTTGGATTTTTTAACCAATTCAGCAATATGCCTGTCGAAATCCTCATACTCTTCGATATGAGGACTCACTGTAATAATCTGAGTCTTCATTAAGTTTTGATTTAGTTTTCAACAAGCAAACTACCTGTTCTTTGACTATCCTAATACAAAAAACATTTTAGTCAAACAAAAACCCCTCCGAGTGGAGGGGTTTTTGAAAGTTTTATTTTCTTCCAGCGATGATAGTGTCAGCGACATTTTGCGGCACGATATCGTAACGGACGAATTCCATAGTAAACGATGCACGGCCTTCAGTCATAGAACGAAGGTTGGTCATGTATCCGAACATTTCAGATAGAGGTACAACTGCTTTGATTGCTTTGTTCATTCCTCGGTCTTCCATGCCGTCGATAAGTCCTCGTTTTGAAGAAAGAGATCCAGTAACATCTCCCATGAATTTATCTGGAGTTACTACTTCTACTTTCATCATCGGTTCTAGAATCACTGGACGAGCTGCACGGCAAGCATCTTGGATAGCCATAGATGCTGCGATTTTGAAAGCCATTTCGTTAGAGTCCACTTCGTGGTAAGAACCGTCCCAAAGGTCCACAGAAACATTCACCATTTTAAATCCAGCAAGAATACCGCGGGCCAATCCTTCCTTGAATCCTTTTTCACAAGGAGCGATGTATTCCTGTGGAATAACACCTCCTTTAATACTGTTAATGAATTCAAATCCTTCAGATCGCTTAGTATTTTTTGGTAGGTCTTCAACTTCTTCTTTGGTCAAAGCCTCCATAGGTTTTACTTTAATCTTCACATGTCCGTAGTTACCACGACCTCCAGACTGCTTGATGTACTTACCTTCTGCATCTGCAGAACCAGTGATAGTTTCTCGATAAGCAACTTGAGGTTTACCAACATTAGCTTCCACTGTGAACTCTCGCTTCATACGGTCCACGATGATTTCCAAGTGAAGTTCTCCCATTCCGGCAATAATAGTCTCCCCTGTTTCTTGATCAGTTGAAACTTTGAAAGTTGGGTCTTCTTGAGCAAGACGATTGAGTGCCATACCCATTTTCTCTTGGTCAGCTTTTGTTTTTGGTTCGATACGAAGTGAGATAACAGGTTCAGGGAAAACGATTCGGTTTAGTTCTACTTCATTGCCTTCATCGCAAAGGGTATCGGAAGTAATAGTATCTTTTAGTCCTACTGCGGCAGCGATTTCTCCAGCATAAACTTTCTTCACTTCTTCTCTGTCGTTAGCATGCATTCGAAGAATTCGGCCGATGCGTTCTTTGTTTCGAGTTCGAGGGTTATAAACATAACTTCCCGCTGCTAGAGTTCCAGAATAAACACGGAAGAAATTAAGTTGACCGACGAATGGATCAGTAGCAACCTTGAAAGCAAGTGCAGAGAAAGGCTCAGAATCAGAAGCGTGACGAACTACGGGTTGATCTGTATTTGGATCAATACCTTCTATAGGAGGAATATCAGTCGGAGCTGGGAGATAATCCACAACAGCATCCAAAACTAATTGAACTCCTTTATTTTTGAGCGCAGAACCAGCAAAAACTGGGAAAATAGCATTAGCAATAACTCCCTTTCGAAGTAATTTTTTCAATGTAGCATCATCAGGAATCTTTCCATCCAAATATTCGGTCATCAAAACATCATCTTGTTCCACGATTTTTTCTACCAACTCATTGTGATATTTTTCAGCATCGGCTTTCAAATTTTCTGGAATTTCTTTTTCGATAACTTTATTACCCATGTCCCCTTCAAAGTAATAAGCTTTCATTTTCAAAAGATCTACTACACCTTCAAAATTATCTTCCAAACCAATTGGAATTTGTACTCGAACTGCTTTTTTGGAAAGACGATCTAGGATAGATTGGTATGATCGTTCAAATGAAGCACCTGTTCGGTCTAGCTTGTTGATGAAACAAATACGAGGAACATTGGCTTCGTCAGCATAACGCCAGTTGGTTTCAGATTGTGGTTCTACTCCAGCTACACCATCGAAAACGACAACTGCACCGTCGAGCACGCGAAGAGAACGCTTTACCTCTACAGTAAAGTCGATGT
>CAZAFG010000048.1:2987-3309 GCA_964484865.1 uncultured Candidatus Saccharibacteria bacterium | reverse complement strand
ATGTTCTTCATATGAAACAGAACCGATACATGCCCAGCAATTTTCAGAAACTTTTAGAACTTCAGTAGAAGGCATTTTTAGGTTTGTGTATCCGTCTGCGTTTGCGACAACTTGAGCAAAGATTCCAGCAGATCGTCCGATTTTTGCTCCACCGTCTTTCTTGATCTCAACATTGTATACAAAAGTACCAACTGGTATTTTCTTTAATGGTAAACGATTACCAGTTTCAATAGTAGCATTTTCTGAAACAATAAACTTATCACCGACTTTCATATTCTTGGGTACTAAAATGTATCTTTTTTCTCCATCTGCATATTGAGCA
>CAZAFG010000048.1:0-2977 GCA_964484865.1 uncultured Candidatus Saccharibacteria bacterium | reverse complement strand
CAAAAGTACCAACAGGGATATTTTTCAAAGGCAATCTGTTACCAGTAGTCAAAGGTGCATTTTCAGATACTACGAACATGTCTCCAGCTTTTACAGACTTTGGAAGCACTACATAGCGCTTCTCACCATCCTTGTAAACTGCAAGACCGATAAATCCTGATCGGTTTGGATCGTATTCGATAGATGTGATCTTTGCAGGAATATCTTTTTTGTTATATAAAAAGTCCACATCTCGGAAAAGGCGTTTGTGTCCACCTCCCTTGTGTCGAGTAGTGATTCGTCCTTGATTGTTTCGTCCGACAGATCGCTTGAAACCAGAAGTCAAAGACTTGGTAGGTTTGGTCTTGGTCAAAACATCTCGGTAAGAAATGTTTGTCATCTGTCGTCGTGATTTACTTGTAGGGTTATATTTTTTCATCGTGGTTGTATTAAATGAATTCTATCTTATCCCCTTTCTTTAGGTAGACAAGAGCTTTCTTGCCAAGACCAGAAACACTCTTTCGTCCTCGCAAAGAATCAATCTTTCTTGGTACTGCTAAAATGTTTACCTTTACTGGCTTGACCTTGTAAGTCGCAAATACTGCCTTTGCAATCTCAGCTTTGTTGGCAGAAGTGTCCACATCAAAAGTGTAAACATTTTGCTCATAAGCAAAAGATGCTTTTTCAGTGATTCGGGGTGACTTTAAAATTTTGATTATCGCTTTTGTCATAAAATTATTTTAACCTCTTGTTTCGAAGAATTTTACAGATTCAGTAGCATTTTCGATCAAAAGATACTTGTGGTTAAGAATATCCAAAGGATTTAAATTCTTCACGAAAACGATATCGTTTTGTGGAAGGTTGCGGAAACTCTTTTCAGCAGTTGCATTTCGTCCAAAGAGTGCAGTCAAAACTTTTGGCTTCTTAGAAGTTGCAAATTCTTTATAACCAGTTGCTTTGGAGATACTCTTCATGACTTCTACAGCATCCTTGGTCTTCATACCTTTTAGAGCAAGTGTGTCTACGAAGATGATTTCACCGTCTTTTAGTTTTCGAGAAAGTACGGAGAAAAGAGCTTGAGCACGCATACTCTTAGTGATCTTGCGCTTATAGTTTTTCTCAGCAAGTGGTCCATGAGTCACACCTCCACCTACCCAGATCGGGGAACGAGATGAACCGTGTCGAGCGCGTCCTGTACCCTTTTGCTTCCAAGGCTTTCGTCCGCCTCCGCGAACTTCACCTCGGTCTTTAGTATCAGCAGTACCTGAACGCTTGTTTGAGCGCATACCTTCAACAACTTGGTGAACCAAGTCTGAACGCCACTTTGCAGCGAATACTTTTTCTGGAAGAGCAATTGTGCCCGCAGATTCTCCTTTTTGGTTGTAGATTTTTGCTTCCATGATTTTATTATTTACTTACGATTTCAACCAAGCTGCCTCGGACTCCTGGCACTGCGCCTTTTACCAATAGCAAATTGTTTTCTAAGTCTACTAAAACTACTTTCAAATTTTTCTGAGTTATTCTGTCAGATCCCATTCGTCCGGCCATGCGCATACCTTTTGGTACATGTGTTCGAAGACCTCCGCCGATAGAACCAGGCTCGCGTTCAGAGTGCTTCTGACCGTGAGTTCGTGGACCTCCAGCAAAGCCGTGGCGCTTGACCACACCCTGGAAACCTTTACCTTTGGATGTACCAGAAACTTGGATTTTGTCACCAGGAAGAAAAGTTGAAACATCAATACTGTCTCCGACTTTAACTTCGGTCGCTCCATTATCCAATCGGAATTCTTTCATGTATCGATAGTTGCCACCGCCCATAGTACCGAGCGCAGCTTTACCGATTCTTTCTTTCTTGCGAGTACCATAACCCACCTGAATAGCATCATATCCATCCTTTTCCTTGGAGAGTATCCGAGTGACGGTAAGTGGTCCTGCGGAGACTATAGTCACCGGAACTACTGTGCCATCTTCGGCAAAATACTCCATCATATTTTCTTTTTGTCCCAAAATAAACTTCATAAAGATAATGACAGAGATTACAGCATTTTTACATCTATGTCTACTCCTGACGGAAGAGACAAGTTTGTCAGCGCTTCTACTGTTTTTGGATTCGGATTGATAATGTCGATCAGTCTTTTGTGGACTCGGATTTCAAACTGTTCTCGAGTGTTCTTGTAAACAAACGATGCACGGTTTACGGTGTATTTTTTGATTTCAGTCGGAAGCGGAATAGGTCCTACGATCATAGCGTCATAGCGAGTAGCTGTGTCGATGATCTGCTTGACTGAAGCATCCAAGATTTTACTCTCGTAAGCTCGAACTCGGATGCGAAGCACCACAGCACCGTCAGCTTTCTTCTCTCGCTTCGGGGCGGATTTTGCTTTCTTAGGTTTTGTTTCTTCTGTAGCCATAGTGCTTCTTTAAATTACGAGTTATTAGGCGATAATTTTAGTAACGACTCCTGCACCCACAGTCTTGCCTCCTTCTCGGATAGCGAAGCGTTGTGCTTCTTCAAGTGCAACTGGAGTAACAAGCTTAACAGTTATTTTTACAGTGTCTCCAGGCATAACCATTTCCTTGCCTTCTTCGAGGATAACTTCACCAGTAACATCAGTAGTACGGATGTAGAACTGAGGCTTGTATCCTTTGAAGAATGGAGTGTGTCGTCCACCTTCTTCTTTCTTTAGAACATAGATTTCTGCAGTAAAGTTATCGTGTGGAGTAGTTGTTCCTGGTTTGCAGAGAACCTGTCCTCGAGTGATATCTTCTTTCTTAAGACCTCGAAGTAGTATTCCAGCGTTGTCGCCAGCCATACCTTCTTGCAAGTTCTTGTTGAACATTTCGATACCAGTAACAACTGATTTAACAGTGGCCTTGATACCAACAACTTCGATTTCTTCACCTACCTTTACTACTCCTCTTTCGATCTTTCCTGTTACTACAGTACCGCGGCCTTCGATTGAGAAGATGTCTTCTACAGGCATCAAGAATGGCTTTG
>CAZAFG010000047.1:0-3338 GCA_964484865.1 uncultured Candidatus Saccharibacteria bacterium | reverse complement strand
GATATTTGGATCATCAATTTCGAGGCCAAACTGGAGTATTTCTGTGCGAGCAATATCGGTCAGAAATTCTCCAGTGTTTTCTATGAAAAATGGTTTGCCTTCAAAGCCGTTTTGAATCCAAGCCACAGTTGAGAGAGTTATCTTTTGAAGAAGCATTTTTATTACCAAACGAGCAATACTTTTTAGACAAGTATCGTTTTCATCGAGCGAGCTAGTACTTTTTTGGATGGTGCCAGTAGTTTTTTGAAGGTCGTCCAGTTTTTTATTGGCGACTTCGTCGTATGTTGCTACGGATGTTGAGGCGATAGTGCCTATGTTTTTTATATTCTCTAAATCTTTTTGGAGGCTAGCAGCAGCTATGGCCATACTTGCATATGGACTCGAGCCTATAGAAATTGCCGCACTAGCCGCTACATTTGGAGAGAAAAGATTTTTAATAGCACCGCCTAGTTTTTCACGACAAAGTGGTAACTGCGCAATAGCCGGAGCGATACCAGATATATAGCCTACCAGTCCACTGCCGGCACCGCCGAGACTTTGGGCGCCGTACCCTGAAGTCGGAGTACCTTGATAGCCAGTAGGATTAGTTTGAGCTTCAGCGTTTTTTACAAAAGCAAAATATGGACTTACGACAAAGCTTGTGATGAGTAGAAGGGTGATGAGTTTTTTTGATCCGTTTATCATTAACCGATTCATGTAATTATATATTATTGTGGCAACATTGTCTCCAGTTCTTTTACTGCATTTACTAAGTTATCGCTGTACTCTTGGTATTCTGATAGTCCAGAGAGTCCCACTAGTGGGTCGTTGATAATTTTTGCCATGTTGGAGACGCTGATGCCTACATTATTCGCGCTATTTGCTATCCGCAAGTGTAAACTTTTTAGACTTGCTGGAGTTTCAACTTCGATAATCTTTTTTGCAAATTCTATGTATGCATCTCCGATAAGAACCAATTCTTCTACAGATCCACCACCACTATTTTCGTAAGTGACTATACCAGTGCTTACTATTTCGAGTTCATCCCCAAGCCCATTTGCGCGAGCTTCGTCGAAAAAACCCTTTATTTTCAAGTAGTATTTCTGTTTTTCAATTGTATCGTCTACTAGAGTAGTTCTGACTTCTTTGTCAGTATATCTATCGATTAGTTTAGGGCTTACTACTTGTTGACCCAGTGAACTAGAAAAGTTGTTTATGATGCTTGGATCTACATCCCCTGCTTTCATCGCAGAATAAGCAGCGAAAAATTCTCTGGCAAATTTGTCTGTCTCGGTGGCATTACTTGCCTCTACTTTATCTTCTAGTTTTAGTTCTTTCTTTTTGTTTTCAACATAGGTGCTATCTGAAACATCACCAAATGTTTTCTTTTTAGTCTTATCTGTACCCCAGAGTGTTTCTTCCCAGTCAGGGATACTGTCTCCATCAGTATCTTGCGCTACTAGGTCACTGACGGTCTTATCAGCTAGAGCTAATTTACTCTTTTTAGAGACAAAGTTTGTTTTATGGCCGAATAAAAAAAATATTATAAAAAAAATAGCTATTACTCCAATACTGATGCCCATGATTATCAGAAAATTCTTACTAGGTAGAAAGTTTTTTAGTTTTTGGCCTGAAAATTTACTCATTTTATATGGCTGAAGTTCCAAAGTAGGTTATGTTTGGTAAACTAAGCGTTGTTTGATACATAAGTCCGGCGCTTTTTTCCTCATCTCTAGTACAGACTATAGTTGTTTTACCTTCATTTATTGCTAAAATGTCTTGGCCAATTGAAGGCAGATATCCTGTAACTGGATCAACATATGAAGGTATGAAGTAACTATTCATGCCTTGCGGACCGTAGATTACTACAGTAGAGCCTCCTTGTAAGTTGCAGTCGAAACCTGCTGCCTCAGTGAGAGCTACTTCAGGAGCTTCAATTAGAGATATATTTCCACCAATAAAGTAAGCCAAAGCTGTTTGAGTTATGGTGAAAGATGCAAATATAGAAAATACTATTACGATCACGCCAAGTAAGGATTTTTTCATGTACTTATTGTACCATCTATCTTTTGTTTTTTAAAACAAGGTGTGTGTATTTTTGTATAGTTTTACCCAGTCGTTGATACTGAGGTCTTCAGCTCTAGTTTTTATAGACAAATTTACCTCATGTAGGCTCGCTTGCCAGTCTATTTTGGGGCTTAGTTCCTTTAAGTTTCCAGCCAAAACCTTTCTTTTGTGGGCAAAACCTGTTTTTAGGAGATTCCAGAACTTTTTTTCGTCTATTTTTTGCTCAGAAAACAGATTTTTGGAGATTTTTTCAATTAAAATCACAGCTGAGTCTACTTTTGGTGCCGGGCTAAAGTATCTGGCAGGAACCTTGGTCACAATTTTTGGTATACCATAGGCTTTGACTGAAATAGATAGCAAGCTTTCCTTTTGGTCCCGAGCGACGATTCGTTTGGCTACCTCATTTTGCACCATGAGCACCATCCGTTCTGGTTGCGACTCTCCGCTTAGAAACTTTTTTAAGATTGCTCCAGTGATGTTGTATGGGATGTTAGCAATGATTTTATACTCCCCTTTTCGGAGTCCATGTTCTTCTGGTAAAAAATCTAGGATATCTTCATGTACTAACACAAACTTTTTTTCATCTAGTTCAGTAGTAAACTTTCCATTCAAGAATTCTAAAAGATCGTTGTCTTTTTCTACAGCGAGCACTGTAGCACCCGCAGATAATATTTTTTCAGTCAGTGCTCCTTTACCGGGACCGATCTCGAGTACAGTGTCTTTGCCACTTACTTCTCCAGCAAGAATTATTTTCCGCAAGGCATCAGCAGATTTTAAAAAGTTTTGACCGAGTGATTTTTTTGCTTTAATACTCATTGCATGAAAACTATACGTTAAAAATCGATATGAAACAATGGTTCCTTTTTTTCACTTCCCATATAAGATTCGTGCTCAATATATTCTGGACTGATATCGTCGAGAAATTCTGAAGGAGCATTTACTTGCATTGAACCAAAAATAGTTCGTGTTTGTGCATGAGTAAGAAATACCTTTTTCTCTGCACGAGTAATTGCGACATAAAATAGACGGCGTTCTTCCTCTGCATCCTCCCCACTTTTTTTCTTATCACCAAAACCTTTATGTGGAAAGAGATCTGCTTCCATTCCAGAGACAAATACATAAGAAAACTCGAGCCCCTTTGATGAATGAACTGTCATTAGTTTTACTCCGTGTTGTTTGTCATCGAGTGAGTCTTGGTCGGATGCAAGTGCACTGTCTGTCAGAAATTGTTCCATACCCTCTCCAATTAGCAGTTCGTCATAGCGGAGTGAGAGAGATACTAATTCCATAAT
>CAZAFG010000046.1:0-3464 GCA_964484865.1 uncultured Candidatus Saccharibacteria bacterium | reverse complement strand
ACTCCAAATAAAGTTTCTATAAGAGTGATACCTTTTTGTTTGTGGGTTTTTTTAAAGTTCATTTTTATGGAGTGAGAGTTACTCTTTCAGTTCTATATGAAGAAGCATCAAAGGTGGTAGTGTAGTCTTGGTAGCCTGATTTTGTAACTGTAAGATTGTAAGTACCAGCAGTTAATCCATTCCAAAATACCTGACCTACAGCGACACATGGTGATGAACTAGTGGTGATTTTAGTTGCGTCAAATGGGCTATTTTCTAGTCGTACTGATGCACCTTCTATTGGTACTCCGTTTTCGTCTTCTACTGAAACTAAGAGTGCATTAGCTATGTGAGGCACAGCAACTATATTTAGATTTAAGGTTTGTCCGGGTGTCAGAGGGAAGATTGGGAATGGGTCGATGCCAGCTATGTCATAAGTAGTTCCAAGACCATTGAATGTATATGTATCCCATTCTAGGTTTGGAATTGTGAGTGTGCCTCCACTATCAGTACTAAAGTTTGTGGTATTGTATTTTAAAATGTTTGGATTTCCAATAAGCTTAGCTCCAGTTAAAGAGAATCCTACATTTGCAATTGGAGCACAAAGAGCTTCAACAGTTGGACCCTTGCTTGTTACTTCTATGTTAGCTAATCGGTCGATCGAGAAACTAGTTTGAGTTACTTGTTGGACTACTACAGTTGCATCTGGGTGAAGTGGATCAATCCCCGCATCGCCGCCGATCGGGTAAGTTCTTTCTGTGGAATAGTGATCTTTACTAGCTGTTATGCTGTAGGCGTTCACTCCTGGTGGTGCGTCGACAATTTTAATCCAGCCTTCGTTGTCAGTAGTTTCATCTATTATAGTATCAGGGTTGGTGTTGGTGTTTTCGATATGGACTTCTGCCCCTGGTACAGCCAAACCATTAGCATCAAATACTTGGATAAATAAAGCTCCATTAGTTGAAGCAGTTTCTAGTGAGTGAGGAGCAACTATGGTGGTGAATTTTAACGGTGGAAAAATTTTACATTGTGCACATGTGATATCTAGATCGACTAATTTGTAATCTGATGGTGAAGAATCATTAGGGGATCCTCCGATCGTACCATCAAATGGGTCGTCAGTACTTCTGATAGTGTACAGAAGATCGAAGACATAATTATTTCGAGTTATAGTTTCTTCTCTTTCAAATGTGCCGACTGGTAGACCGCCGACGAGCCCGACATCGTCATAGGGCAAGTTTCTAATCACTTCAAATCGTTCGTTGGCAACTGAAGTAGCTGCGATTTTGGCTTGAGAAGCTCCAACTGCATCCATGATAGTAACGAATGCCTTATATCCAGACATAGCAATAATTAGAAAAATAGCGCTACCCACCAAGGCTTCGATAAGAGTAAAACCACCTAAGTGTGGATTTTGAGATGCCTTTTTTCTTTTAGAATGAAAGACCATGCGTAGCTACATTGTAACTCATTGTGATATAATTTTCCATATGGCAAAGCTAAAAAAGACTAAAATAGTTATCGGTAATTGGAAAATGAATCCTTCTTCTCCTAAAGAAGCTGAGGTTTTATTTAAAACTCTAATTAAAAATAAAGTTAATAAAAGTAAAGTAGATGTGGTTATTTGCCCACCCTCAATTTACCTTGAGCGTTTGTATAAAATTTCAAAGAAAATTCCTCTTGGCCTTCAAAATGTTTACTTTGGTGGAGAGGGTGCGAGTACTGGTGAAATATCTGCTAAGATGGCGGAAAATGCAGGAGCTTCTTATGTTATCGTGGGTCACTCAGAGCGTAGAGCCATGGGGGAGACGAATGAGATTATAAATAAAAAAATCAAAACTTTACTTTACGAAGGCCCGTTACCTATTTTGTGTGTCGGCGAGAAAGTACGGGATGAAAAGCATGAGCATTTCACTGTAATTAAAAACCAGCTCGAGGAATCCTTGTCTGGTATCACAAAGAGCTCACTTCATAAAGTAATCATCGCTTACGAACCTGTTTGGGCTATTGGGAGTACAGCACTCCGAGAAGCTCGTCCAGATGAATTTCATGAAATTATGATATTTATTCGAAAAGTTTTAAGTGATAAATTTGGAGTAGAGGCAGGACGCGAAGTAAAAATAATCTATGGAGGTTCAGTAAATCCTAAAAATGCATTGGGTTTCTTGGCTGAAGGAGAAGCAGATGGATTTTTGGTGGGACGAGATAGTCTGGACCCTAAAAAGTTTTTACAAATCATAGAGATTGCTGGCATTGCTAAATAAAAATTTGAAATCTATTAAAAAAATTAAAGATTTAAAGGGGAAACGCGTCTTGGTGCGGGTAGATTTTAATGTTCCTATAAAGGACGGAGTCATCGAAGACGATTTTCGAATTACAAAAGTATTACCGACTATTAATTTTTTGCGTGGTGCTGGGGCGAAGGTAGTGTTGGTGAGTCACTTAGGAAAGGGTGAAGCTAGTCTTAAGATTGTAGCTGAGAGTTTAAATACACACTTACCAGTAAAATTTATCAATAAAATTGTAGGTATGGAAGTTGAGGCTGAAGTAAAGAATATGGTAGATGGTGATGTAATTCTTTTAGAAAATCTTCGCATGCATAAGGGTGAACAGGGCGCGGATAAACTCTTTGCCATGAGCTTGGCCAAGCTCGGTGAGATATATGTAAATGATGCTTTTTCGGTCTCACACAGGGAAGATGCTTCGATTGTCTTGGTTCCTAAAATGTTGCCGTCATATGCTGGTTTTCAACTAGAGGAAGAAGTGAAACACCTCTCAAAACCTTTTTCAAAACCTAAGCATCCGTTTTTGTTTATTTTGGGTGGTGCTAAATTTTCGACCAAGATGCCTTTGATTGAAAAATATCTCGAACTTGCAGACCAGGTATTTATCGGTGGAGCACTCCTTAATGACTTTCTAGAAACCGAAGGACTTGAAGTGGGGGACTCTCTTGTAGACGATACTATCTCAGTCTCCAAAGAAATTTTAGAAAATAAAAAATTAGTCCTTCCTACCGATGTAGTAGTCAAAGATGAAGCTACGGGAGAGCTAACTAATAAAAAAGTAACTGAAGTAAAAAAACATGAAATTATTTTAGATATTGGTGAAGAAGCGGTTCGCATGATCGAACCTTTAGTTAAAGATGCGAAATTAATTCTATGGAACGGACCCTTGGGTAAGTACGAAGAACTCGGTGGTGGGGCTACTAAGAAAATTTTGGATTTAGTCGCCAAATCCAAAGCTGAAACTATAATTGGGGGAGGTGATACTGTGGAAATAATCTCCGAAGCAAAAATGGAAGATGAATTTTCATTTGTCTCAACCGGTGGCGGAGCTACTCTAGACTTTTTAGCCAACGGAACACTACCAGGCATCGAAGCCTTGCAGTAGTTACTTTGTAAAAAAGACTCCCATGGGGGTCTTTTTATTTATTTTAGTGCAGCGATTATTTTATCCGCGTTTCCTTTGTAGTCAGCTATGTCGCC
>CAZAFG010000045.1:0-3504 GCA_964484865.1 uncultured Candidatus Saccharibacteria bacterium | reverse complement strand
ATTTTCTCGCATCTTCTTTTCTATCTTTGGTAAATCCTTGTCGGAGATGGGGGAGGAGAACTCAAAATCGTAATAAAACCCATCATCTATAGCTGGACCGATAGTATTCTTGGTATCTGGATAAAGCTCTAAAATAGCAGAGGCTAGTAAGTGCGCCAGGGTATGCCGCATATTGCCCAATTTTTCAGTTTGGTCTTCTGTCTGGTTCATAAGCTCTATATTATCATATTTATTTGCTTTTCAAAATTTATGTGATAATATAAGCACATTATGGTTATACGAATGAGACATACAAAATCGCATACAGCAAACAGGCGTTCTCACCACGCTCTCAAAAACACTAACTTTGCGAAGTGTACAAATTGTGGCGCCCTAAAACGACGACATACTGTTTGTAAGGAATGTGGATTTTATCGCAGTAAAAAGGCAGTGGATTTGGTAAAGAAGACAGAAAAGAAGCAAGCAAAAGCTAAAGCAAAGAAGGCAGAATAAGTAGTCTTCAGTTTTGCTTTTTTGTTTCATTAATTTATGGCAAACAGGCACCTTTCAAGATCAATAGTTCTGCAGACCCTCTTTGAGTGGGATTTCTTGCCGACTGGTCCTCTAGACCGTGGGGCAGAAAAAACAGAAGACAAAAGTGGCT
Organism: uncultured Candidatus Saccharibacteria bacterium; assembly: GCA_964484865.1. Taxonomy (GTDB): domain Bacteria; phylum Patescibacteriota; class Minisyncoccia; order Phycocordibacterales; family UBA9973; genus UBA9973. The sequence goes on along the minus strand of CAZAFG010000045.1, from coordinate 2,861 downwards.
GGACTGATGATGAGATTAAAAAAGTAGTCACTCGTAATTTAAAAGAATTTGCTCCAGGACTCGAGGATGATGTTTTCGTATTCTCACTTCTTCAAGAGATTTTGAAAAAACAAAAAGTGATTGATGAGATTATAGAAAAAGCTGCACCAGACTGGCCAATAGATAAAATTTCTGTCGTTGATCGCAATATTCTCCGCATTGGACTCACTGAGTTATTGTTTGGCGACCGCAGTCAAGTTCCTCCCAAGGTTGCTATCAACGAAGCTATCGAGTTGGCAAAAACTTTCGGTGGAGAAAACTCTGGAAAATTCGTCAACGGAGTTCTTGGTGCGGTGTATAAGGAAATCGGCGAGCCAGGTAAAGAAGAAACCAGTAAAAAGAAAAAAGAACAGGAACCAGTCGATATCACGACACTTCCAAAAGAGTCTCTCGGTGGTGCCTTGGTTTATTCGCGCAAGGATGGGGTTTTATATTTTGCCTTAGTTCACGATGTCTTTGGTTACTGGACTCTATCTAAAGGTCATATTGAAGAAGGCGAAGAGGAGGAGGCAGGTACTATCGGAGAAATCAAAGATGAAATAGGGCTAGATATAAAAATAATCACTAAGTTAGGTGAAAATGAATATGTAGCAACGCACCCAGAAAAGGGAAAGACATTGAAACATGTTTCGTACTTTTTAGCAGAGAGTGAGTATCATGAACTTATGCTGGAATCCTCAGGTGGGCTCGATGGTGCGAAATGGTTTCAACTTTCTGAGATTCCAGAACTTAGGATTTACAACGATATCATCCCACTGATCGCCAAAGCAGTCGAAATACTTTCCAAGGAGAGTAAATAATTTATTACGAAATTAAATATACAAACAGCAATGATAGATTTTACAGATTTTGAGAAAAAAACAAAAATATTGTTCAAAGATAAAAATCTTCTGAAGCAAGCATTTATTCATCGTTCTTATATTAACGAGAACCCAAGTGCTGGAATGCATCACAATGAACGCCTGGAGTTTTTGGGTGATGCAGTTTTAGAACTCATCGTCACTGACTATTTATATAAAAAATACCCTACTTACACTGAAGGCGAGCTTACCGCTCTTCGATCAGCTCTTGTAAATGCTATTACTATTTCTGATGTTGCTCAACGCGCTGGTATGAATGATTATTTGCTGCTTTCCAAAGGTGAATCTAAGGACAATGGTAAAGCTCGACAGTATATCTTGGCGAATACTTACGAGGCATATGTCGGTGCGATATTTATGGATCAGGGTTATGATCCGGTAGAAAGATTTGTGGCGGACACTCTCCTCATCCACACTGATGAAATCGTAGCTAAAAAACTTTGGCGTGATGCCAAGTCTTTGGTTCAAGAAAAAGCTCAAGAATTTGAGGAAGTCACTCCGTCATACAAAGTACTGAGCGAAGCTGGTCCAGACCACGACAAGCATTTCACTGTAGGTATCATGTTTGGGAGTAATCTTATCGCTGAAGGTAAGGGTAAGAGCAAGCAAGAAGCTGAGCAACAGGCTGCTAATAACGCATTAAAAGCCAAAAATTGGATCGACTAGTCATGCGTCTATCACACCTCGAACTAAACGGCTTCAAATCTTTCGCAAAAAAAACTACTTTAGAGTTTAATACCCCAGTTACTTCTATCGTAGGACCCAATGGTTCTGGAAAGAGTAATGTTGTCGAAGCCTTTCGTTTTGTTCTAGGTGAGCAGTCTATGAAGAGTATGCGCGGGCGGGCGGGTGCTGATCTTATATTCAAAGGTTCTAAAACACTTTCTAAGGGTACCAAAGCTAGTGCTACTATTTATTTTAATAACCAAGATAAAATATTTAAACTCGACAATGGTGATGGCCAAAGCGTGGATTTAAATTTTGACACTGTTTCAATTTCTCGAGAAGTTTACGCTGATGGACTGAATAAATATATTTTAAATGGAAGTGAAGTCCGCTTGAAAGATATAAATCAATTACTTTCATCTGTTAATATTGGTTCTTCTGGTCACCACATCATCTCACAAGGCGAAGCTGACCGAGTGCTCAATGCTTCACCTAAAGACAGGAGAGAAATGGTAGAAGACGCCCTGGGGTTAAAAATCTATCAATACAAGATTAAAGATGCGGATCGGAAGCTCGAGCGGGCCGAAGCCAACATGAAAGAAGTCTCCATACTTCGGAGAGAAAATGCACCGCACTTGAGTTACTTGAAGCGCCAGATGGAAAAGTTTGAAAAGATGAAAGAACTCCGGACTGAACTTTCAGGTTTGTATCAAGAATATTTGAAAAAGGAAAGTATTTACCTAGAACAAGAAAAGTCAGCTCAAAAAAACGAAAAACAAAATGTAGAGAGGGAGTTAAAGACTGTAAATGAATCCTTGGGCACTGGCAATGAAAATGGACAGGAAGTGGAGAGTGCCAAGCTAGGTGAACTAAAAGTAAAAGAAACTAACCTGGCGAACTTACGGCGTACTCGCGGTGAGATCGAGAGAAAACTCGGCCGGATCGAAGGCATGATCGAGGCTGAAAAGATCAGGCGTGATCGTACTCCGGAAACTGTAGCCATATCTGAGAGTGAGATGAAAGCTATAGTGAGTGAACTCGAGACCCTACTCGAAGATGCCTTTGCTAAGGAGAGTTTGGGGGAGGTGCGAGAAGTTTTGTCTCGTATTAAAACAAGTCTTAGAAAATTTCAGTCAGAAGGAAAAAATACAAATACTGGTTCTGTTTCCGAAGTTGAATATTTAGAAAAAACTCACAGTGAAGTTTTAGTAGAATTAGAAAATCTTAAAAAAGAGGAAGAGGTTTTTAATCGTGAAATTCTAGAAATCAAACAAGCCAATCAAGAAGAAATCCAAA
>CAZAFG010000044.1:0-3644 GCA_964484865.1 uncultured Candidatus Saccharibacteria bacterium | reverse complement strand
TAGAGTTAGGTCGTTAATAGAACCAGTTTCAAAAAGTCTACGAGCAGCGGAATTTGATTCTATAACTCCCCCAGCTACCAAGGTCTCCATCAGAGTACCTACTCCTTTTACCTCCTCCACATCATCTGGAATTTCTTTTTTCTCAAACTTTTTAACCCAATCATCTTCAGCACTATTGGCCTTACTTTCGCCATGGTAAATCGCAACGATTTGTTTAGCGAGTTCCATTTTTAAATCTTTGGGATTTTCTTTTCCATCTTCCAACTTCTTCTTAATTTCAGCAACCTCTGAAATAGGTGTAAAAGTACAAAGTTCGTAGTAATTCGCAATCGAAGAATCTGGGATAGACATAATTTTTCCATACATATCCCCCGGCTCATCAGTAATGGCTACATAGTTATCCAAACTCTTAGACATCTTTTCTTTTCCATCCAGTCCTTCAAGAATTTTAAAAGATAAGACCGCTTGAGGGTCTTGGTTATACATACCCATAACTTGTCGCCCCATCAACATATTAAAGTGTTGATCTGTGCCGCCAACTTCCAGGTCACAAGATCCATAAACCTTGGCAAGGATATGAGAATCAATACCTTGTAAAACTGGGTACATCATCTCGTGCATGAAAAGTTCTTCTTGATTCTTTACTCGATCTTGAAACATGTCTCGCTCCATCAATCGGTTGTGACTTACTTTGCGTAAGGTATTTAACATAAACCCTAAAGATACTGTATGAATAGATTTATTTTTCAAAACTGAGAGTTGCATTCTAGTTTTTTCAAACAAAAGAGCTTTACCAATAAAAGAATTTCCGTCGAAAACTCCAAGCATACGGTTACCCTTAGAGAAATTTATTTTTACTCCAGCGCTTGGCTGTAGATCTGTGACGGCAGTAAACCAATCTGAATTTCGAATCCAAGAAAAAACTTTTGGATCTGATTTTAAAATAGAACCTACTTGAGCCAAGTAAGTGTTCATGTTTTTTTCAATTTCTTTCTGTTCAAGTTCGAGTCTAGTTTTATTTTTACCAGTCGGGTCGCCAATCGAGGCAGTATAGTCTCCAATCAAAAAGATAACCTTACACCCTAAGTCTTGAAGGCTCCTTAGTTTTCGAAGTACTACTGCGTGCCCTAAGTGAATATCTGGACGAGTTGGGTCCATTCCAAATTTTATAACGATACTATCAGGACGACTCTCGAGTTTTCTACGAAAAGCACCATCAGGATCAATAAACTCTCCCACCCCTCGGCTGAGAATTTCATCAATTTTGGTTTTTATACTTTCGTCTACCATATGAAAAATACTATAGCATTTTGCTCAGTAATTTGAAAATTTATTATCGAAAAAAGGTCTTTTCTGTTATCATGTAAAAATGAAGCAAATACACAAAATCGCTATAAAAATTTGGAAAAAGGCGAAGAAAACATGGAAAAAATTTAAACTTCCTAGAAAAATATCTAAAAATACTTTAATGCTTTTAATGAGTATTGCTGTGTTTTTGGCTGGAGTTATGATTATTTGGATCTCATCTTTAAAAATCCCAGATTTTAGCTCTTTTGATAATCGAAAAGTTGCTAACTCTACTAGAATTTACGATCGTACCGGAAAAATACTTTTATATACATTGGCCGACGAAGTCAAACGAACTGATATCGGTTTTGCTGATATGGGAACCAACATCAAGAATGCCACAGTTGCCATAGAAGACTCGTCTTTCTACAGTCACAATGGTATCCGTATTACCTCTATATTTCGGGCTATTATTTCAAACATACTTCCAGGTGGACGGACTCAAGGAGGATCTACCATCACTCAGCAGTTAGTGAAGAACACACTACTCACCTCCAAAAGAACGCCAATCAGAAAAATAAAGGAGTGGATATTGGCAGTTAAAATTGATCGTTCCATGCCGAAGGAAAAAATTCTAGAATTCTATTTAAATGAATCTCCATATGGAGGAAACATTTACGGTGTCCAAGAAGCCAGCCAAACATACTTTGGTAAGGACCCAGCAGACCTCACTTTAGCCGAGTCAGCATATATAGCTGCAATTCCCCAGTCTCCTACTAGGCTTTCTCCTTATGGAAAAAATAAAAACTTACTTGATGAGAGAAAAAATCTAGTACTATCTAGAATGCGAGATCAAAACTTCATAACCAAAGAAGAATATGACTTGGCTCATGCTGAAGTAGTAAACTTCCTACCTCAAACTATTGGCAATATTCGTGCTCCTCATTTTGTATTTTTCATCAAGGACTATTTAGAAGAAAAGTATGGTGCTGATATGGCTGAGAAGGGTGGGTTAAAAGTGACCACCACTCTCGACTACGAACTCCAAGAAAAAGGTGAGGTCATAGTAAAAGAAGGAGCGTTAGCAAATGCAAAAGATTGGGGTGGAGAAAACGCATCCCTAGTGGCTATCGATCCAAAAACTGGCCAAATACTCACCATGATAGGTTCTAGAAATTACTTTGATAAAGATATTGATGGTAACTTCAATGTGGCTACAGCCAAAAGACAACCGGGCTCATCTTTTAAGCCTTTCATTTACGCCACCGCCTTCAATAAAGGTTTTACCCCAGACACTGTACTCTTTGATGTACCAACTGAATTTAATTCTTCCTGTGACCCATACGGCAAACCCAAAGGAGGAAGTGCAAACTGCTACCACCCCGACAACTATGATGGTCAGTTCCGTGGACCAATGAGTCTTCGAAATGCACTTGCTCAATCTATCAACATACCAGCAGTTAAGTTGTTTTATCTCTCAGGACTCGCAGATTCTCTTAAAACCTCCGAAGATATGGGTATCAGCACCCTTACTGATGTAAATAGATATGGATTAACCCTTGTTATCGGAGGTGGTGAAGTAACTCTACTCGACATAACCTCGGCTTATGGAGTATTTGCCAATGATGGCAAAAGAAATCCTTATACCGGAATTTTAAAAATAGAAGACAATGCTGGTCGAGTACTTGAAGAGTACACCCAGGATGAAAAAGAAATCCTGCCAAAAAATACAGCTCTAATAATTTCAGATATTCTTTCAGACAACACTGCTCGAACTCCGACATTTGGCGCCAACTCTTCTTTGGTTGTCGCTGGTCATGATGTTGCAGCTAAAACAGGTACTACAAACAATAATAAAGATGCGTGGACCTTGGGTTACAGTCCTTCAATTGTTGTTGGTGTCTGGGCTGGTAATAACGATAACACACCAATGAAAAAAGGAGGTTCGGCTTTGGCTGGACCTATCTGGAATAAGTTTATGAAGGAAGCCTTAGCTAAACTTCCATCAGATAATTTTGAAGAACCTGATTTATACTTTGATCCAACTAAATACAAGCCAGTTCTTCGTGGTCTTTGGCAAGGTAATGATTCTTTTGTTGTAGACAATGTTTCTGGAAACCTAGCTACAGAATTTACACCAGAAGAAACCAGACAAGAGAAAGTCATCACTAATGTTCACACCATCTTGTATTGGATAGATAGAAATGATGTTATGGGTCCCCCACCAACCAACCCAAGCACTAATCCACAATTCTACAACTGGGAAGTACCGGTCCAAAACTGGTGGGCACAACATCAAGGGAGTTATCAAGTTGTATCACCCAATGAAGTACCTAGTGAAGTTGATAGTGTTCACT
>CAZAFG010000043.1:0-3775 GCA_964484865.1 uncultured Candidatus Saccharibacteria bacterium | reverse complement strand
ACATCCGATGAGGCCACCCCACCATTTTTGATTTGTCAGTATACGGGCATCATGGCTGGCCTTATAAAGGCAATTTTACCTGATGAGGCACGATATGTTCTGTCAGGATTAGATGGACGCCATCCCGGAAGTACCGACGGTTATATGTACCACAAAGGTAAAATTGGTGTCTGTCTTGAGTGTGGATCAAACAAAGATTCAAACTCAACGAAAGTAGGTAAAACTGCGATCTACCGGGCGCTGCATCACCTTGGGCATATTCGTGATCCTAGAGTGGAAACGAATACCACCCGCAAACCAATACTACTGGAAGCTTCCTTTATTCACAAAACCGAGCATTACTTCGATCCTCGAGTGAGTCGCGATGAATTCACATGGGTCACAGAAGGTACATTTATGGGATGGGATGGTGATCAAGAAGTAATTGCACCAAGTGATGGTTATGTAATTTGGGTTGATCTCTGTAACAGCGCTGGCGAAGAAGCTTTTGTGCTTGCAAAGAAAATGTAAATGATGTGTTTTTTTTGTAAAAACTAAACCCCGGGACTTTGTGCCCGGTTTTTTTATTGATAAGGTGAAGGTTTCGAGAAAATCAAAAACCCCGACTTAGGCCGGGGCTTTTTTATTTCTTTTTATTTTGCTTCGATTAGTCCAGCTTTGAGGAGGGTGGCGTAGACTCCGTTCTTCTTGATAGTCTTCATACCACGAGCGGTGACTTCGATATTTACATTTTTACCGAGTTCAGCGACGAAAACGCGCTTCTTTTGAAGGTTTGGATACTTTCGGACTTTGCCGGTAGGGTTAAACTTGGTCGCACGAGTGCGGTTAGAATAGCCGTTACCAACAACTGAACCTTTATTTGTTATTGCACATATTTTCGCCATGACCGTTTCATGCTATCATAAAGTTTACATGAACGCAATAGATGTCGTCTTTTATATAGCTATCCTCATAATGTCAGTGGTAATCCACGAAGTTTCGCATGGTTTTATGGCTGAGCGCTTCGGCGACAAGACTGCCAGGAATGCTGGGCGGCTTACTTTAAATCCACTAAACCACCTAGACCTTTTTGGTTCAGTATTACTGCCTGCGTTATTTTATTTTGCTTTTGGATTTGCCTTTGGTTGGGCAAAGCCGGTGCCATACAATCCGGATAATTTAAGAAGTCGTAAATGGGGGACATTTTTTGTCTCAGCAGCTGGAGTAATGGCAAACTTTTTGATCGCCATCATCTTCGGTCTCACGCTACGAGCAACAGGGGATTTAGGAATGCCCGATGGATTTTATTTCATAATCTCCTCGATCGTGATGGTGAATTTGGGTCTAGCAGTTTTCAATCTGGTACCTATCCCACCACTCGATGGATCCAAGATTTTATTCTCACTTCTACCATGGGAGGCATATCGCCACTATGAAACTCTAGAGCGTTACTCTTTAGTACTCTTGTTCGTATTTGTTTTCTTCTTCTCGCACTTACTCTTCCCAGCCCTATCTTTCTTGTATACCTTACTCACTGGCTTTGGACTTAATATAGGCTAAATGAGGGAATAGTTGCTTTTTTTAAAGCGATGTAGTAGATTATGGAAGTGTTATTTAAAGAGTCCTTGGGCTCTTTTATTTTCAATAAACATCAAATGCCAACAGTAAACCAGCTTGTAAAACGAAAAAGAATCAAGACCAGCCGTAAATCTAAGACGGTGGCTTTAGCGCGTGGGTTCAATGTTCTAAAAAACCGACCGGTTTTTTACCCAGCTCCTTTTAAGCGAGGAGTTTGCACTAAAGTTTCTACTACTACTCCAAAGAAGCCTAACTCTGCTCTCCGAAAGATTGCTCGTGTTCGACTTACTAACGGCATGGAAGTAACTGCATATATCCCAGGTGAAGGCCACAACTTGCAAGAACACTCTGTAGTTATGCTACGAGGTGGTCGTGTGAAAGACTTGATCGGAGTACGATACCACATAGTTCGTGGTGTGCTTGATACTCAAGGAGTTGAGAAGCGCCGACAAGGACGATCTCTATACGGTAACAAGAAGCCAAAAGGTGGCGATAAGAAATAAGAATTAATTTTTAAATAATATGCGACGCAAAGTAACAAATCGAAATATCGTAGCTCCAGACTTCATGTACAACTCAGAGAAGCTAGAGAAGTTCATCAACTACATCATGTGGAGTGGTAAAAAAGAAACCGCTCGCAAGGTTATGTATGCTGCACTCGAAGTAGTCAAAGAAAAGACTGGCAATGCAAACCCTCTTGAGATTTTTGATCTTGCTATGAAAAACGCAGGACCACTCACTGAAGTTCGCTCAAAGAGAATCGGAGGTGCTAACTACCAGGTTCCTCGTGAAGTTCGTGCTGAACGAAGACTAGCTTTAGCTATGCGCTGGATCCGAGACGCAGCTCGAGCCAAAAAAGGTCAGCCTATGCACTTAAAGCTTGCTGAAGAACTAATCCTAGCATCTAAAAACGAAGGTTCTGCAATCAAGAAACGAGAAGATACTCACAAGATGGCAGAAGCAAACAAAGCCTTTGCTCACTTCGCTTGGTAAACAAGCAAGATCTCTGCAAGGAATTTTTTACTTATAAAATTTTCCATGACCAACTCTGTATACACTATCGGTCTAAAGAATGGAGAGATTCACTACCCATCAGGTTTTGACCCTGAGACTTATAGTATGTTTAAGTATGGTGACAATAAAGCGCTTAAAAAGTACGCTCTTGTTGTTTCTAATCTTGTTGAAAAAAAGTTAAAAGATAGTATCTCACAACCGATAGTTCTTATATGTCCTTCGTATTGGAGTACTCCACTTGCTGTTTCCTATCTTGCAAAATCAATAGCAAGAATACTTCGGGCTAGAGGTTTTAAGAACTGTTCTTTTGTCCACATAAAAGGAAGAAACTTTTCATTTAATTATCACCAAATTCCTATTACAGCACGGAAAAAAGTAATTCGCACTGCTTTGCCATATACTATTTCAAAGAGACAGATAGAAAAGCTGAAAAATTCAATAGTTATTTTGGTTGACGACATATTTATTACTGGATCGATTGTTAAAATGAATAAGAGATTGCTTAATAGTCTTGGTGTAAAAAATATCTCTGTTTTTACTGTTGCTAAATGTTTACCAGAGGTAAAGAAAAAGTATCCAAAGACTATTGAATCTATCGTCAACGAAGCATATGTAAAATCTCCTGAGGATTTAGCCTCGCTTACCAACAGGCCGTTTTGGAGACTAACTACACGCTCAATGCGTTCTCTTGTTTTTCATTCTAACTTTAGAGAAACTAAGGAGGCTATAAAAATGATGAGTGCAAAGACGCGCAATGCTTTTACCCAAGGTATCATCTCTGATGGATACGACAAGATACCCGAGTGTGCTAGGTTTGCTAAGAAAGTTCTTACTTATCTTTAGATACTTGAAAGAAGATTTTTTGTTTGCAAAAAATGGGGTAGTGAGGTATATTATCCATAAGCGCATCGAGCGCTTTTTTAATACTTAATTTAGAATTGTTTATTTATGGAAAGAGATTATCCGTTGGAGAAAGTTAGAAATTTTGGAATCATCGCCCACATCGATGCGGGCAAGACTACCACGACTGAACGCGTGCTTTTTTATACTGGTGTATCACACAAAATAGGTGAAGTTCACGATGGTGAGACCACTACTGACTGGATGGAACAAGAACGAGAACGAGGTATCACTATCACTTCTGCGGCAGTGACTTGTTTCTGGACTCCAACTTATGATTTGACTAACAAAGCCCTGAAGCATC
>CAZAFG010000042.1:0-3837 GCA_964484865.1 uncultured Candidatus Saccharibacteria bacterium | reverse complement strand
GACATCTTGCGAAACATAGTTTTCAGAGGGTATAAGCTCGAGTCCTTCCTTTTGTCGTAATGCTTCCCCTTTGATGAGTTTTTCTATCTTCTTATCTTTCATATGCCAATTCTACCACCTTTACTTCATAAAAGAAAAAGTCTCAATTTCCCCATTGGACTTCATGATGATAGAGCCTAAAAGATCGGTCCGGAATATTTTTACCCCAAAAGAATTCAAAGTGCTGAGAGTTTCATCATGTGGGTGACCATACTTTTTTCCACCATCTGAAGAAATGATTGCGTACTCTGGGCTAAGTGCTTTCACAAACCCCTCCCCAGTCGAAGTACGCGAACCGTGATGACCAACTTTGAGGACATCCACATCCAATGACTCGAGACTATTATTTTCCAAAACTATTTTTTCTGTTTCAGTTGTAGCATCCCCAGTGAGCATCACTTTTGTTTCTCCGTATACAAGTTCGGCCACCACCGAACCGTCATTCGTAGTCCAGTCCGACACATCTCGATCTGGAAAGAGAATATCTATAACTGCACCACCACCAAGGTCAATCCGCATCCCCTTCTTAGCTAAACTCACTGGAATATTTTTTTCATTAATTTTATTTTTTAAATTTCGATATGTCGCCGAGTCGTTAAAAGTCCCCGCTTCAAAAACTTGTCCCACCTTGTAAGTTTTCAAAACATCTAAAAATCCCCCGATATGATCCGCATCTGGATTAGTGATTATGAGTGCATCAATGGATCGATCAAATAAAGGCATCACTCGTGAGAGTCTACTTAAAACTTTCTTAGGTGGTCCGCCGTCGACAAGTATTTGAGTTCCGGTCGGAGACTCTATATATAGAGCGTCCCCTTGTCCGACATTCAACATAGCGAAGGTAAGCTCAGATGTTTTGTGAGAAAAATTTAGATAAACAATTACTAGAACTGAAACAAAAAGCACTAAAAGCAAGATGACAAGTAGGTACTTTTTACCCTTTTCAAACATGATATAATCATAACATGGATAAATTTGAAGAAAAAAAGTTTAATATCTCTGAGCTAAAAGGAATTTCAGCGAAAAATATCGAAGAGCATCTTAAGCTTTATGCTGGTTATGTAAAAAATGCGAATTTAATCATGGACAAAATGGCTGTTTTAAATAGCACTGATGAACCTTATATAACCGGAGAACTCTTCCGTCGTTTTAGTTTTGAATACAATGGTATGCGAAACCACGAAGTATATTTTGGAAGTTTGGAAAACGGAGCCAAGCCTTTCAACCCTGAAAGTAAAATAGGAGAAAGAATTTTAAAATTATTTGGAACCTTTGAAACATTTATTACTGAATTCACAAACCTAGCTCTGACTCGTGGAATCGGTTGGGCCGTACTTTGGTATGATAAAAAAGAAGACAAATTCTTAACATCTTGGGTAGATGAGCAACACTTAGGACAACTCAATGGTTGTACTATGATACTCGCTCTCGATATGTGGGAACATGCTTATGTTTACGACTACCCTACCAGTGAAAAGAAAAAGTATATTCAAGCTTTTTTTGAAAATTTAAATTGGGAAGTCATCGAACAAAACTACCTCGACGCGATAAAATAGAAATAAAAAGGGCCGGAGTACATAACATACTCCGGCTTTCGATTAATTTTAGACACCTAGGTATCTTTCGTATTTTTTCTCCGTTTTTTTATGAACGGACGGTCTTGGTTCTACATTTTCAGAATCTGATGTTATAGCTGGCCCAGCATCAGGAGTACTTTTTTTATGAGCCTCGGCATCCTTTTTTGGTTTAATTACAACCTTGTAATACGAGTTATATAAAAAGGAAGGAACGCCCAGTAGAATCACCACCAGCAATATTGCAAATAGCTTAAACATTGTGAGTATATTTTGATGAACGGGATTATTGTCCTCTTTATGATAACACTTCTAACCTAAAAGTCAAACTTCAGTAAAGAAGTGTTTAATACTTTTGCCAAAAAGAAAATAAATAAAGTAAATATAAATTAAAATCGTAAGTACAAGTGGAAAGTTTGGAATCGCAAAAGATGCAAAAGAGAAACTTGAAAATAAATGAACTACCCCAAGCTCGTACTTTAAAAGTAAGGTAGAGAAAATACCAAATGGCACAGATAGTGTGTGCCAAAGGATGCCAACAAGACCAGTGACAAAACCAAAGAGCATGGTCAGTGGCAAAAATGGCAGAATCAAAACATTGGCTGGCAATGCTACTAGCGATAAATTGCCCATCTTATACAAGATAAACGGCAGCACAAAGATATACGCCGAGAAAGTGACCGCTACTATATCCTGCAGACCAAACCGCTTAGTCACCCAAGTAAAATGTTTTTCTACACGCGGAGTCAGAAAGATGACAGCTACTGTAGCGATAAAAGAAAGTTGGAAAGAAACATCAAAGGCTAGAATAAAAGGATTCAAAAGTATCATGACAACACCTGTTAAAAGTAGTGCTCGCCCAACATCATAATTCCTACCAGTGGCTCGAGCGAACAAAGCCAAGGTCGCCATAGCGCCGGCTCGTATCGCTGTAGAGTTCGCCCCACTCATAAGCACAAAGAGAAATATCGCGACAATACCGCCAGCTATACCCACCCTCTCCGGAAAACTCTTTAGTAATTTCATAAACCATTCAGCCACGATAGTGACATTGTAGCCAGATAGTGCCACGATGTGAATCGTTCCGGTGTCAATAAACTCTTGACGCAAATCAGAATCAAAAGACGACCTCTCGCCCAAGATAAGCCCACCCATAAGTGTACTCTCAGGAGGTGCCACTGAGCGACCAATACTTTCCAGAAATGCATTTTTTATTTTAAAAAGAATTTCTCGTAAAAAGTTGCCATGACCACTACTTAAAACTTCTATTTTGGGATATGACATGACATAGTAAATCCCATCCTTTCTCAAATAATTTATATAATCAAAAGTTTTTCCTGTATCTGTCTCAAAGTTTTCCGGTTTGGCTAATTTACCTTCAACTTTGATCTCGTCCCCGTACACAAACTCGGGGCCCAAGCCTACAGTTACTAAAACCTCAGTTTCTTCACCTTGCTCACTTAATTTTAAATTTAATTTTTGATTCTCCTCTCGCGAGTCTGCTTCATCTATCAAAACACCTACAAATACTTGCTTCTCACCTACTTTTTCTTCAAAAACTTTTGGAGGTGGTACATCGACAGAGTGAAAACGAAAAATGCCTAGTACTACGGTACAAATAAAAATAGAGCCAATTAGGCTCCACTGATTTTTAGATACAAAAGTAAAAAATAAAAATATAAAGAAAGCGAGAAAACCTACAAACAGTACAGAATACACATTTACAAAAACAAAAGATCGGAGTAAAACTCCAAAGATAAGACCGAAACAAATCGCATAAAATAATTTGTCCCGCACACTGAAATTATATCACTGGCTCTTTGTCAGCGTAAGATGTAGCTATGAGATCCACTCGGTCGTTCCATTTGTCACCACTATGCCCTTCTACATAAAGCCATGTAGGTTTAAATTCTTGATTTAACTCATATAGTTCTTGCCAAAGCTCTTTATTGAGAACTGGTTTTTTGGCAGCATTTCTCCATCCGTTCTTTATCCAGTTCGGGATCCACTCGGTAATGCCCAAGATTACATATTTCGAGTCTGCAAAAATTTCTATCGGTAAGGCAATTTTATTAGTACGAACATATTTCAAAGCTTCAATCCCTGCTTGGAGCTCCATCTGATTATTTGTAGCGTGGTCACTCCTGCCACCAAATTCAATTTCTTTACCATCCATGAGTACCGCCACTCCCCAACCAGCAGGTCCGGGGTTCCCCCTCGCCGC
>CAZAFG010000041.1:0-3916 GCA_964484865.1 uncultured Candidatus Saccharibacteria bacterium | reverse complement strand
CCTTTCATATCCCCTTCGAGCTTTGGCGCATAGCGGATTATGATAGCCATACGGAATTTCAAAATCACGAGTTTTAAAAATAATTTTATATCCATATTTTCCGATACCGCTTTTTGCACAGTCCGGATTCCTTCTTCTAAATCATTTCTTGAAACAGCTCCTAAAAACTCATTGACTAAAGTAGACTTTGGCGCTCCAGTTATTTCTTCTACCTCATTTCGTTTTACTTTTTTACCAGTGCTAAAGTTCAAAACTTTCTGCAAAACTCCCAAGGCATCACGGAAAGACCCATCACCCAATATCGCTAAGAGTTCTGAAATACCCTGCTCGAGTTCAAACCCTTCTTTCTTGGCGACATTTTCCAAAACACCTTTAAGTGTTTTCTCTGTTGGTTTTTTGAAATTAAAAACCTGACAGCGAGAGACTATAGTATCTGGCACTTTATGAAGTTCAGTGGTAGCCAAGATAAAGATCACATGCTTTGGTGGTTCTTCTAATGTCTTCAACAAAGCACCCCAAGATTCTTTGGAAAGCATATGCACCTCATCAATAATATAAATTTTGTATTTCGAATCAAAAGGTAATACTCGCACCCCATCTAAGAGTTCGCGCACTTCTTCTACTTTTCTGTTTGAGGCAGCATCTATCTCATACACATCATTGACTGACGCTCCGATCTCACGGGCGAATATCCTAGCCACAGTAGTCTTGCCTGTTCCCCTGCCACCTACAAATAGGTAAGCATGCGAAACCTTACCAGTCTCGATTGAACTTTTAAGAACATCTACCACATGACTTTGTTCTATAACCTCTTCAAAGGTCTCGGGTCGATACTTACGATACAACGCTAAGCTGGTGTTATCTTTCATGGTGCTATTGTATCAAATTTTACGGAGAAATTCATTGGTGATAGTTTCCACTTCCAAAGCACTATTTGCTTCCATTAATTTCATGCGCAGCTCCTTGGCCCCGTCAAAATTGTTTACATAAGCCTTGTAGTGTTTTTTCATAATTGCAAAGTTTTTGTGCTCGCCAAGTAACTTTTCAAAAAGCTTTGTGTGTTCGATCATGACCTCTAACTTTTCAAGGATTCCCCTCTCCTTAATAAGGAGAGGGGTTAGGGGTGAGGTGAATAACCATGGGTTCCCAAATATCGCACGGCCTAGCATTACTCCGTCACAACCATATTCATTAATTTTATTTTGAGCATCGGCAAGGTCGAGCACATCACCATTGCCTATGATGAGTGTCTCTTTTTCTGTTTCATTTCGTATCTCGACTACTCGCTTCATTAGTTCCCAATGCGCCGGCACGAGAGACATCTCTTTGCGAGTTCGCAGATGTACAGTTAATGCGGCTATATCTTCAGCTAGAAGCTCCGGCAACCACTCTTCCATCTCATTTTTATTGTAACCAATCCGAGTTTTTACAGATACGGGCAGTCCGCCGCCGCCTTCTTTTGCTGCGCGGATAACTTCGCGAGCGAGTTTTGGATTTTTGATCATCCCAGCTCCAGCACCTTGTTTTTCAATCGATCTGTCTGGACAACCCATGTTGATATCAATCCCATCAAAGCCAAGTTCTTTACAAAGCTTGGCGGCTTCACGAATATTATCCGGATTACTTCCAAATATCTGGGCCACTATCGGGCGCTCAGCATCTGTGTACTTTAAATCAATCAACAATTTCTCTCTGGCTTTCGGGTGAGCCAAGCCATCGGCAGATACGAATTCTGTCCAAAAAACCCTACCAAAATTTCGATCCGTGTCGCTATACTTAGCTATGAGCTCTCGGAAAGCGCAATCAGTGACATCTGCCATCGGGGCCAGACAAAATATCGGCCGCTTTAAATTTTTCCAAAATCCAAGTTCTATCATTTGAATTTGAAGTATACTTTATTTCCAAAGCGTAAATCAATATAGAGAAGCGAATCATACTTTTGCTTAAAATCCGTTTTCAAAGGCTCAGTGGCGAGAGCTGCGTCTAGATTCTCGGCAATTTTTATAAAATCAGCATCTTGATTTACTATTATTTTTGGTGCGTTTCGAATGGAGCCAGAACTTTCAAGATAAAATTCCATTTCACTTTTATCTTTGACATACAGTGCCATGACTCGAGTACCCATTTGTGACAAAGTATCTTCCAAAAGAACAGTACGAACAAAAAGTTCGGGAATAAAATAGTGTCCCGCTGGACTTTCTAAAAAATTACTAGACTCCATATCTTTTGCTCCATCCCCAAGAGGACCAAAGAATTTGAAATACACATCCCCAGAAAAGTACGGTGCCTGATCAAAGATATAACCCTGCGCATCCATAAAATAACATTTCACATCTTCAAAGTTCACACCTTCTGCTGGTAAATCCTCCCCGCACCAGGTATATAGTCCTACTCTTTCATTGACACTGACTTCCAAGGTTTGAGCCCCGCGAACTTTGATTTCAATACCAGTAAGTCTTTTATACTGATCCTCAAGTTCACGAATGATGTTTCCTTTGGGATAAAATAAAAAATTAGTTTTGGGTATAAGCCAGAGATATGAACCCTCTAGTTCTTCTTTCACAATACTCTCGATAACTTCCGTATCGATAACTTTATTACCTGATACTTCCACTGTATGGATATTTATCTTTGGTATTCGTACAACAAAACAAAGCGCTACCAAGAGCACTAGAAGAGCGATACCTACCAACAAAACCTTTCGTTTTAAAATCTGCCGCTTTTGCTTCTTGATCTCTAAGAGTCGCGGAGAATTGAGAATGCTTTTTTTACGCATTTTTTTATTTTATGTATTCTTTGCCGCCCATGTAAGGCCTCAATACTTCTGGAATTTTTATAGAACCATCCGCAGTTTGAAAATTCTCAACGAGAGAAACCAAGATTCTAGGGGTAGCGATAGCTGTACAGTTTAAAGAGTGCACAAAGTTCATCTTGCCATCTAGATCTCGATAACGAGTCTGAAGTCGACGAGTCTGAAAATCATGGAAATAAGATGCTGAAGAAATCTCTCGATACTTACCTTCTTTAGGGACCCATAGCTCGATATCATATTTTTTTACTTGGCCCAATCCCAGGTCTCCTCCACAGTTGACTACAGTGTGGTATGGGATTCCAAGAGACTCGATGAATTCCTCGGTGTTACGGTTTATTTCATCGTGGAATTTTACTGAGGTTTCGTGATTGGCTTCGCAAAGCACTACTTGTTCAAGTTTGTAAAATTCATGAACTCGAATTAAACCTTTCACATCCTTACCATGACTTCCCGCTTCTCGACGATAACATGGAGAGAAACCAATATATTTTATAGGCAAGGATGCAAGGTCCAGTATTTCACCTGAATGAAGTCCCATGATAGGCACTTCCGCAGTCCCCGCCAAATATTCACCATCCTGAGTTTTATACAAATCTTCTTCTCCTTGAGGTAAAAATCCTGTACCTAAAAAGTTTTCTTTACGATCAAGTATCGGTGGAATCACTGGCATAAAACCTTTGTTCGCCCAAAACTCCATAGCGTAGTTCCAAATAGCAAAACAAAGTCGAGCACCTTCACCAGTGAGGTAGTATCCTCGGAATCCATGAACTTTAGTACCACGATCAAAGTCTGCCATCTTGAGTGCTGTCATGATCTCGATATGGTCTTTCGGTTCAAATGGAAAATTGGTCTGCTCTCCCCAAACTTTTATTTCTTGATTTTCCGCATCACTAGCCCCATCTGGTACAGACATGTCAGGAACATTTGGAACTTGCAGCATAAATTTCTGCCATTCTTCGGTAACTTCTTTTAACTTTTCTTCCTTAGTTTTGATTTCTTCCTTGACCACTCGCATCTCTTCGATCAACTGCATTTTAGCCGAACCGTCTTGGTCCCTAGAAATTTCATTTGAGACTTTATTAACTTCACCTCGAAGTTCCTCGA
>CAZAFG010000040.1:0-4049 GCA_964484865.1 uncultured Candidatus Saccharibacteria bacterium | reverse complement strand
TAAAATAGTAAAGACCGAGAACTCAGAGAGTTGCCCGGCCTTTATGTCATGCCCTATCGACCCTTTTGGGTGGAGGGTACTTGTATAAAATTATTCCTTTCGGGGTTTTTATATAGCGGTTAAATCCACCCTTCCAGTCTGCTGTCCGCATTTCTACGAATGTACTTCCTTTTTTGATAATCAATGCTTCATTTAAGAAGCAGACGGTATCACCCGGGGAAGTTAAAACAGATTCTGGAACTGTAAACATAAAAACCTTGTCGTTCGGCTTATCGAAAACCTTGGGAGTAGTCTTTGGAAGATTCCATAAACTATCGCATGGATAAGGAATAACTCTTGGTGTTCGTTGAGCTTGCGCTCCTATTGCAAAAAATACAAAAGAAATAAAAATCAAAGATCTCATAAAGCAGTTTGTTTGAGATTATAATACACTAAATATACAGAAATGTCAAACTACCAGTTTAGTTTTGTAGATCTGGTTTTTTGAGGAGGTTACTACCTTTGTCTTCCAGTACCTGAGCTTCGATATCTAGTTTTCTTTTGTTATCATTCAACGGATCGAGGTCAACTTGGACTAGCAACTCTTCTGCTACTATTCCAGCCAAACTCTCTTCTAAGTCAGCGAGCTTGTTGTTTAGTTCTAAAAGTTGTGGGTCGTTATCTTGGACTTTGTAGCCGGATTTCAAAATCTCGATTTCTTTTTTCGTCTCTTCTATTTGACGAGTAAAATTTCTCTTTGGATTATCCAAATCAATCACTTTACGAACCAACCGCACAAAATCATCGTGTTGATTAGCAAGCTCTTCTTTGTTCCTCTTGGTCTCAATCTGAATGTCAGCGATATTATCTAACCCCGCGTATTCTTTCTCAACCTTCTTATAGTTGTCAGCAAATTCTTTGATCGATCCTAATGGGTTTTCATTCTCTTTTTCCATATAGTTAATTGTAGCACAACATTCTTGGGGTTTTTATTTTATAAACTTACCAACTTGGACTTGGTATTTTCTCCAAACCACTCCCGAGTAAGCTTGTCAGTAGTTTCAGTTTTATCCGTAAATAAAATATCAGCCTTGCCGTTCTTGGAAAGTTTCTTTTTTATTTCGTGATGGCGTTCTAAGTAATCTTTTAATTTCTGTGGGATAAATTCATCTTGAGCGATGAGTTTTATTTTTGAAGGTAAAATACTTTTGATAGCATCTTTAAATATGGGGTAGTGCGTACAGCCTAAAATCAAAGCATCAATTCTCTCTTTAATTAAAGGTTCTAAATATTTTTTAAGAAATGGTTTCGCGAGTTCACTCTCCCCTCCTTCGGCTAGCGGCACCAATAGTGGTGCGGCATTTTGAAGCACTCGAGCTTTTGGATTTACTTTTTTGATTTCAGTTACAAAAGTGCGCGATGTCACTGTGCCAACTGTCGCCAATACTCCCACTCGAGCAAACCCTACCGCTTCTTCAGCAGCTGGAATCAAAACTCCAAGGACTTTAGATTGCTTACTCTCTGGCATCTTGGCGACTTCTCTTTGAATTCGAGCTAGGGCCCGAGCAGAGGCTGTATTGCAAGCGAGGATTACGATCGCGCAGCGTTCTTTCTTAACCAAGTACTGCACTGCTTCTTTGGTAAATTGATACACAGTCTCGTGACTGCGGTTGCCATAAGGCACCCGCTTGGTGTCTCCTAGGTAGACATAGTCGTATTCAGGCATAAGTTCACGGATAGCTTTTGCTATCAAGAGTCCCCCTACCCCTGAGTCGAAAATACCGATTTTCATAAACCTATTTTAACACAAGGAATGAGTTTGAAGATTTCTGAAGGTTGTAGGTCCCGGCCCGTACTCGGGATAGGGTTAAGACCGAAGAAATTTACAAACTCATTCCTTGTTATGTTATAATTTCCGCATGAAACACAATAGACTAGATGAACTATCAGACGGCTTCTTTGCCATAGTTATGACTATCTTGGTTTTTGAGATAAAGGTACCTAGTTTCTTTATTGAACCCACAAACAGAGAACTCTGGTATGAAATAACAAAACTCCTGCCACTATTTCTTTCATATATCCTATCTTTTGCCCTTCTTTTCACTTACTGGAGAGCCCACCACTTTTTCACTTCTATTTATGCAAAAAATGTAGACTCCAAACTCGCAAATATAAATGCTCTTTTCTTCATGTTAATTTCCATGGTTCCTTTTTCTACAAACCTCTTGGGAAACTTTACCAACAATCAACTCGCAATTGCTATCTTTAGTATTCACACCATGCTGATCGGCCTTACTCTATACTGGATGCGAAAATATGTGCTCTATTCTGATAGCATAAAAAATCCAGAAATAAGTGACCGCGAAATCCAAGGTTCAACTATCCGAACATTGGTCCCTGTAGTTTTCGGATTGATTGCCATTCCCCTTTCATTTTTAAGTACATCGCTTGCTCTCACCCTCCTCACCCTTACAGTCATCTTCAACCTAGCTCCCTGGAGCACTCGACTAGTAGAGCGGATGTTTAAATAGTTATTTCCTTACACCATGTTTCTCATGAAGTTTAGCAACTTCTTCTTCTTCAAGTTCCTCTTTCTTCTCTTTCCCCTTATCCCCTAAAGCTTTTAATTCAGTATCTGGAAGTGTATCTAATTTTTTTACTAGCTCGGTTAAGTGCTCTAAGGTATTTTTTGTCGGATCATCTAGTACTTCTTCAAGTAATGCATTTAAAATCCATCCCATACGAGGTCCTGGTTTCATTTGCATATCTTTCATCAAATAATTTCCATCGATTTTTAACTGAGAAACAGAAATAGGATCACGCAATGCTTCTTCGATCATCGCAAAATATTTTCTTAGTCTGTATGGCGCTTCTTTTTTCTTCATGCCTACTCGGTCGGCTTCGCGAACATTCATGAGAGTCCAGATATTATCTTTCCCAACTTTTGCAATTATTCTACGCACCGCAGAGAGAGTAATTAATTCTGTGTCAGAGAAAAACATATGATTGCGTACTAAACTCTCCACCATATTTATTTCCTCACGAGAAAATTTTAATCGCTCCATTATCTTTTTCGCCATCCGCGCACCGACAACTTCATGCCCATAAAATGTATAGGCTTTCTTCTCCCCTGGCCTTCGTGTACCAGGTTTTCCGATATCGTGGAAAAGCGCCGAAAGCCTTATAACCAAAGGCCAGTCTTTGTCCGCTGCGTGTTGGAGCGCCATCAGTAAGTGATCCCAGACATCATAGATATGCGCGCCCCCTTGCTCGCAGCCTATTCCCTCTTCGAGTTCTGGAATAATGTGTTTTAGTAATCCAAATTTTTGTAACATTACAATTCCAGCACTAGGATTTTTTGAAAGAATTATTTTTGTGAATTCGTCGCGAACTCTTTCAGAAGAAATACTTTTTATTAATTCAGAATTTTTTACAATGTTATCCACAACTTCATAGGCCACAGAAAAATCTAGTTGGCAAGCAAAGCGCACAGCTCGCAACATTCGAAGCGCATCTTCAGAAAATCTGTCCTTTGGGTCCCCTACTGTCCTTAAGACTTTTTCTTCCATGTCCTTTAGACCGTTCCACATGTCCGTTATAATTCCTTGTCTATAAGACATGGCGTTTACGGTGAAATCTCGTCGTTTAAGGTCATCTTCTAGCTTGTCACTGAACGAAATCTCATCTGGATGTCTAAAATCGCTATATTTGGCTTCTGTACGGTATGGAGTGACTTCTACAATCAGGTACTCTGGTGTTTCTTGTGAAACTATCTCTCCTTCCTGCCAAGGGATGCCCTTGGAAGTTTCATGTGTAACGGGTACACATACCCCAACAGTGCCAAAGGTATTCTCATACACAGTCTTTTCAAACAATGGAATGATTTGTTCCGGTTTGGCATTGGTTGTGACATCCCAGTCTTTAGGCTCCCGAGACATTAAAAGATCACGGACACAGCCCCCCACTAGGTACGCTTCAAAACCCGCTTTTTCTAAGGTATCGGTTACTCGTGAAACTTCGGCTGGGATTTTAGAACTTAAATCTTTTTTTAGTTCCATCCCTGTGATTTC
>CAZAFG010000039.1:0-4123 GCA_964484865.1 uncultured Candidatus Saccharibacteria bacterium | reverse complement strand
ATCTAGGCGGAGATCATCAACTTGTGGATATTGAAGCAGTAGAAAAATATATAGTAGCAAATTTATAATTTATGCAAACCGTAAAAGATCAATCATTTGGGGTCATGACTGTGTTTAAAAAGCCGGATGGTGATTTTTTGTTTTGTGTCATTGAGCGAGAAGAGATACATTGGAGTTTTCCAAAAGGACGACCGAACCCTGGTGAATCCGAAGAAGCCACAGCTCTGAGAGAATTAGGAGAAGAGACTGGCATTACAGAAATAAAAATTACTCCAGACATACATTTTAATCAACACTATACTTACGAAAAAGATGAAGTAGTTTATGATAAAAATGTAAAGTATTTTCTAGGTTTTGTTCCTAGTATTTACAGTAAAATTCCCGATGCGTTTCTGCATGAAGTTTCAAAAGTAGAATGGCTTCCATACAAAGAGGCGAGGGAGGTACTTACTGACGATAACTCTAAAGTTCTACTGGATCAAGTCTGGGAATACTTGAATAATTAATTGACTTATAAGGTTTTTTATGTTAGTGTGTTTTTGTAAAAGTTTTTTGAGAACAATTTTTGGATTGTTATCATAGGTTCTTTTGGAATTTGCGATAACAGTCTAAAAATTAAATGCTATGTTAACAGGAGATATTGATACTATAGTTATCAGAAATCTTAAGAACGAAAGACTCAGTGTTCTTGTATCAGGAAATGAAAATTCAGATACCGCTGTAGTCTTCGTACATGGATTTGGCTCAAACAAACATGAGAACTTCAAATTGTTTGATGATATATCTTTATCATTGGAAAATGATTTCGCCACTTTTCGTTTTGACTTCTCCGGTTATGGAGATAGTGAAGGCAAGGATGAAGATTCTTGTTTGGAAAAAATGAAAGATGATCTCTATCGGGTAATCCGGTATGTTGAATTCATCCATCAAAGGGTGTTTATCGTGGGGCACTCGCTAGGTACATTTGTTGTCAGCGCGTTGAGATCTCCGCACATTAGCCGTATTGTATTTACTAGCCCCCCAAATCCAGATATGAATTTGTTTGTTAGAAATATTCAAGCTCGTATCATTGATAAAGGCGGTAAGGTAAATGAAAAAGGTATAACTGGATATGTTCGCTCCAATGGATTGGTTCAGAAAATTGGGCCAAATTTTTGGAAGGACCTTCAGAGCTTTGATCCCAAGAGTTCTACCGAAATGCTAACTGTGCACTCGTCAGTCATTATTTTTGATCCTCAGGACGACGAGGTGGTGAAGGATCGAAACTTTGATCACTTGGTGTCCTACCAGAAGAAGGGTATTCAATCAAAATCCTTGCCAGGAGATCATAACTTTTCAAATCCAGCAGATCGCAAGAGGCTGATTGAAGAAATCAATATCTTTTTCCGGACATAAGAAGCTAAGCTTGGTGTACAATATATTTGTTGGAGTCTGTTGCAAAACAGACTCTTTTTTTATTTTCCCCATAAAACATCCATTTTTAGTATGGTGTGATATTATTTAGATATGAAAAAAATCATAATTGTTTTACTAGTTGTCATTGCTGTAATAGTAGTAGCTTTCTTTCATTTTAATAATGTACGCTTGGGCTTGGTAGGCAAATGGGTAAAAGGTCCAGAGGATGAGAAGACAAAGTACGAATATGTATTTAGAAAGGATAACAGCGCTGAAAATTATGATTTTAAATACAATATTTTAGGAAAATGCACTTCATCTACTTCTTGGCGATGTGCTTTCTATGACAGGGACGGTGAATTATATTTTGTGCACGGCATTGCCGAGTATGAAGTTGAGAAAACTAATTCACAAACTCTAACTCTTACTTTTAGTGGAATGAATGATATTTCTAAACCTAATAAATAATAAAAACTAAAAATACCTATCCTAAAAACACCAATTTTTGGATGGGGGATTATTTTGATATACTTTAACTATGATAAAATATGTTTTGAATTCTGGAGGAATTCCGAATAACATAGAGGGAGGCAGAAGATTCTTTGCGGAAGCAGTAAAGGATTTAGGTAATAATCCAAAAGTGTTGTTGTGTCTTTTTGCCTACCCTCGTGCAGCTTGGGAAAAGAAGTTTGAAGAAGTTAGACAAAAATCTTTATATCCTGAAAGTGTTGATGTTTTCCTAGAGCTAGCTTTCCCTGATAAATTTGAAGACCAAATAAAAGAGTCTGATTTAATATATATTTATGGAGGTGATGATCACTTGTTAAAATTTTGGTTTAGTAAATTTGATATATCAAAAATTTTTGAAGGAAAAGTAGTTGCAACAAATTCTTCTAGTTCTCAAATGCTTGCCAAGCATTTCTGGACATGCGATTGGAGACAATGCTTTGATGGTTCTGGTATTTTACCGATTAAATTTATTTCACACTATAAATCTTCTTACGGTAGTGATGATCCTCGTGGTCCTATAGATTGGGATAAAGCATATGAAGAGTTGAAAAATTATGGTGACCCGGCTCTACCAATCTACGCTCTTGAAGAAGGTGATTTTGTTGTGTTTGAGCAATAAAATATAAAAACAATTATAATATAGACATGAAACTACACATCATAATGCATGAAAGTTTTGAGGCTCCGGGGGCGATTTTGAATTGGGCGGAAAGTAAGGGGCACGAAGTTTCTTACACTAAGTTATATGCGGGTGATACATTTCCAGAATCTTTAGATTTCGATTTTCTATTTATTATGGGTGGACCACAATCTCCAGCAACGACACTAGCAGAATGTCCGCATTTTGATGCAGGGAAAGAAATCGTATTTATTAAAAAAGCTATTGATGCAGATAAAATAATTCTCGGTATTTGTCTCGGTGCGCAATTTATTGGCCAAGCATTGGGAGCGCATTTTGACCATAGTCCAAATAGGGAAATAGGAGTTTTTCCACTGACACTTACTGAAGATGGAAAACAAGACGAAATATTTCGAAGTTTTCCTGAAACATTTATGGTTGGGCATTGGCATGGAGATATGCCAGGACTTACTCCAGAATCAAAAATTCTCGCTACGAGTGAAGGTTGCCCGAGGCAGGTGGTTCGCTACGCGCCAAAGATATATGGCTTTCAATGCCATTTTGAATTTACACCTGAGGCAATAGAGGGAATGATACAGAATAATGCACATGAATTGG
Organism: uncultured Candidatus Saccharibacteria bacterium; assembly: GCA_964484865.1. Lineage (GTDB taxonomy): Bacteria > Patescibacteriota > Minisyncoccia > Phycocordibacterales > UBA9973 > UBA9973. Next base: position 981 of record CAZAFG010000039.1, on the reverse strand, counting down.
AAGAATATAAAAATTTACCTTACATACAAACTGCCGAGCAATTGAGAAGTAATGACTATTCCGAAATGAATAAATTCTTATTTAATTTTTTAGATAAAGTTACTAGCTAGGTTTTTAATAATAAAAAAGCCCATTCCGTGATATTGGAATGGACTGCTTTGATTTTTTTTGCTTTCGCATTTAGACTATGAAATCCTTATCAAAACTTACGGCAAAGTTCTTGTGGATTTGCTGAAGTTGTTCCACTAGGGGTTTTGACTTCTTGAAGTTGTCATAACTGTGCTGGTAGTTCTGCCGCAGAAGCTCCATGTAATTATGGAGATAAACTTCCTGGGCAAGTGTGTTTAAGGCATGCAAGATATTGCCTATCATCCCGATCTTTGCTTTTACGGGATAGCTTAGGTTCCCAGGTACTTCGTCTATCGAGATGATGTATGTATCTCTTTTTTCAGTCCCATTAATTTCCATCACCTCTGTAATGTCGTTTTCCCGGTCGCTTAGGTGATCAAAGAATGTCTGGCAGCATAAAAGTTGAGCCATAGGGGATTCAGTGATTTTATCTACTGTGTCATCTGTGGCGTAGACCAGGCTGTACCATTTCATGCCCTTGTCAAAAAAACGAATTTCTTGCGCGCAGATTTCCCCTTTTTTAGGAATTTCGTCGTCTTCATACGAGATGACGAATACCATGTGCCGTTCGGGGATTATCGGGTCCATGTTGCATGTATCGAATTCGTCGCCGCTTGCTGTGAACACTCTGATTCCATTGATAGGTTCGAGTTCATTGATTTGGATATCCATTTTGTTAAGTTGAAAAGGTCAGTAAATAGTTGTCTAATTTAGACTACCATACAAAACTAGTATTGTCAAAGTTTATATATTATTACATTTGCTATAATCAAAAAATGAAGTTAACGAACCTGAAAGTTTTTGATCCAGAGAAGATTGCGAATATCGAGACGAACATGTGGCGGGCTTATT
>CAZAFG010000038.1:0-4620 GCA_964484865.1 uncultured Candidatus Saccharibacteria bacterium | reverse complement strand
ATTATCCACTACTATGCTGGGCATCATATCCATCGCGGATTAAAGAAAGTAGGAAGAGTGATGAATGAGCCTATTCCTCCGATGCCTATACCAGGGATTCCGTATGCACCTAGACCAGCACCATCCGTTCAAACTCCACCGCCAATACCAACACCCATACCACCAACTATTGTAAACACTCCACCAGCACCAAAAATAGTTGAACAAAAAGTAGTACCGACTACTACACAAATAGAAATTCGTCCGACTGAAATCGAACCTAAATAAAAAGCGGAGGCGGTGAGATTTGAACTCACGAACGAATTTCTCCGTTGCTGGTTTTCGAAACCAGTGCCTTCAACCACTCAGCCACGCCTCCTCGCTTACAAGAGGATAACATGAGTAAATATTTTAGACTACTTTGATTTGTTTTCAGTAAAAATAATTTCGCCAGGATTGCCAAAGGTAAACTCTCGCTTGTGCTTTATGTATTTAAATTGTAACCACAAGGGGCGATTGTTTAAGTATTCAAAATTCTGTTGATTTCGGTATGCTTCTTGTTCTGATGAACGCCATTTATATGCCTCTTTTAAATTTTTTCTTAAAATGAGCAATGCGTATAAATTTTCCAAGAAAGATAAAATATAAAAACCTATAAATATTGTTTCAATCTGTTGGCGAAAGTGAATTCGTTCGTGGTTTATAATCCAAGGAACTTTCTCATCTTCCGAGCGAAAGATAATAAAAGGGAAGAGAGCTACAGCTCGAGCAAGTTTCGGCGACCCACTCCAAAGTCCACAAAAATAGGTAAGTTTTGGAGATATGACTGAGATATATCCTTTTTCAATTTTGACTTTCATGAGTTTTGTAAAATTTGCGGAGGCGGTGAGATTCGAACTCACGGTACCTTGCGGTACTCCTGTTTTCAAGACAGGTGCACTAAACCACTATGCGACGCCTCCAATATTGTTTTTTCCTTACTCGGGAGTGGATACTGATACGGTTTGTTTTTTACTAAACAAACTTTTCACAGAGTGCACTACATCGGGCCATTTTTTCTTGGCAACAAAGAAGATGTATATAATGTCTAAAATACCCATAGTATTAAGTAGAACAAGAGCTATAAACCATACTTTCTCTCGCCGGCTTGCAGCTATCCATGCTGAATAGCACTTCCAGACCAAGGTCCAAATAACTATGAGAATAGTCAAAATATTTATTTCTGTATTCCAAGTGTACACGCGCCCATAATATCAGAAAAACATATTTTATGCTAGTATCTTTGATATGAAGATACTAGGCATTGATTATGGTTCTAAACGAATCGGTCTCGCTATTTCAGACGAGGGTATGAAGTTTGCATTTCCTAAAAGACTGCTTGAAAATGATATGAATGCGATAGATGAGATTGGTAAAATAATCAAAGATGAAAAAGTTTTTGAAATAGTAGTGGGAGACACGCTGGGTGCAGGAGGGCAGGAGAATGAAGTTACCTCGGAACTTCAAGACTTTATCGAGAGTGTGGGGCACAAATTTCAACTACCAATAAAAAAAGAAAGAGAGTTTTTCACGAGTATTGAAGCGCGAGGTAGAGTTGGTAAGGAGAGCATGAGTGCTAGACAAACTAAAAAAGATACCAGTGCTAAGGTAGATGCAAGTGCCGCCGCCCTAATACTCCAGAGATATTTGGATCGGAGAAGTAAGTCACAAGAGTAATTTTAAAATAATTTTTAATTAAACTAATATAAAACATGATAACTATAGAAGATTTTAAAAAAATAGAGTTGAAAGTAGGTAAAATCTTAACTGTTGAGAAAGTTCCGGATACAGATAAACTTTTACGATTGACAGTGGATATGGCGGAAGAGAATCCGCGACAAATAGTTTCTGGAATTGCTTTGTTTTTCCCAGAGATCGAAACCCTGATAGGAAAAAAATGCATGTTTGTTGCAAACTTAGAGCCTCGAACAATAAGGGGTTTAGAAAGTCAGGGGATGATACTCGCAGTCTCCACGGAAGATGGAAAGTTTTCTCTGCTTGAGCCCAATAGCGATATTCCAGCTGGTACAGTGGCAAAATAATTTTGTTTTACATGCATACCCAGGTATAATATGTAGGTATGTTTCGTAATTCTCATAGTAGACTTTTTCCTACCCCGGAATATTTAGAGATGCCGTCTTTCGGCTTGGATATTTCAGATGAATCTGCAAAATTCGTACAGTTTTTGACTACTAAAAAAGGAATAACTCTGGGTCACTATGGTGAACGGAAAATCTCTAAAGGTATTATCGAGAGTGGTAAGATCGTTGATGTAAAAGGCATGGAAGATGTACTAGCTACTCTTAAAAAAGAAGAGGGCATAAAGTCTGTGCGAGTTTCTTTACCTGAAGAGCAGGTATACATGTTTCGATTATCTCTTGCTAAAGAGGGGCTAAAGGATATCAAAGAAGGTATCGAGCTTGCACTTGAAGAACATATACCAATCAAAGCTGAAGAAGCTATCTTTGACTATGAGATAATTAAAGAAACTGAAAAAGAGTTGGAGCTTCAAGTTGCAGCTATCCCAGGCAATATAATCGAAAGTTATCTTTCTATTTTTAAAAATTCTTCTATTATCGTCCAGTCCTTCGAATTAGAGGCTCAAGCTATCGCTCGTTCAGTGGTTAAAAAAGGAGATAAAGATACCTATATGATTGTGGATTTTGGAGAGAAAAGAACTGGTATTTTTATTATTTCTCGGGGTACGGTTATGTTTGCCTCTACTCTCGACTTTGGAGGATTAATGCTTACAAACATGATTGAAAAAAGTTTTAATATATCATTTGAAGAAGCTGAAAAGATGAAGCAAGAGTATGGACTGCAGCGTAACTTAGAAAATAAAGAAACTTTCGCTGTACTTTTAAATGGTGTTTCAATATTGAGGGATGAGATTTCTAAACACTTTTTATATTGGCAGACTCGTACTGATGAAGGGGGAAATAAAAATCCACCCATCAAAAAAATAATTCTTTGCGGGGGTGATTCTAACTTGGTAGGACTCACTGATTATTTTTCAGTTAGCATGAAAAATAAAGTTGAAATTGCAAATGTCTGGTCGAATATCGCTCTCGGTTCTAAAGAGGTTCCAGCGATAGATTTTAAACAATCTCTTTCCTTTGCAACCGCCATAGGTCTCGCACTCGGAGATTTTTACAATGATTAACCTTATTCCAAACCAGCAAAAGAAAAAGATGAAGAGGGACTTCTTGATGCGAGTCGCAGTGGTAGCCTTGTTTGCAGTTGGATTTACTGCCTTGGTGGGTTCGGCCGCGCTTTTGCCGTCTTATTTCCATGTGGTTGTTAAAAGTAGTTTGATTAAACAAAAGCTCTCTATCCAAGAAAATACACCAGTGCCAGAAGTTGAAGCTGAAGTTATGGCAGCGGTGGAGGATTTAAATAAAAAGTTAGGATTGATACAATCCGCCCGCACTAATATTTTTATGGTCTCAGAGAGAGCTATAAACGACATTGTACTAAAGAAAATGCCGGAGATAAAAATAGATAGCATTTACTATGGAAACACAACCAAGGGAAGAGAAATTCGAATTAATGGCTCGGCTCCATCACGCGAAAAGCTATTGATTTTCCGGTTGGCTCTAGAAAACGACCCCTCTTTTAGTCGAGTTGATTTACCGATTTCAAACTTTGTTAAAGGGTCAGATATTAAATTTTTCTTAACCTTGGTTCCAGCCTAAAACTATGAAAATTAAACTACCAAAATTTAGAATACTTGTGGCCGTAATATTTTTCTTGCTGTCTCTTTCTGTTTTCATTTTTTTAAATTTTTATGTGAATAAAAAGAATCACGACGCCATAGCACTCGAACAAAAGTGGAAACTCGAAGAACTTCGTCGAGAGAATGTAAAAACCTTGGAGCATTTTCTAGAACTAAAAAGTAACGAGCGAGGTGAACTCAATAAACATTTTGTGGGGAGTGGTGATGTGGTTGCTTTTCTTGATCTTATTGAGAGTTTGGGTGCTAAAACTCAAGCAAAGGCTGAAGTTACTTTGATAGATGTTCCTAAAGATGGTTCTGGTCTTTTGATTGAAGTTAAAAGTGATGGTTCGTTTAGTGCAGTGTATAAATTTTTATCTCTGCTCGAGAATGCCCCATATGAGCTTGAGATAGTCTCGATGGAGATGAATGCTTCTGGTAGTAGTGAAACGGTAGGTGGGTTGTGGAATGCAACATTTAGGATAAAATTAGTTAGCTTTATTTAATGTATGAAATTTCAATTACCTAAAATAAAAAAGCATTTCAAAAAGGACGGTTCTTCAATCAAGCCGGACTTGTATTGGAAAATTATCTTAAATTCGGCCTTTGTCTTGATAACACTCTTTTGTGTCTTTGGTTTTTATAATTTTTCTAGAATCAACAAAGAATCGGCTCCGTCTGAGGAAGATGTGAATCTTAACAATCCATCGGTCCGAAGTGATAAGATAGATAGTGTGCTTAAGTATTTTGAAGATCGCAAGGGTCGTTCCGAAGAAATCCTAGTTTTACCAATTCCGGTTATTGACCCATCCCTCTAAAAATGCTACTTTAAAAAGTATGCGCGCTTAGCTCAGTTGGTAGAGCGCTTCATTTACACTGAAGATGTC
>CAZAFG010000037.1:0-4672 GCA_964484865.1 uncultured Candidatus Saccharibacteria bacterium | reverse complement strand
TTTTGTATAAAAGAATTAGTCCCTTTACTGGTAAATCAGTAATTACTTGTTTTTCAGAAGAATCAGGAGTGTCCGTAGTAGATCGAGATTATTGGTGGAGTGATGAATTCAATCCATTAGATTACGGTAGAGATTATGATTTTTCTAAAAATTTTTTTGAGCAGTGGAAAGAGCTTTTGCAAACAGTTCCCAGTATTCCACTTTTCAATGCTAAGAGCATAAAAAGTCCATATACTAATTATGCTGGGGAATTAAAAGATGTTTACATGTCTTTTGGAATGTGGGGGTGTGAAGATGTCATGTATTGCTCTAAGGTTTTGTTCAGCAAAGATTCTTTGGATTTATATTGGTCAACAAAATGCGAATATTGTTATGATTTGGTGAATTGTCAGAGTTGTTATGGTAGTAAATATTTAGTTGATTGCGCAAGTGTAACTACAAGTTCTTTTTTATTGGATTGTCGCGGTTGCACTGATTGTTTTATGTCTGCTAACTTAAGGAATAAACAATATGTTTTTAGAGGAGTTCAACTAAACAAGAGTGAATATGATAAACGAATACAAGAGTTGAGCTTAAGTTCATATTCTTCTGTCGATGAATTAAAAAAAGAGTTTGATCTGTTGTGTAATAAATCAATTTACAAATATGCTCATAAAACTAACGCCATAGATTCTACTGGGGATTATTTTACAAATACAAAAAACTGTAAGAAATCTTTTGATTTGGAAAATGCAGAAGATTGTTCATATTGTGTAAGTGGAGGTGGTGGGCTCAAGGATACATATGATGTATATGGGGCGGGAGCCGTGGCAGAACAAATGTATGAAGTTATAGATTGTGGAGATAATGGAAGTAAGCTTTTGTTTTCTTTAAGTTGTTGGGGAGGATTTAATATAAATTATTCTTTGTTTTGTCACAATTCTGAAAACTTATTTGGTTGTATTGGTGTGCACAAAAAGCAATACTGCATTTTTAATAAACAATACGCAAAAGAAGAATATTTTGAGATAGTAGAGAAGATAAAACAACATATGAAAGATATGCCATATGTCGATAGTCGTGGAGTAGAGTATTCATTTGGAGAGTTTTTTCCTGGAGAACTTAGCCCATTTCATTACAATAAAACTGTCGGTCAAGAATATTTTCCTATTTTAAATGAGGTTGAAACAAAAGACAAAGGATTTCTTTGGGGTGAGTATCAAGATACAAAAAATAAATCAACCATGAATTTACAAGATATTCCTGACAACATCAATGATGTTTCTGAAGATATTTTAAAACAAGCTTTTGATTGTTTGGATGCTAAAGAATTTTATTCGACTAAAGTTTTTAATATCACACCTGGTGAGTTAAATTTTTACAAAAGAATGAATATTCCAATTCCAAGAAAGTCTCCAAATGCGAGGCATTATGACAGACTAAAGAAACGCACACCTCTCAAACTCTGGCATCGTCAATGCATGTGTGAAAAAGATCACAATAGTCACGAAGGGAAGTGTCAGGTGGAATTTGAGACCAGTTATGCCCCTGATCGTCCAGAAATAGTTTATTGCGAGAAGTGTTACCAGCAGGAAGTATATTAAATATGCAAAACGAAACTCGACAATGCCAAAATTGTAAAAATGATTTCACAATAGAAAGTGAAGATTTTTCTTTCTATGAAAAAATAAAAGTACCAGCCCCTACCTTTTGTCCGGAGTGTCGCCGGCAAAGGCGGTTAGCGTGGATGAATATTTTTAACTTGTATAAAAGAAATTGCAATCTTTGTAAAGAAGATTTTATTTCAATGTACTCTCCGGAAGCCCCATACAATGTATTTTGTCCTAAATGCTGGTGGAGTGATGCTTGGGATTGGCGAGACTATGCGCAAGATTTTGATGAGTCAAAGAGTTTTTTTGAGCAGTACGACGAACTTTTACATAAAGCACCTCTCTGCGGGCTTTCAATAAATACAACCACCACTCCTGGCTCACCATACAATAATCACGCTCAGGACTTGAAAAATTGTTACCTGACATTCATGACTAGCTATAATGAAAGTTCTGCCTACGGCGTTTTAGTTACTCGGGATAAAGAGGTATTCAATTGTTCTATGGTTATGGATTGTGATTCTTGTTATGACTGCATGAACATCTTTAAAAGCAATCGCTGTGTCGGTACTCGAGGCAACGCTCGCTTTTGTCTAGAGAGCTGGTTTAGTCGAGATTGCGACAATTGCACAGAGTGTATAGGTTGTGTAAATTTAAAAAACAAATCTTACTGTATTTTCAACAAGCAGTATTCCAAGGAAGAATATTTTAAGATCAAAGATGAGATTGATTTAGGGTCTTATGCTACATATAAAGATTTAGAAAGGAAAGCACACGAGTTTTGGTTAACTTTTCCACCAAAACCAGCTTACGACGATATGTCAGTGGATTATGTGGGGAGCTATGTGTTTGCTTCTAAAAACTGTAAAGAATGTTTTGATGTTTCTGGAGCTGAGAATTCTAAACATCTTCTGATGATGTATAACGAACCAACCAAGGAGTGTTACGATATTTCTAGTTGGGGTGGTAATCTATCTTTGTCCTACGAGGGCAATGTAGTTGGTGAGAACGCATCGAGTATTCTCTTTTCTCAAGAGTCTGGCATAAACAGTATGAATGTCGAATATGGAAAAATAATTTTCAATTCTTCCTATGTATTTGGATCTGTGGCGGTGAGGAAAGGTGAGTATGTCATTTTAAATAAATCTTATTCTAAAGAAGAATATTTTGAGTTGCGTAATAAAATTATCGAGCATATGGATAAAAACCCATATGTAAATTCACAAGGTCATGTATACAAGTATGGAGAATTTTTCCCGATGGAGCTTGCACCGTTTCCGTATAACAAAACTGTCGCTCAATTTTTTAATCCATTAGATCAAGCAAGCATAGAGTCCAAAAGACTAGTTTTTGAGAAAGATATTGTGAATCATCACGAGATCACGATGAAGGTAGATGACCTTCCAGATAACATTAAAGATATTGAAGATTCTATTATGAAAGAAGTGATTGCATGTGAAAAGTGCAGCAAGGGTTACCGAATCATAGAGATGGAGCTCTCATATCTTCGAAAAATAAAATTACCTTTACCGAGAACTTGTCCATTTTGCCGAATCAATGAAAAGTTTTCGTTGTGGGTAGAAAACATGCATTTGCATAAACGAACTTGCAGTAAATGCGCAGCAGAGTTTAATACTCACTATATAGAAAACCGTGCACCGATAGTGTATTGCAAGAAGTGTTACCAGGACGAAATATATTAAGATGCAAAACGAAACCAGACAATGCCAAAACTGTAAAAGTGATTTCACAATAGAAAGTGAAGATTTTTCTTTTTACGAAAAAATAAAAGTACCACCTCCTACCTTTTGTCCACAGTGTCGACTGGTTCGTAGGTTGGCTTGGCGAAACGAAAGGACTTTGCACAAAAGGAAATGCGACCTTTGTAAAAAAGATACTATTTCGATATATGACTCGGAAAATCAAGGCCCAGTGTATTGCCTCGGTTGCTATGACGGTGATGTTTGGAATCCAATGGACTTTGGATTGGATTTCAATTTAAATGAAAATTTTTTCGTAAAACTAAAAGAATTGCTCCATAATGTTCCTCATCCTGCAGTAGATGTGCGCAGTGCAGTCGACTGTGATTACACAAATCATTGTTCGAATAGTAAACATTGTTACTTATCTTTTGGAGTATCTGGATGCGAAAATTCTTTCTTTTGTACTCAAAGTCACTTCTCAAAGGATGTTTTTGATAGTGACTTGGTCATGAAGGGTGACGCATTGTATGACTGTGTAAACTGCAATGAATGTTTTCAGGTATTTTATTCTGTATATGCTACTTCGTGTTTAAATTCTTATTTCCTTTACGATTGCATCGGATGCTCAAATTGTTTTGGTTGTGTGAATTTGCGAAACAAAGAATATAATATTTTTAATAAACAATACTCTAAAGAAGAGTACGAAAATTTTATTGAAGAATTAAACCTAGGGAGTAGAAATACGATAAAGAAAATGAAAAAAGAGTTTCAAGAATTTTTGCAAACTCAACCTGTTCGCTTTGCCCACATCAGACACTCTGTGGATTCTACTGGAGACAATATTGAAGGTAGTAAAAATGCTAAAGTTTGTTTTGGAACTCGTGATGGTGTTGAGGACTGTAAGTACTGTGCGGTTGTTGGTCTTGGTTTAAAAGATGCCTATGATATTTATGGAGGGGGTATAAAATCAGAACTTGCTTATGAGTGTGTTTCTTTCGTGGGCAATAGTCGAGTAAGTTTTTCCAAACAAGTGCGGGAGTCAACTGATTCTTATTATTCAGAATTTTGCATGCATTGTCATAACCTTTTTGGATGTTTTGGTTTGAAAAATAAAAGTTACTGTATTTTCAATAAACAATATACAAAAGAAGAGTATGAAGAAATCGTGTCAAAGTTGATAGAATTTTCCAAAAATAATCCTTATGAAGTAGGTGGTAAAAAATATTCTTTTGGTGAGTTTTTGCCGACTGAAGACTCGACATTTTCCTACAACGAAACTATTGCTCAAGAATTTTTTCCACTAAATAAAGAAGAAGCGATAAAAAGTGGATACAAATGGAAAGAAGAAAAAGATAGAAATTATGTTATTACTAAAAAAGT
>CAZAFG010000036.1:0-4777 GCA_964484865.1 uncultured Candidatus Saccharibacteria bacterium | reverse complement strand
GAGAAAGAGAACCAGTTGCAGAATCATATATACCTACGAATGAAGTTGCGTCTGTGGAATCTACTACTGTGACAGTTGAAGCAAGAGTGGCAAGATCGATAGTGATGGAGTTTGGAATATCAGCATCAAGTAATGAAGCACAAGTTAAGTCTCCATTAGCAGCGATAGTGGTAGCGAACGAGTTAGCGGCACAGTCAGATGGATTAGCAGCAAGAGCTGTGGCTGTACTTGCATTACCGGTGAGTCCTCCGATGAATGTTGTGGCAGTAAGGGCATCAGTAGTTGCATTGTATGTTAGTCCAGCGTCAGTAGCTGGTGACAAACTTCCTGTAGCAGATGTGCCAAGAGCTACAAATGTAGTTGTGTCACTGGCTGCATCTACGAATGTAACTGCAGTGGAAGAGTTGATAGTGATATTGTCTGGAACTTGAGCATCGGTGACTGCACCTTGGAGAGATTGAAGTTCCAAAGCTCCTTCAATTGTAGTTTCAGTTGTCGCATCAATGACATCAATATTGTTTAGAGATGCAGTGTCTCCTCCTGAAAGAACTGAAGTAGAACCAAGAACAAGATCACCACCTGCTACAGTGAGGTCTCCATATATTTGCACAGAGTCTGGATCGTTTGCATCTCCAATTGTTAGAAGAGTTGTTCCTGCTCCATCATTGTCATTGATAGTTAGACCACCTGTGATGGTGTCCCCTGTATTGAAAACATATATGTCTTCAATTTCTGTAGCATTGATACAATCAGTACAAGTTAAGTCAGTAGCAGAGCCTGTTAGTGTTCCGACGAATGAAGTTGCAGTTAGGGCACCAGTAGTAGCGTTGTATAGCAGTGCTCCATCAGTCTTAGGAGAAAGAGAACCAGTTGCAGAATCATATATACCTACGAATGAAGTTGCGTCTGTAGAGTCAACTACAGTTACAGTGGACGCGAGAGTTGCTAAGTCGATAGTGATGTTGTTTGGAACTTGAGCATCGGTGACTGCGCCTTGGAGATCAGCAAGATCTAAAGCGGATTCGAGAGTGGATTCAGTTGTGGCATCGATGACATCAAGGCCATTGAGGGTTCCGGTACCAGTTAAAGTAAGAGTCGGAAGAGAAAGAATTGTTCCATCAAAAGTAAAACTTCCAGAATATTCTAAGTCTGTTCCTCCTGCATTAGTAAATGGAACTTGATTATCTGTTCCAAAAGAAACACCCCCTCCTCCAGCTAAATCAGCAGAACACGCCCATCCTCCCCCATCTGTGTATTTTAAAATTTCGTTATCAGCACAACCCTTCAGTAAAGTAATACCTCCAGCACCAACCTCGAGACCAGAGTTAGAACTAGTTGATCCAGTATTTCCAGAGGTAGTTAAATTAACATTCAAAACACCAGCAGAAATTGTAAGTCCATCACCAGTAAAATCTGTGAAAGCATCACCACCAACTGTTAAACCCCCAGCATTCACAATTCCAGCTAAAGATAAATCGCCACCAGAGAGAACTGGAATATTATCTCCAACTGGAGTTTGGGATGGAGTAAAACCACCAACTGTGTTTGCGTTGATGGCATAACCTTGAGAATTTATTCTCTGCCTTGGTTCAAGTGTTTCAAAAGAAGAAACAGTAGCACAAGAACCAGCATCGGACTCCGCAACTTCGATATTTAAATAAGTTTCGTCAGTTGCCTCAAAATCATAATCTAAGGTATCACCACCAGCGCTTGTATCTCCAATACCAACATTGAAAATTCCATTTTTTACATTCACCGTCATTTTTGACGGTGTGCCGGCTGGCCATAACTTCACATCTCCACCGCCCACGGTGGTATCATCATAAAAAGAAAAGCGAAAACAATAGTTAGTTCCTGATACTCCACCAAGCAAGTCTCCAGATGCATCGAGCAATCTACCTTGGTGACTAATAATTTGCGGAGACCCAGTAGCAGCCAGAGCAGTTTGAAATCCTCCCGGAAACGCAGAAAAAATTACCTGGAAAGTAATTAGAAAAATAACCAAAAAATTCTTTTTATTCTTAAAAAAGTGTTGGAACGAAATGTCCTCAACCATACATATATTATAGTATACAAGTCTTTACATACAAAGCTTAAAATCGATTAGACATGGGTATAAACTCTCTGATATAATTCCTTGGTGAATGAAACTAGAAATTTAAGTTGGTCAGCCCCAGAATACGAACACAAAGAGCAAACTCTGGACTGGTTTTGGGCTCTTGGTGTAGTAGTCGTAGCGGGATCTATCACCTCAGTGATATTTAAAAATTATTTTTTTGCAATTATCCTTATCCTAGGAGGAATTTTAATGGCAATATTTGCAATTAAAAAGCCAGAAACAGTAAACTACGAAATCAACGACAAGGGTCTTAAAGTTAGAGATCGCCTCTACCCCTATGACGCCATCAAATCCTTCTGGGTACGCCAGGGTGAACAACCTCATCTCTTTATCCAATCTCAAAGATTATTTATGCCTATCATTCAAGTCCCAGTAGGTACATACTTGGGACAAGAAGTCCGAGAAATCATGCTTGCTCATGGTGTACTCGAGGAAGAAATGAAAGAACATGTTACTGAAAAGGTAATGGACTTTTTGGGTTTTTAATGTAAAATAACCTCTGCGCCCTCATAGTTTAATGGATAGAATGCGAGCTTGCGGAGTTTGCGATCCAGGTTCGATTCCTGGTGAGGGCACCTATGGAAAATACTTACCCGATGCGGATAAACAAATATCTTTCTCTAAAAAAACTCGCAACTCGTCGAGGTGCTGATATCTTGGTAACTGAAAAAAAGGTTTTTATAAACGGCAAAGTTGCAGTACTAGGTAGTAAGGTAACAGAATCTGATAAAGTGGAAGTACGAGATAAAAATCCAAAACAATACAAATACTACGCTTACAACAAACCAGTGGATGTAGTCACTCACTCGGCTAATAAAAAATTGGAAGTTGAAGAGCAAGATATTAAAGATAAAATACAAAAACTAAAACTGGGTGACGATGTCTTCCCTCTCGGACGACTTGATAAAAACTCTCATGGCTTAATCATCCTAACTAACGATGGAAGAATTACTGAAAATTTACTAAGTCCGGATAAGGCTCATGAAAAAGAATATATGGTAAAAACTTCCAACAAATTGCGTGGTAGTTTCAAAGAAAAAATGGAGCGTGGTGTTGATATTGAAGGGTATATTACGAAACCCTGCAAGGTTCAAATCCTAAACGATTTTACTTTTAAAATAATTTTAACCGAGGGAAAAAAGCACCAAATCCGCCGAATGTGCTCGGCTCTATTCCAAGAAATCGCAGAACTAAAAAGAACTCGAGTTATGAATATCAAACTTGGAAATTTAAAGTCTAATCAAACTAGAGAAATTGTGAGCAAGGAACTAGAATTATTCTTGAGTAAAGTCCTGGCCTAAACCCCAAGCTTTTAGTGTTTCATACACTGCTTCACCACAGATAAATTTCTTAGTTTGCTCATTATAGAAAAAAGGAACTCCCCCGCACATGTCTTTGTCTATTTCCAAAAGTTTCTTTTCATTTTCTTTATTGTGCCAAATTTCAAAAGTATCTACTTTGATTCCCTCTTCTTTTTCAAATCTTTCCACGAGTTCATGCATCCGTACGCAGTGCGGGCATTCTGTTCCATAAAATTCTAAAAGGTGGCTCATTCGAGCAATTATTTTATTAGTTTAGATAAACGAGACTTTTTACGAGAAGCGTTGTTCTTTTTGATGACTCCTCGTTTTGCTGCCTTATCGATAGCTGCAAATGCAGATGATAGGATTTTTTCCGCCTCTTTTTTGTCCGCCTTAGCAGTCTTTTCTATCTTTTTCATAAGCTCCTTCATTTTACGCTTCAAAAGGTCATTATAACCCTTCTTGCGGGAAGAAACTCGGATGGCTTTTTTAGCTGATTTTGTTATTGGCATATGTAGAAGTACTTTACCAGAAAACTCCCAAAAAGACAAATTATGTTATTATTGCTATATGATCGGAAGCCTAAGAGGTAAAATAATTTCAAAAGGAGATAAATCTGTCATTTTGGAAACTGGAGGCGTGGGCTACAAGGTATCCATCTCCCCTGACACATTTTTAAAACTAAAAACGGATACCGAAACTTTTTTCTTCATCCATACTCATGTCCGAGAAGATAGTTTTGATCTATACGGATTCTTAGAAGAATCCGAACTACAATTTTTCTTAATGCTCCTAAATGTCTCCGGTATTGGGCCGAAGGGTGCCCTTGCAATTCTCGGAGTAGCCTCTATTGAAACTCTTCGAAAAGCGATCAGTTCAAGTGACTTGGCGTATCTTACAAAGATATCCGGCATTGGCCGAAAAACTGCAGAAAAAATATTGCTTGAACTCCGAGATAAAGTAGGTAGAGATACCGAGGGCACTCTTCAAGGAGAACTCGATGCACTCGAAGCCCTAAAATCTCTCGGTTATTCTCAAAATGAAGCTCGTGATGCACTCAAGCAAGTTGATAGAGACAGTGACACCAACACCAAAGTCCGCCAGGCTCTAAAAGTATTAGGCCAAAAGAAATAGTTGGATAAATTAACTAGAAACAACAGCTTGCACTTCTTCCGCTGTTACTCCGGGAGGCAAGATATTGTCTCTAATTTTCTGAACCATAAGTTCGGCAACTGCTTTCGCATGCGCTTCGGTTTTAAACCCATCATCTCCTGGTAGTGCTGGCATACTCGGCTGGTGTACATATGTTGCACCGTCGATCAAAATGTCATATCCCCAACCCTTCTCACCTTCGTAC
>CAZAFG010000035.1:0-5006 GCA_964484865.1 uncultured Candidatus Saccharibacteria bacterium | reverse complement strand
GACAAGGTGGTGGGGGGTTGGATAGATGAGGAAAAGACGAATAAAGCCGACGAAAATCCTAAGGAAATCGATGAGCCTGCAGAAAAAGAAAAAGACTATGACAACATAGTAGGCTCTTGGATTGACAAAGAAACAGCAGAAATCAAAGAAAGGGGAATTGGTAAAATATCTCCTGAACCTGGACATGGAGAACCCGGCAAGGCAGAACACGCGCCTACACTGCCAGAAGCAATGGTCGATACCATTGCTGACAAGCAAATAACTGGAGAAAATTTAACAAAAGAAGAGTTAGAATTCTACTTTGAAAACACGGCGGAAATTTATAAGGCTATAGACGAAAAGAAATATGGTACATCTGAGAATGTAGATTATTCAAAACTGACTGAACAAGAGCCCGAGCCTGTCATACTTACACACGAAAATAAAGTACAGCAAATTGCTGACAAGTTGGCTAGTTTTGATACTAAAAGTATGTCAGAGGAAGATGTTGCTTTTTACAAAGCAAATACAAAAGAGATTGAAAAACTCTTAACTGGTGAAAAAATGCGAGAAGGAGAAGCTATCAGAAAAGAACGGGAAAGATTGGCTAGAGAAAACTTGAAGAAAAATATCATAGATACCGCCAAAAGAGGAAAGGACCTTGGTATATCTGCTATCAACAAAACAAAAACAGCTTTTGAAATGTTCGGTCGTACTGGAGGAGCACTCACTGGTATGTCGAAAGACATGGAACCAGATGGTATTTACCCGGAAATGCCAGATCGTGTAGTAACGATTCCAGCTGAACCAGAACCAGCGTCTCCAAAAACTCTCGAGCAAAAAGAGACTGAACTTGAGCTAGCTCGACGGATGTACTTGGAATACAAGACTGGCTCGGTGAAAAATAAAAAAGATATGGAGTTGTTTGAACAGCAGCGAGTAGAGAAAGAAAAAATTTACCAAGATTTAAAGATGGAGACTGTCAAACAGCTTGTAGCGGAAGGTAAAATTGATGAAGCGAAAGAATTCTTAACAAAAGAAGTAGAGCTCCGAAGAGCTCATGAAATCAAACACGGCTCACTGTGGGCTAGACTGAAAAGTGGCGCTGCAAATAAAATCGAAGCTTGGGATAAATGGGGATTGGATAAAGAAGGAGATACCTCTAATGAAAAACGCGTAAACTGGGGCAAGCGAATGGTTAAACGCACTGTGAACATATCATTTATTGGACTTACTTCTTCTCTTATAGTTACGGGGATTGGAAACCACGCCTTATCAAGTACTTCAGCACTCGCTGGTGGAGCAGGCAGTAGACTACTTCAAAAGCTAGCTTGGGGAGTTGGACTAGGAACTGCTTTTGACTACGCTAGAACTAAAATTCCACCAACAGTAGATGCGGCTAATGCAAAGAAAATTTTAAGAGCCGTAGTGCTTGGAGGAGGAGCAGTAATAGTTGGAGGTATGATCATCACAGGGACTGCGGTGCCACTAGCTGCAGGACTCGCAACTGGCGCCTCTGCGGCCATAGGTTATGGTATTTCCAAATTCGTCAAAAAAGACAAGTGGTCTGAAAAAAATATTACAGAAAAAATTGAAAATACAAAAAACAACTTTGATGTTAACGACTTAGACAATATAGAAAACTGGGAAAAAAGTTACAGAGAAGTACTGCAAGAAGGAGAGAAGTACCGAATATACAGAAAACTTACAAGCACTGCTGCGGCTGTAGCCGGTAGTACTGTTTCGCTTGAGATGATAGGGCTAACTAAGGACCACGGCATGCCACCAAAAGAAGACTATGTGAACTTCGCTAAAAACTTTTGGGGTGGAGTAAAGAAAGCAGGTTCTTGGATATCAGGATTTTTTGAAGGAGGAAAAGGAGGCCCAGATGGTGGAGTCCCTGAAATTAAAACCAATCCAGATTTCTCTCCCGAGGCACCAACTTCTCCTAAGATAGAACCTGCCCCAGATGCACAACCCAAAGCACTAGATGGAGAAAAAGCTCCAGAGAATACTGAACCAAGAGCAGAAGCCAAACCTGCCCCAGAACACCACGATAAACATGAAGAATACGCTCACAAAAAAGATTCTGATCACCATACAAAAAAATACGACAGTGCTGCAAAAAGAGATGCGTACGCCAAAGTAACTAAGAGTTACCTAGGAGAACAAGGTCCTCGACCGCAGGAAGAACATTCTTCACATGCAAAACTTGTTCACAAAGAAGCATCTGGTTACCAAGGTCATGGAACTTCAGGATATGTAGGTTCCGACTCCGAATATCAACCAGGCGAAGTACATCAACAAACAAACGAACAAGTAATCCACAGACCGGACAGTATTTCAGTAGATGAAATGGCAGATGAAGTTTACAAGAAAAACTTGAAGCTTATCTTGAATACTCCAGAAAGTGTCAAAGCTTGGCATACTTTCAACAGTGAGGATCACGGAACTACTGCAAATTCTTTTCTAGACTCTAGTAGAAGCGGACTTGGAAGCCAGCAACTTAAAAATCTGCAAGACTACATTTTAAGAGTAATGAAGGAGACTAAAATAAAACCAAAGGATGATGAAAGTATCGAGGATTTTTTAAGTCGAGCATTTGAAAAAGCAGCTAAAAAAGCATCATCGGGCAATAACGACATGCTTGATAGCTTAAAATTATAAACTAATTAAAATACAATGAGCACAATCAAACAAACACTATGGGGAATGTTTAATCTAGATCAACTACCACCTGAAAAAGCTGGAGAGATGGTGGATCGCTTAGGCAATATGGTAATGCAAGCAGTCTTGGTGCGAGTACTACCAACACTATCTGAGGAAGACTTCGCAGAGTATGAAAAAGTTGCTGATACTGGAGAAGGAGATGCGATTTTAAAATTTCTCCTAGAAAAAATTCCCGAGCTTCCAAAAGTAATCGAAGAAGAAGCAGAAACTTTAAGAGCTGAATTGTCGAGTGAATTCAAGGAAGCAGGTATAGAATAAATTTAAATATATGTTTTAAAAAGCTCCTTCGGGGGCTTTTTAAATGCGTGTGTTAGTATGGATATATGGAAGACCACTTATCAGGGCTCAACCCCGAACAAAAAGAAGCAGCCATGCACAAAGATGGACCACTCCTCATCATAGCTGGCGCGGGCGCTGGTAAAACTAAAACTATCACTCACCGAATAGTGCATTTGATCCACCAAGGTGTCCGACCGGAAAATATTTTGGCAGTGACTTTTACTAACAAAGCGGCTAAAGAGATGCGCGAAAGAGTAGAGCGAGAAATTCACAAAAGTGCTCCTGGGCAAGATCGACTACCATATGTGTCTACTTTCCACTCACTTGGTGTATATATCATCAAAGAAAATGCCAACCTTTTAGGGTTGACCCGTCATTTTACTATCTTAGACGAAGGTGATGCTATTTCGATCATTAAAGAAGCCATGAAAGAACTCGATATTGACGGAAAACAGTACGACCCTAAGAAAATAAAGGGTATTATATCTCGTTCCAAGGGTGAATTCATAGAACCAAGCCAATATAGTGAGGCCTCTTCGAGCTATATGGGTAGGATAGTAGCCCAAGTCTGGCCAAGGTACGAAGATAAGAAAAATAAAGAAAACTCACTGGACTTTGACGATTTACTACTCAAAGCTACAAAATTACTCGAAACCAACGAGGCTGTCAGACGAATGTATCAAGAACGATGGCTGTATATACACATAGATGAATATCAAGACACCAACGAAGTTCAATACAAGATGGCGAAGCTCTTGGCCGAAGGCCACAAAAATATCTGTGTAGTGGGTGATGCAGACCAAAATATTTATTCTTGGCGTGGAGCAAATCTTCGAAATATTTTAAGTTTCGAAAAAGATTATGCTGGTGCAAAAGTAGTCATGCTAGAACAAAATTATCGTTCTACTCAAAACATATTGGAGGCTGCTAATGAAGTAATCAAAAAAAATAAATTCCGACCAGACAAAAAGTTATTTACAAAAAATGAAGTTGGAGAAAAAATTTCTATATACGAGGCTGTAGAGGAAAATGATGAAGCTGAATTTATAGCTACTAAAATTTTAGAAATCATGGACACTCCCAACCTAGACCAAGAGATCGCAGTGCTCTACCGCGCTAACTTTCAATCTCGAGTCCTCGAAGAAGCGCTGCTGCGATACAATGTACCTTACCAAGTACTCGGGGTAAAGTTTTTTGAACGAAAAGAAATCAAGGATACCTTGGCATATCTTCGTGCAGCTATGAATCCTGAAAATCTTTCGGATATAAAAAGAATTATAAACTTCCCACCTCGCGGTATAGGGAAGGTGACACTACTGAAAGTACTTTCCGGAGAAAAAGAAAGTCTACCAATCAAAGTAAAATTAAAAGTTGATAGTTTTTATAACACACTAGAAAAGATTCGGGAAAAGATGACTGAGCTCACAACTTCTGAACTCGTAAAGTTTACGGTAAAAATCTCTGGCATCGAAGAGTCACTCGGGCATGGAGATGAAGAAGAAAAAGAAAGGTTGGAGAACATCAAAGAGCTAGCAACACTCGCCATAAAATATGACAACTTACCAAACGGAGTAGGTTTAGAAAAGCTTTTAGAGGATGCTTCATTGGCAAGCGACCAAGACAGTCTAATGTTTAACTCTGTGCACGCCGAAGAAAGAAGAGAAGAGAAAAGAGGAGTAAAGTTAATGACAGTCCACGCTGCAAAAGGTTTGGAATTTAAATTTGTTTTTGTGACTGGACTCGAAGATGGACTCTTTCCACACCAGAGAGATGGCGGTACCGAAGACTCTGAAGAAGAACGACGGCTATTTTATGTAGCCCTCACTCGAGCTAAAGAAAAACTTTATCTCTCGTACGCAAACTTTCGCACCATCTTCGGATCTCGACAAATAAACGCACCATCAGAGTTTTTGGGTGACATTCCAGGAGATATTTTAGATCGAGCAAACGAAAACGGAAACATAAAAACAATCTACATATAAAACTATGAAACACAAAGCAAAAAAATCACTAGGTCA
>CAZAFG010000034.1:0-5046 GCA_964484865.1 uncultured Candidatus Saccharibacteria bacterium | reverse complement strand
AGCAAGAATGGCTCGCACTCCAAACACTGGAGAGCAAGTCAAAGGAGCTGCCAAGAAAGTGCCAAACTTCCGACCTGCAAAAGCCCTATAGGACGCAGTTGCGTAATCTATTTTATCTCGCGAGATGAAATACTAAACAAAAGCCCCCTTCCGGGGGTTTTTGTTTTTTAATATTTCCTAATTACTGCTTTTACTTTAGCAATGACTTTGAGGGAGTACTCGGGATAAATATCCGAATACTTTTTGTTTGCAGGCTGGAGCCATTTTTTATCTCCCTTGATACGAAGATACTTCATAGTAAACTCTCCATCTACTTCAGCAATTATTATATCCATATCTTTCGCATGTTCAGTTTTTTCTACTATCACCATATCCCCTTTATCTATATGAGCGTCGTTCATAGAGTCACCATCTACTTCGAGCATGTAAGTCAGTTCTTTTTTGCCAACCAATAGATCATCTAGATTCACTCTGTCAGTAAGTTCTGCATCTACATCCGCTGGAAGTCCCGCAGTCACAAATCCAAGCATCGGTACACTCGTAGAACTATCAGCAAATTCGTCAGTCGGAACTAACCGTCCTAGGTGATCTTTTTCAACATACCCAGCACCGATTAATTTCTCTACAACTTTTGCTACCGCATTCTTGGATTTATAACCAAAGAGCTTCATCATCTCCGTGTATGTCGGCATTCTGTTTTCCCTCTTATAGAATGACTCAATCTTTTGTTGATGTTCGTTTTGCATTTTTTAAATTAGAAAGAAAATGAGCGAAAAAAAGATCTGTCCCAAATACTTGGCTTGGTATGATAGCGCAGTCGGCGAAGCATTAGTTTGTGGTCGCGAGACTCTTTGCGATAGTCTTCCCCTCGCATGATCTTAAGATCAATGATTTTATTTACCTTTTGGATTTCTCGCTCTAACATTTTTAAATATTGTGATTGTGACATATATTTTATAGCTTTAATAAATTACTAAGCTCGCGACCCCTATGTATTTAGTATAGGTGAACGCTCGTTCACTGTCAACAATCACCCTGTGGAAAACTCTAAACAACTTTGGGTCGATATTGTATAGCTTCTAATATATGAGCAGATTTAATATCTGTAGAGTTTTCTAAGTCGGCGATGGTTTGCGCGATTTTGATAACTCGATGATATGCTCTAGCGGATAGAGCCAAGCGTTCTGCAGAACTATCAAGTAAGTTTCGTACCTCGTCTGTTAGTTTTACAATATTTGAAAGATCCTTCACATTCATTTCACTGTTAGTTTTTATTTCTCGTCCTAAACTTTTAAATCTTTCAGCTTGAATTTTTCGAGCTCTTGCCACCCGCTCTTTTATCTTTTCACTTTTCTCTCCATCCCCTTCTCCTCCTAACTTCTTGTAGTCTACATTGCCGACTGAGACCCAGATATCGATACGATCCATGATGGGTCCTGAGAGTTTTCTTTTATACCGATCCAAGTCGGACGGTTTGCAAATACAATTTTTAGTTTTGCTCCCAGTATTTCCACATGGGCACGGATTCATGGCCGCAACCAAAATAAAGTTAGACGGAAATATCGCCGAGCCCTTGGCGCGAGCGATAGAGACGATGTTGTCTTCAAGGGGTTGGCGCAAACTTTCAATCACTCTCTTTTCAAATTCTGGAAACTCATCCAAAAACAAAACTCCTTTATGGGCGAGCGTTACTTCTCCGGGCTTGGGATATGTTCCTCCGCCGATAAGGGAAACATAAGACGAAGTATGGTGCGGAGCTCGAAAAGGTGGAGAGACGACCAGCTCGCCTACCGTTGCTCCAGCCACCGAGTGAATTCCAGTGATCTCTAGAACATCCGGCAAGCTTAACTCTGGCAGTAGCCCAGAAAATGCTCGAGCGAGCATGGTCTTGCCTGTACCTGGTGGACCGTACATAGCGATATTGTGCCCACCAGCAGCTGCAATCTCGAGACCTCGCTTGGCACCTTCTTGTCCTCGGACATCTCCAAAGTCAGTCGCTTTACGCTCTGTAGAAAAAGTAATTTCGGTCATAGGCTGAAGTGGTATTTTTTTTGTCATGTAAACCTCACCATCTTCGATATTTTTTTCTGGTTCTCGCAAATGCTCCACTACTTCATTCAAATTTCTAGCACCAAAGATACTGATCCCTGAAACTAACGCCGCCTCAACTGCATTCTCAAGAGGTAGATACACTTCCTCAAAACCTTGGCGTTTGGCTTCTTGGACCAATGGCAAGGTGCCACGAATTCTTCGCAATGTTCCGTCGAGTCCAAGTTCACCTAGAAATATTTTTTTCTCAGGATTAAATTTTACATCTTCGGCTGCCAACATATATGACAGAGCGATACCAAGATCAAAGAAAGGTCCCTCTTTCTTGAGGTCTGCTGGTGAAAGAGAAACGACTATCTTTTGATTTTGAGCTTTGGGAGATTTAAAGCCAGAATTCTTGATAGCCGAGCTCACCCTGTCCTTTGACTCATCCACACCCTTGTCTGGAAGTCCAACCACAGAAAAAGCATGTAGCCCTCGGGAAAGGTCCACTTCGATAGTAACTATTGCCCCTTCAAGGAGTCTCACTTGAGCTGAGTACACTTTCGCGAAACTCATGTGAGTATAATTTTTTATTTAAAATTAACTTTCTAAATGCTTCTTGCAAGTCTTAGCCGCAGGATTAGCTTCTAGACGAGCTAGCTCTATGGGCTTTTTACAAACTCTACACAATCCGAAAGATTCATTGTTCAATTTCTTGAGTGCAGTCAGGATATTTTTCAAACGCGGCTCAAGAACTTTCATCATCGAACTTCGAGACTCAAATTCTTCAAAACGGTCTGCTATATCATTCTGATCACTTTCAGTGTAACCCAATTCCTCAGGAGTAGCTTCCCACTCTCCGTTCTCAGGGTTCATTTTACCAATATCCTTTAGTTGTTCTACTAAAACATCTCGTTCTTTCTCTAGTTTTTCTTTGATTTTTTTCTTATCCATGATACCTGAATTCTAGCATGTTAAATTTTAATCGCAAATAAGGAATTTTACTTCTTGACCCGACTAGATGCTAGGCGGATGATAACTTCCCGGGCAGCTGATTCGGTGTTGGTAATTATGAGTGAATTATCATCTCCATATATATAGGCCATGACGATACCACCATCCTTATCATACAAGACCCTAGCATTTTGGTTCTGAACAATAGCATCTACAAAATCCTTAGTCAGGAGGTAACTAGTCTCTGGAGCTATCGGCACTCCAAAGAAACCATGTAAATCTGAGAACATCTTGTACTCCCAATCACGCATGGTTTCAAACACATCTGTATGGGAACGGATCTTAAACAACATAAACAAATCTGTGGTATCTCTATTCACAACACCTAATAAAAAATTATCATCAAAAAACTCATTCTTGGAAGCAGTCAAAGTTCCACCGATTAAATCCACAAACTTTCGGAGTCCTACTGCATTTTTATTTACCGTTAGATACACTCCTTCTACTCCATCTTCTTCCACTTCGGAAGTTGCCAAGCGGGCTCGCACTACTTCTGCGATCTGGTCTTTCTTCATATTATCTACCGGCAATATCACACTCTCATCTGTATAGATAAGCGGTGAAAATTGGGGTTTTACATCCAAGACCAAAGCATCTTTATTGAAAAAGTATAAAAATAATCCTACCACAGCCGCCAAGACTAAAACGGCACTACCCGCCACCATCCATTTATTTTTACCAGTCTCGGGAGAAAAGTTTTTCTTTTCCTCTTCGTGAGCTTCTTCTTGCCGGATGATATCTTTTATGAGCCCCTCGCCAGGATTCTGCAAAACTTTCACCATGTCTGCCGAGAGAGTTTCTACCTTGTGTATTTGAGTTTTATTTTCTTCTGCCACAGAACCATTTTAACACAAAAAAACCTGCATGTAAGATTTTCGAAGGGTGTAGGACCCACCCGGTAATCCGGGAAGGGTTAAGCCCAAGTAAATCTTATATGCAGGTTTTTGATTAACTAAACTTGTGGTTTAAAGAAATTAGGATCAGCTTCTTTGATAGAAAGAGAGAGTTTACCTCGTTCGGTGTCCACTTTGATGACCTTCACCGGCACAATCATACCTTCCTTGATCAAATCTCGAACATTGGCGACTCGAAAAGGTGCGATTTCAGAGATATGTACCATACCATCAGTCCAAGCATCGAGTGCCACAAAAGCTCCAAACTCAGCTATTTTGACCACTTCTCCTTTAGTGACTTCGCCTACCTTAAACTCATGAGTCATGCCTTCCACTATCTTCTTGGCAATTTCCACAGACTCACCCTTACCAGTAAAGAATACAGTTCCATCGTCTTCGATAGTTATTTCCGCACCAGACTTTTCTTTGATTTCTTTGATAGTTTTTCCACCAGAACCAATTACCAAACCGATTTGATCAGGTTTGATTTTCATAATCAAAATCTTTGGAGCATTTGGAGAAATATCTGCTCGGGGTTTAGCAATTACAGACTCAATCTTGTCTAAGATTTTTGTTCTTGCGGTTTTACCTTGTCGCATTGCTTCACCCAAGATTTTTATCGGCACTCCTTCAACTTTTACATCGAGCTGGATTGCAGTAATACCATCCCGTGTTCCAGCAACTTTAAAGTCCATATCCCCGTGATGATCTTCTGGTCCTTGGATATCTGTAAGCACTTTATAATTTTTATCATCGTCGTACATCAAACCCATCGCAATTCCTGCGACTGGTGCCTTTATCGGCACACCTCCATCCATAAGTGCGAGAGTTGATGCACAGATAGATGCTTGAGAAGTGGAACCGTTGGATGCCATTGATTCAGAAACTACACGCATGGTGTATGGAAAATCCATTTCACTTGGCAGGACCATAGCGAGTGCTTTTTCTGCAAGAGCGCCGTGACCGATTTCTCTACGATTTGTAAAACCTGCGCGTCCAGTTTCTCCAGCTGAGTACGGAGGAAAATTATAATGATGCATAAATCTTTTCGAAGTTTCACTTTGCATGGTATCTACCATGTGTCTATCTTCTGGTCCACCTAAAGTTA
>CAZAFG010000033.1:5011-5582 GCA_964484865.1 uncultured Candidatus Saccharibacteria bacterium | reverse complement strand
TTATCCGTGGTACCTGTACCGATATATCCTTTGGTTCCGACAGAAAAACCAACAGCTCGATACCTAGGGAACCCACCAAAATCCGCTTTTTGTGTCCACGAGTCAGCGACTTGATCGTATTCCCAGAAATCTTTCAAGGTACCTAAAGTGCTTATACCAGTACCGATATACCCCTTACTTCCTATTGAAAATCCAGTACCATAAAATCTAGACGATCCCGCAAAGTTTTGCTTTTTATTCCATGTGATTGGTGTGCAAGCTATTGGAGGTTCTTCTCCGCAATATGTTCCAACTCCTACAAATCCATAATCACGAACAGGAAAAGCTACAGCATTGTCTGTCGGGCCACCACCATAGTCCAATTTTTGAGTCCAAGTATTTGCTATAGGCTGATACTCCCAAAAATCTTTCTGCAAGCCCCCGCCAACTCCTTGTCCTATTCCTGTACCAATATATCCGCTACCTCCACCTAAGGCAGAATAAGCGACAGCTCTAGCTCTTTCTCCACCACCAAAATCCGCTTTTTGTGTCCAGGCATTTGTCGCTTGATCCCATTCCCAGAAATCTTTGT
>CAZAFG010000033.1:4661-5001 GCA_964484865.1 uncultured Candidatus Saccharibacteria bacterium | reverse complement strand
AGATAGAGGCATGAGAACCATTCACTTCATATGCTCCTCCAGTTCCAACATAACCCTTAAATCCAATAGGAAAAGATACAGCTTCAATTCTTTCCACCCCACCAAAGTCTGCCTTTTGAACCCAGTTGTCTGTAGCTCGATTCCATTCCCAAAAATCTTTCTTCAAAACTCCGTTTTGATCTCCAGTACCAATATAACCTTTGTCACTAATTGAAAAACCAACAGCCCTTGCTCTGGTTCCACCACCAAAATCTGCCTTACGGGTCCATGTATTTGTTGCCAAACTCCACTGCCAAAAATCTTGTGTGGGATTACTATAACCAGGACCTTCATATCCTGT
>CAZAFG010000033.1:4147-4651 GCA_964484865.1 uncultured Candidatus Saccharibacteria bacterium | reverse complement strand
GTATCCTTCATTGCCCATAGAAAAACCAACGGCTTGTTGTCTTGCAGTCCCACCAAAATCCGCTTTTTGTGTCCAGGCATTTGTATCAAAATCCCATTCCCAAAAATCTTTTTGAAGGACAAGATCATTTCCAATCCCCGTTCCCAAATAACCTTTAGACCCAATAGAAAAAGCAACTGCTGACTCTCTGCCAGTTACAAAATTAGATTTTTGGTTCCAAGTATTTGACGCATTATCATATTGCCAAAGATCATTTTTTGCATAGCATCCACCACCAGAAGTAACTGCGCCAGTTGAAAGCAACGCACTTTGTGTTTGAGAATTGAGAGTTCCAGTAACCACTAAACCGTTAGCTTTTTGAAAAGCTTGAACTGCGCTCTGAGTAAGAGGACCAAAGTATCCAGTCGCAGTAGTAGGTGCCAAAAAATTATTAGTGATTAGTATTTGCTGATACTTAGCTATCACAGCACTAGTCATACCGATGTAATAAGTAATGGGAGTTGC
>CAZAFG010000033.1:3742-4137 GCA_964484865.1 uncultured Candidatus Saccharibacteria bacterium | reverse complement strand
CCTAAAACCTCTTGTTTGAGATTTTGGATTTCAATCTGCAAGTCACTTAGTGTAAAAGCTTGTGCACTAGGAGCACTCATGATTAGGATTCCGAGTATCAATAGTGAGATAGATATTTTTTTCATAATTTTTTAATTAATCTGGACAATATTCTTCAACAGTTCTGGAATAGTAGTGCTGTACGCCAAAGTAACCTTTATTACCAACGGCAAATGAAGCATTTATTCCACTTACATAGTTGGTAGAAGTTTTTTGAACCCATGTATTCAGAGCAGGGTCATACTGCCAAAAATCTTGGATATAGTCATTGTTTGCACCACCTGCTCCATTACCCATGTAACCTTTGGTTCCAATAGAAAAACTAGAAGCATGAAACCTTTCTCCTCCTCCAAAGT
>CAZAFG010000033.1:0-3642 GCA_964484865.1 uncultured Candidatus Saccharibacteria bacterium | reverse complement strand
CAGCCTTTTGAGTCCACTTGTTTGTTACAGGATCATATTCCCAGAAGTCTTTATACTTTTTGTTATCTGCGCTAGCACCTGTCCCTAGATATCCCTTACTATCAACTGAAAAACCTTCTGCAAGCCACCTACCTTCCCCGCCAAAATCCGCTTTTTGTGTCCACTTATCTGTACTTGGATCATATTCCCAGAAGTCTTTCAGAAAAACTCCTGAACCACTTCCTGTGCCGATATAGCCCTTGCTTCCAATGGAAAAACCAACTGCATTTGTTCTTTTAATACCTGCGAAATCTGTTTTTTGAGACCAAGTATTTGTCGAAGGATTATATTCCCAGAATTTTTTTGTTGAGTTTTCACCCTGGGGGCTGCCTGTGCCTACATAACCTTTACCATTTATTGAAAAAGCTGCTGCTTCTTCAAGATATCCTCCTCCAAAGTCAGCCTTTTGAGTCCACTTGTTTGTTACAGGATCATATTCCCAGAAGTCTTTATAATCAGCTGGTATATATCCATCATATCCAGTGCCTAAATAACCTTTACCATTTATTGAAAAACTTATTGCCCCTTTTCTGGCTTTGCCTCCAAAATCTGCTTTCTTGGTCCAAGTATTTGCAACACACATAGCATTGATAGTGAACAAGTTATCAGAAAAATCTCGATAAAAAGAAGGCTCTCCAAACATGATAGTTTTTGGAATATATGTTGCTGCTACTTTATAGCCTAGTCCGTATTGCATACCTGGAAGTGTGGTCACAGTAGGCAATGTGAACACTTCTGTTCCATCATTAATGGTACTGCCAAAACTATAAGCTGGGAAATTACCCCAAGCCTCAAGCTCTATCTTGATTTGAGCATTTAAGGGCACATCACATGTAGACCAGTTTATAGTTACTTGTGACCCTGCTTGATAAAATTCACCTCCATTAGGAGATAAAACTTTTATCCGATCCCTACAAGTTCCCGTCATAGACACTTCTGTTTGCCCCCCAAGCAACAATGCTTGTGTCTGAGAACCAAGCACTCCATCAGCCTTTAGTCCCTTAGCAGTCTGAAAGTTCTTAACTGCAGAGTATGTCAGCGGACCGAATACACCAGTGGCATTTCCGGTTGCGAGATATTTTTGATCAATAAGAGCTTGTTGATATTTTACGATTTCAGAACTTCTCATACCTAGAGAATATGTGGTAGTGGGTGTTACAACACCAAGCACTGCTCCAGACATCATAGATCGAAGTGAGGAAATCTCTTGTTTGAGATTTTCAACTTCTTTTTGAAGGTCGCTCAGACTAAGAGCATGCGCAGGAGAGCTAGTAAGTAGGACACCGAAAACCACTAGAGATGCTATTAGTTTTTTCATATGTCTAATTATAGTTGATATGGTAAAGAGGCACAAATGTTATAATCCCCATATGCCGGAATTACCCGAAGTAGAGAATTTAAGAATTGGTCTTGAAAAAGCTATTTTGGGGCAAAAAGTCTTGAAAGTAGAAGTACGAAAACCAAAACTGGTATCGGGTAATGGTACTTTACGCAAAGCTTCTAATAAGAAGGTAAAGGATTTTGAACTAGGTATAAAGGGTGAGAAATTTATCGCTGTAGAGCGAAGAGCAAAAAACCTGATTTTTAAACTCACTCACGACAAAATCATTATTGCTCATTTGAAAATGACTGGGCAGTTTGTCTTTAAACCCAAATCAGGCAAACAAATTACAGGTGGGCTTGCCTCGCCGAAGCTTGTCGTAGGCGGGCATCCTATAGAAATTTCAGAGAGCACTCTACCTAACAAACACAGTCATATTATTTTTACTTTAGAAAATGGAATGCTTTATTACAACGACACTCGTATGTTTGGTTATGTCCTTTACTACCCTAGTGCGAAAGCATTTGAAAAAGAAAATCACTTTCGGCTCTACGGCGTGGAACCATTAGATAAAGCTTTCACTGTAAAATATTTTACTGAATCTTTAAAAAATAAAAAGAGTAAAATAAAAACTGTATTGTTAAATCAAGACATAGTCACCGGCGTCGGAAATATTTATGCCGATGAATCTTTATTCGAAGCTGGAATATTACCTACTCGAAGTGCATCTAGTTTATCAAAGACAGAAATAGAAAAACTAAGAAACGCGATAGTTCGTATTATGAAACGAGCCATCAAAGTCGGTGGTTCATCTGTAGCGACTTACCGCTTAGTAGACAATTCGCAAGGCAATTACGCTCGTGAACACAAAGTTTACGGCAAAGCTGGAAAACTTTGCACTAAATGTAAAACTAAATTAGAAAAAACTCTGATTAACACTCGCACCACAATTTTCTGCCCTAGGTGTCAGAGATAGTTAGATATTTAAAATTCTAAACAAAGCAATTCCCAAAGATACAGAAACATTCAGAGATTCTTTTTTGCCTAGCATTGGGATTTCAGCAATCACATCACACTCTTTGAGAATATCTTGAGGAATACCTGTCACTTCGGTGCCAACAATGAAAGCATTTTTTTCTTTAGTTTTTATTTTTTTATAGTCTACTGATTTTTCATCTTGCTCTATGGCAATTATTTGAAACCCGTCTCGCTTTAATTCTTTCAGCAATCCGGGCAGGCCCATCTTTTGCTCCCATGGTACAAATTCTTCCGCGCCGAGTGCAGACTTGGCAAGATCTTTTCTCTTTCTTCCAAAACGATCAATGGGTGCCGGTGTAATACCAACGAGATAAATCTTATCTATCCCAGCTACATCAGCAGTGCGGAACATCGCGCCTACATTTTCCACGCTTCGGATGTCGTTTAAAATTAAAATATTTTCCTGTTTCATTATTTTAAAAAATTTTTATTCCTCATGTCTTTATGATATTTAATTGCAAACCTATGGGCTTCACTGTTTGCTAGTAATATTTCTTTCTCATACTTTCGCACGATGTCTTTATCTCCTTTTACATCTTTTGCTCGGTGCCTTTCATCTTTCGTGACTGCAACCACGGGAGTACTCATTCCTACTCTTTTCAACAACTTCTCTGCTGTATTTATCTGCGCGGTACTACCATCAACCACAATCAAATTCGGATATCTCCACTCAGGATGCGAAAGTCTGCGTTCTAATACTTCTAAAAGTGCCCCTGTATCATTACTACCACTTTGGCTTCTAATCTTAAATTTTCTGTATTCATTCTTGTTCACCTGTCTGTTCTCCACTACAGTCATAACACCCACCATGTTTTTTCCAGACATGTGTGCAACATCATAAGCCTCTATACGAAAAGTCTCCGAGGACGAAACGGAAATATTGTCGCTCTTGATGAGAGACACATCATTGATATGCTCAAGTGCGAAGATTTGTCTTTTGATACTGTTTGCTATCTCAAACTTTTGCTCTTTAGCCAAAGTTTTCATTTCTCTTTTTAAATCTGTGATGATTTTACTTTTTTTACCGGAGAGGAAAAGTTTTATGTTTCTAATGTTGCGAATATATTCTTCCCTCTTTTCTGTATTTGGTGCAAGCTCAATTTGCCTATAAAATTCTTTATAGTTTTTACTTTTATCATCATAAAAAGGGAAAATCTTACGAATGATTTTCAATGCTTCTTTGAGTTGGTTACCGTTTGGATACGGACCATAAACATCACTAAACATTTTTTTATCTAGCACTC
>CAZAFG010000032.1:0-5788 GCA_964484865.1 uncultured Candidatus Saccharibacteria bacterium | reverse complement strand
CTGTTTTATTTGAAGCAAGTGATGTTGGTAATACTTTAACTGGTACTATGACTGGCACTAGTAAATTTAATAACATTGTATTTAATAACGCAGATGGGGCTTGGAGTTTTGGAGCCAATCCGGCTTTGGTTGGTGGAAACTTTTCTATAGGAGCTGGAGCAGTGACTGCTCCGTCTACGACACTCACCGTGGGTGGGGACTTTGTAAATACACCAGGAACAAACACTAGCTTTGTGCATAATTCAGGTCTTGTAGTTTTAAACACTACAGGAAAATCTAAAGTAATTGGTGATACTACCTTCAATAATTTTACTGTTAATACTGGAAATAAAAAAGTTGAGTTTAATTCAGGAGATACATTTACCATGGAGGGTGTGTTGACTTTGACAGGTTCCGACATAGCTCCAATTTATATTGATTCCACAGACGGTAATAACACACAGTGGTTCATTGATCACCAAGGTACAGAAAGTATTGCTTATGTAGATTTGAATAACTCTGGTTGTGATGCGGGAAGTACTAATGTCAGTATGGGATATTCATCTAAGGATGGAAGTAATAACGATAAAGATTGTTGGATTTTTCCAGTTATAAATCGTGGAGGTGGAGGTGGAGATGCTGGTGGCGAGGTTTCTGCACCACCGGGCGATCCAGAAGGCGGCGGCGGCCAAGGCGGCGGCGGCCCTGGAGGAGGTGGAGAAGGCCAAGGCGGCGGCGGAAACCCAGAAGGCGGCGGCGGATCTGGTGGTGGAGGGGGAGATACTGGATTCTTGTTTGATCAGCACCGGTTTCTTGCTTCAGTGCTGAGTGTGTTTAAAAATTTACATCTATTCTAGTGTGGATATTAAAATGCACACTTTTCCTGGATTAGGTTAGTCTGATTTGTTATAATATTTAATATTATTAAATGAGTAATTATATATCTATGAATTTTATTAAAAATAATAGGGCTTCGTTGGTTTTGGTAATTGTCTTACTTGCTACTAGTATTTATTTTGGTTATCAGTATTATATCTTGAGTCAAGATCCACAAGCAGCAGCTCAGAGCGAAGTAAAGCGTTTGGTTTCCGAAGTATCTCGATTAGTGGTTCTTCCAGAGGGAGAGACTCCTACCGTGGCTACGGTTTCTGATCCTGAAGCTTTAAAAGCTCAACCATTTTTTTCAGGATCTTTAAAGGATGACAAGGTACTGATTTATACTAAGGCTCAAAAAGCTATTTTGTATCGCCCAAGCATAAATAAGATAATTCAAATTGCTCCTATAAACATCGGTGGTGCTGCGCAATAAAACTAGTGAATTTAGTCTAAAAGCGTTAAAATAGGTTAGTGTTAAATAAAAAAAGACAACAATATATTCGAACTCCTTTTGGAACCATCGCAGTATTGTTGTTTTTTTTGTTTTTTCTTTTTTCTGCGAGACTTTCTTTTTCCGCAGATAATTTAAGCAGTCCCAGTTTCCAGGTAGAAAACCCAACCACTGTGGGGGAGGGTGGTAAGTCTACTTCTTCTAGTTTTCAACTACTAAGCAGTCTGGGGGAATTTGTGATTGGTGAATCAAGTAGTGGAAGTTTTACAGGACACTTGGGTTTTCTATATTTTCCGATAGCTACTTCACCATCAGTTTCAGCAACTGCTGGAAATGCTCAGGTGAGTCTTTCGTGGACATCGTCTTCAGCTACACTTGCGAATGTCACCCACTACGAAGTGGGTGTAAGTACTTCACTCGGCGGTACATATACCTATACTAATGTTGGTAATGTTTTAGCTTATATTAAAACTTCACTCACCAACAGCACTACTTATTATTTTAAGGTTCGAGTTTACGCTGATGGTATTTTACTCACCACTTCAAGTCCGGTTTCTGCGACTCCCACAGCACCTATTGTTCCTGGTGGCGGTGGAGGTGGCGGAGGAGGAAGTAGTAGTGGTGGCACAGGCGATGCCGGCATAATTTTTTCTGGCCGAGCTTTCCCTTTAAGTAAGGTCAATATCTTAAAAGACGGACAATTGGTGATATCAACCATAGCAGGACCTGACAGCAACTTCACTGTTAATTTGAGTGGATTATCTTCTGGTAATTATAATTTTTCAGTATATGGCATAGATAACAAAGGTATTTTGTCTAGTTCTTTTACATTTCCTATTTTTATTACGGCTGGCGCTACCACAAACATAGGTGGCATTTTTATTGCACCAACTATATCGGTAGACAAGAGTCAGGTTAAAAAGGGAGACACTGTAGTTGTATTTGGTCAAAGTGCTCAGTCATCCGAGGTTACAATTAATATAAATTCGGAACCAGAATTTTTTGTTAAGAAGGCAACTGATGCCAACGGAATTTATCTTTTAAATTTCGATAGTTCAGTATTGGCACTTGGTAAGCACACAGCGAGATCTAAGTCGGTTTTTCAAGACGAGATAAGTCCATTTTCAGCAAGTGTTAGCTTTTCAGTGGGTTCAGTGGAAATACCACTTGCTCCACCTGGTTGTGGTAAAAAAGGAGACTTGAATGCTGATTGTCGGGTGAACTTAGTAGACTTTTCTATTGCTGCTTTTTGGTACAAAAAGACCTTAAGTCAAACTTTTGTTGCAGTTGAAAATTCTAGTTTGAATGGGGATAGCAAGGTGGATCTAGTCGACTTTAGTATTATGGCCTTTAATTGGACTGGTTAATATATGAATAAATTATTAAAAACTTTTGTTCTTCTGGCTTTGGTTGTCTTTGCACCATCTTTATGGGCGGCAGATGTGCGGCTAACTACTTTAAATTTTGAGTTGCCTATCCAGGAAACTTTCTTGGTAGATGTGGTGGTGGACTCTAAAGAATCTATAAATGCCCTAGAAGGAAAACTGGCATATCCTGTTTCCGTGTTTAAGGTTAAAGAAATTCGAGATGGAGGCTCAGTAGTAAATTTTTGGCTAGAGCGCCCAGAAGATAGTGGCAATGGCGAGATCTCTTTTTCTGGTATCACCCCAGGGGGTTTTAGTGGGTCAGATAAAAAGATTTTTAGTGTGGTCTTTCAATCAGTAAAGTTAGGTGAAGCAAAGTTAGACTTCAAAGATTTAAAAGTTTTATTAAATGATGGAGAAGGTACTGCTGCGTCAACTGCATCATTTGGTGTTGCGTTGAAAATTGTTGATACTGGGACAGCCTTGCCAGTGAAAGTACTAGAGGACGAGGAAGTACCAGAAGACTTTATCCCAATGCTCGCCCAAGATCCAAATTTGTTTGACGGTAAATATTTTATTGTTTTTTCTACTGAAGATAAGATTTCGGGTATTGATCACTATGCTATTCGAGAGGGAACCAGAGGTGAATTTGAAAATGCTGAGAGTCCGTATCTTTTAAAAGATCAAACGCTTCACAAGAAAGTATTTATTCGAGCGATAGATAAAGCTCAGAATGTACGGGAAGTTGTTTTTGATCCTCAAAAAGAAAATGTGCTGTATAAAAACAAACTCTTGTTTGGTATAATAATACTATTGGTGGTTGCGTGGGTGTTGCGTAAAAAATTATGGCGAAAATATTCAAATTAATATTTGTTTTTATTCTTTTCGGCTTTTTGCCTTTTTTTGCACATGCAGCAACTCTGTCCGTGAGTCCAGCTTCAGGTAGTTTTAATGTTGGTGACAAGATCACAGTTCGAGTGATGGTCTCAAGTGATGTGCCAGTGAATGCAGTTTCAGCAGTTCTCTCTATTCCTACTTCTATATTTACTATTGAATCGGTTTCTAAATCAGGGTCAATTTTAAATTTCTGGGTGACTGAACCTAGTTTTTCTAAAGGTGCTGGAATCCTTTCGTTTGAAGGTGTAAAGTTGAATGGATTTCCGGGTGGTACAGGAGCTGTGGTGACTGCGACACTTCGTGCAGTGGCCCCTGGTACTGGCACAATTTTATTTAATTCTGGGCAAGTGCTTGCAAACGATGGACAGGGTACTGATGTCACCAGTGGTATGACTAAGGCAACTTTCTCTATTGAACCAAAAAAAGAAGTTCCTGTAACTACTCCTAAGACAGAGACTAAAGAAGAGGTAGTGGAAGAGGTGGAAGTTCTAGAGAGTCCTCAACTACCAGCTACTTTGATACCTCCATCTATTGAATTAGGTAAGAAATTTGGAGAACAAGCTGTGTATGGCACAACCCAATATCCAAAAAGTGAAGTTTTGTTAACTTTTGTTTCTAAGACTGGGACTAAGGTTTTTATAATTGATGAAACAGACGATAAGGGATCTTTTGTTATGATGGTGCCGCAGACTCTGCGCCATGGTGTGTATCAAGTGTCCGCTATCGTGGTTGAAGAAAAAGGAGTTTTATCTTACAGCCACAGTTCAAATATAATCGAGGTTCGCATCGGTAGTATTTTTTCTGATTTGGATGCTGTGATTAAGATCGCAATCGGAGTATTATTATTCCTCCTGCTGTACTTTATATTTAGAGTGTTGATGTATGCACGCAAGAATAATATTATCCGTGCCTACCTAGAACGAGATGTAAAAGAGATGAGTAATATTTTAGCAAAATCTGTTAAAGATATCTCAAGAAGAAGTACCACTAGTGCTACAAAAGATATCAAAGAAGCTGAAAGTTTGATTAATAAAGAACTTCGAGATATTGATAAATTATGATTTTTAAAAAAAAATTCGTAGTTTCAGCTATCTTTTTTCTTCTGGTGTCTTTTTTGTTTCCAGTTGTAGGTTTAGCTCAGAGTGGGGAAGTCGATGCGTCAAAACTTTTAGCGCACACTGAAGTTTATCTTTCACCTCGTACTGGTAGTTTTGTGGAGGGGTCTACTTTTGATGTTCCTATTTTGGTAAATACCAAAGGACGAAGTATTAATGGTGTTGAGATAGTAGTAGCTTATGATAAAGATAAACTCTCAATCGTTCGTCCTTCAGGCGGGACCTCAATCATCGGAGTCTGGGTAGAACCTCCTGCATATGACAACACTAAAGGAACCGCACGGTATGTCGGAGTTATCCCTGGTGGAATAACTACAGGATCTGGTCTCGTTGGTAATATCACTTTTCAAGCCAAAGCAACTGGGCGAGCTGTGGTTTCTTTCCGTTCTAATTCTAAAGTGCTTTTGAATGATGGACTAGGTACGGAAGCTATCGTTGAACTTGGCCGAGCTGAGTATAGTATCATCCCCTCAGCTCCAGGTGGGGTTACTATTTTTTCGGACACTCATCCGTTTCAAAGTGATTGGTATAACAATAATAGTCCGGTGATTTCTTGGGATAAAGATCCTGATGTAGCTGGGTTTAGTTATGTATTAGATAACAAGCCCGGCACTGTACCAGAAAACACAATTAATACCGAAGTTACAAGTATGGCATTTCCAGATCTCTCGGATGGTCTCTGGTACTTTCACATCAAGGCAAATAAAAAAGGAGTCTGGGGCGCAGTAGGACACTTCTTAGTGCGGATAGACACTGCACCACCAGCAGAATTTACTCCGGAGGTGAATTATCTAATGGCGGCGACTGTGCTTGTCGATCGTACGCTAGTGTCGTTCTTCACCACTGATAACCTTTCAGGAGTGGACCATTATGAAGTCGGTATCATAGATAAATCTCAGCCGACCACAGTTTCTCCATCTTTCATAAGAACAGAGAGTCCGTTCCAAGTTCCACTCAAAGAAGATTCTAATCTCCAAGTGATAGTGCGGGCGATAGACCACGCTGGAAATATTCGAGATGAATCTATCGATGTGACTCCACCTACTTTTATCATGAAGTTTCTTAAAGATAATTTAATTTGGATTTTGATCGGACTTCTCCTTGCG
>CAZAFG010000031.1:0-5854 GCA_964484865.1 uncultured Candidatus Saccharibacteria bacterium | reverse complement strand
TTCTGGAACTTATGTAGGAAATAGAATTAAAGACTCTATGGAGCGGGGAGAACTTCAGCCAGACTCTCTGACTAACGCACTTGTAGGTAGTATTATTCTCTCTCAGGTATCGAGTGAAAAACATATGATTGCAGATGGTTATCCTAGGCGTATTGCTCAGTCTCAAATGCTATATGATATGTGTAAGTTTTTTGAGCGAAAGGATATTAAAGTAATTTACATTAAGCTTTCTGAGGAAGAAGCTACGAAACGAAATCTTTTGCGTGGCAGGCATGACGATACAGAAGAAGGACTAAGGAAGCGATTTGAAGAGTATCGCGAAAATGTTATTCCAGCGATGGAATATTTTAAAGACAAGGAAGGATATGAGTTTTGCGAAATCAACGGTGAGCAGTCTGTCGAAGATGTGCACAGAGATATTTTAAAGGCTTTGAATTTATAATATGCCAGAACAAAATCCAGACGAAAAAATTATAATCTCATTGGGAGGATCGCTCATTGTGCCAGAAGAGATAGATATAGAATTCTTGAAAGATTTTCGAAATTTAATTTTATCTCAAATTGAAAAAGGGAAGAAGTTTGTGATCATTACTGGCGGAGGAAAAATTTGCCGAAAGTACAATGAAGCAGCGCTTGGTATCCGAGACTTAACTTCTGAAGAATTGGATTGGTTAGGGATTCATGCTACAAAATTCAATGCCGAATTTGTACGAACACTTTTTGGTGATCTTGCTTACGATCATATCTTGGTGGACCCAAACATTCCTGTAAAATTCGACAAGCCTATCGTAGTAGGTGGTGGTTGGAAGCCCGGCAATAGTTCAGACTTGGTGGCTGTGCTTGTGGCCAAGCATGCAGGTGCTACTCGGATGATCAATCTCTCCAACACTGATTATGTTTACGACAAAGATCCGAAACAAAATCCTGACGCTAAAAAACTGGAGAAAGTTTCTTGGGCAGAGTACCGTGAACTTATCCCAAAAGAGTGGAATCCTGGACTCAATACTCCGTTTGATCCTATTGCTTCTAAACTGGCAGAAAAAGAAGGGTTAACTTTGATAACTATGAATGGCAAGCCGATAGATAATTTGAAAAATTGCCTAGAAGGTGGCGAGTTTGTCGGTACTACTATTTACTAAAATGATAATCATAAAAACACCAGAAGAAATAGAAATACTGCGAGAGGGTGGCAAGCGTTTGGCGACCGTACTTTATAAAGTGAAAGACATGGTAGCGCCGGGTGTTTCGACTAAAGACTTAGATGCTTATGCTGAGAAACTAATTCGAGATATGGGAGATGTCCCAGCTTTTTTAAATTACCGACCCGAAGGAGCAGACTATCCTTTTCCGGCGAGTTTGTGTACTTCTGTGAATGACGAAGTGGTACATGGTATCCCTCGACCAGATAAAATTTTGAAAGAAGGTGATATCATTTCGATTGATCTAGGACTAAAACATAAAGGACTTTTTACTGACATGGCTCTGACTGTTCCTGTAGGAGAGGTGAGTGGTGGTAGTAAAAAACTCATGGAGATCACCGAGCGGGCCCTTATGGCAGGGGTGGAAGTAGCTCGAGCGGGGAACACTACTGGAGACATAGGTCATACCATCGAAGGCTTTGTAAAAAAATATAAATACGGGATCGTCGAAGTTTTATCTGGGCATGGAGTGGGGAAATATATTCACGAGGATCCGTTTATACCGAACTTTGGAAAGGCTGGAACTGGAGACAAACTTCGAAAGGGAATGGTAGTTGCACTCGAGCCGATGTTAAACAATGGCACTAAACATGTAAAGATAGATAAAGATGGCTACACATTTAAAACTGCTGACGGTAAAAAAAGCGCTCATTTTGAACTAACTATTTTGATCACCGACGGGGATCCTGAAATTTTAACTAAAAAATAAATCACTAGAATTCCTAACCTCACCCCTGACCCCTCTCCTGGATAAGAGAGGGGAACACTGTGGTTAATTTGACTTTTTCTTATTAAGGTAGTATTATATTTTTGAATTGAAAAGCTATAGACGCTGACTAAGGTTCCGTAAATAGGTGTCGTAAACCTCTGTTCTTAAACAATGAAAAATAAACGCTCATGGAAAATGGGAATGCTTTTTCAAAACAACAACAAGAATTTACCGCAATGGTAGTTCGTAATCTTCCTTGGCTCGAAAGCCACCAAATGCAGTATTTTATAACAAGTCCTCATTTTTTGAGGCATGTGTTGTATGAGTTACCTTTGAAATTCTGGAAGGGTGCCTGGGATAGTTATTACAAATTTGTATGGGGAATTGAAAATATAAAATGGAATGAGGTTGTGATTCCACAATACGAAGATGGTTATAGTCAGTTCGTTCTTGTGCTAGAACAAATGCACGAGACGATGGTTTACCAGCGAATGGTTGAAGATAATTACATTCATCACGGTGACCCATTTGACCCAGGCAATTTAGATCTTCAAAGGTATTTTTTACTCAAACACAGAGTCCCAAATGATTATGCGGTATGGGTAAAACCTGAGCATGTTTATGTACCCGTCAAGAAAAGTGAAACAGTCCAAGAGATTTCTGAGAAGTATGGAAGTATGACGATGAATTTATTAGAAAAGCTGATATGGGAGCATTTTGTGCACACCATGAGTTCTATGAAGATTTATCGAAATGAAGACGCAGTCACTCTATGTCCTGCGAATTTGAGCCTAGGAAATGAATTTATTGCAGGATTCAGAGCTCAGGCTGATATCAAAAATCCTGGATGGCTTTATTATGCTACTCATGAGTATATAGAAAAACTTGCAGTAAAGAAGGTAGTTCAATCTATCTGTTATGATGTGTAATGATTTGCAAAGTATTGGCAAAATCTCCGGAAATTTTCGGAGATTTTTTATTTTTTAGTAATTCTTTAACCTCTTCCCCTACCCCCTCTCCTGGATAGGAGAGGGGAAGAAAATACGGATGCATAATGCATTACGGTATTTCACCCTCTCCTTTCAGGAGAGGGCTAGGGA
The DNA here is from genome assembly GCA_964484865.1 of uncultured Candidatus Saccharibacteria bacterium. Taxonomy (GTDB): domain Bacteria; phylum Patescibacteriota; class Minisyncoccia; order Phycocordibacterales; family UBA9973; genus UBA9973. Next base: position 2,846 of record CAZAFG010000031.1, on the reverse strand, counting down.
GAGGTTCTTTCTCTAGTTTATCCATAATTATTTTCAATATACCATCAATATTAGTATTTACTTCGTTGTTCCAAAATCTTACTGTTGTAATTCCAAGATTTGAAAAGTATTCTTCTCTTTCTTTATCGTATTCCTTATTTTCCAGGTGTTGCGCACCATCTAATTCAATAACTAAAAGTTTTTTAGAGCAGTAGAAATCCGTGATATATGGTCCAATACTGACTTGTCTTTTCCATTTATAACCTGTTTGGTTATTTCGTAATTTTCCCCAAAGAATCAACTCCTCTTTGGTTTGTTTTTTCCTTAAATCTTTTCTGATTTCTTTTCTTTGAAAATTGTTAACTATACGACTCATGAAATAATTATATCGCAATATGTTGGTATTTCACCCTCTCCTTAGAGGAGAGGGCCGGGGAGAGGTTATATATCTCTCGTAATATGTTGTGTTATAATATTTAATAATGGAATCTTCCTTTTTGAAAGAAGTGCCGAAGTTTAAAACTCCAGAAGAGGAGTTGGATTTTTTGCGTGGGGAAGTCGCCAAACATGAAAGATTTTCGACTGGTGAAACTCCCGAAGAGAAAAAAGATGCCGCTATAAAAAGTGCGGTAGAGAATTATAAAAAAATTCCTCAAGCAGAAGTCTTACATAAATCTCATGCGCTTTCTAGCAAGGAAAGTGAAAGTATTGTTTTGAAACTAAAACCCGAGCCTCATGATGCAACTATGGAGGAACTCCTAGGTCTTCTTATTACCAAGGGTGTTAAAAACGCTTTTACAGTTGTCGAAGGACTGAAGAATCCGCACATTGATGACGACTTTCATCGTCTTTTAATTCAATACTTAAAGACTGATGGCACTATGGTAAAAGAAGGTACTCCACTGTACCAAAGTTTGCATATGACTCTTTTTGAAGTAACGCTTCCGCCTGGAACTGACGACAAGGAAAAAGAAAAAGGTTTCAAGGAATTCATCGGTGCTATGGAGCAGTTCTACGCTGGCATGCAATCTATTTCTGAAGGTAGGGACAATAAAGAAGAAGTTTATTTTACTCTGGAAGTGGCTCTTGGAAATCAAAGTGATGAAGTAGTGATTTATGCAGGTGTTCCAAACCGCCATGTGAGTTTATTTGAAAAACAAGTATTGGCCTTTTACCACAATGCCAAAGTTCGTGAAGTTACTGATGATTACAATATTTTTAATGAAAATGGAGGTTCAGCCGGAGCGTACGCTACATTTTCTGAACGAGCAGTGTTGCCGATCAAGACTTATGACAATATTGACCACGATCCGATGAACACCATCTTGAATGTATTTTCTAAGCTTAAAAAACAAGGCGAAGGCGCAGCTATCCAACTCATAGTGGCGCCTGCCGGAAATAAATTTATTGATGATTTTCATAAAATTCTCGATGATGTTAAAGAAGGCATGTCAGTCATGCATGCTAACGACAATTTCTATAAATTTCACAAAGCTTTCCTAAAAGCTGGTAAGGAAATTATTTTTGGCACTCAACCGAAAGAAGAAAAATCTGATCGCACTATGTCAGGCAGGCGTTCTGTGGATGAGGGTGCGGCTGAGAAAATCGGTCTCAAGATTAAGAGCACTATTATGAAAGCTAATATCCGTGTCATCGCTTCTGGGGAGTCCATAGCTAGAGCTGAAGAAATATTAAAAGAAATTGAATCTTCCTTTAATCAGTTTACAGAAGCTGCTTCGAACTCTATTGTTTTTGAAAAAATAAATCAAAGTGAGCTTTCAAAACTTTTCCACGAATTTTCATACCGTATGTTTAATCACAACAAGATATTGCCGATGAATCTAAAAGAACTTGCTTCCGTGTTTCATTTTCCAGTTGGGATTTCTAGCCAACCTCAACTCAAAGAAGCTAAAGCTGGTATTGCCCCAGCTCCACTTGAGATGGGGGAGACTGGTGTCGTGTTAGGAGTAAACCGATATCGAGGCAAGGATACCGAGATTCGGATGAATCGTGAAGATCGTATGCGACACTTTTATGTGATCGGTCAGACTGGTACTGGTAAGACCAATATCATGCTCAATATGATCACTCAGGACATCAAGAACGGAGACGGTTGTTGTTATATTGATCCACACGGTACAGATATTCAAACTATTCTTTCTCGTATACCAAAAGAACGAATTGACGATGTCATCTATTTTGATCCAGCTTATACTGCGCGACCGATGGGTCTAAACATGCTCGAATATGATCCAAAATATCCAGAGCAGAAAACTTTTGTAGTTAACGAAATGATGGGAATTTTTAATAAACTTTTTGATATGAAGGTTGGGGGAGGTGCTATGTTTGAGCAGTACTTCCGAAACAGTGCATTCCTCGTGATGGAAGATCCAGAGAGTGGTTCAACACTTCTTGAAATCACTCGTGTGCTTGCGGACAAAGCTTTTCGAGATGCAAAGCTCGCGAAATGTAAGAATCCGATCATCAAGCAATTCTGGATCTCAGCGGAGCAAACTTCAGGGGATCAGTCACTCGCAAACTTTGTGCCTTATATTTCTTCTAAATTCGATAATTTTATTTCTAACGATATCATGCGTCCGGTGGTGCTCCAGCAAAACTCAGTTTTTAATTTTAGAAAAATAATGGATGAGAAGAAAATTTTATTGGTGAATCTTTCAAAAGGGCGACTCGGAGACATCAATGCCAACCTGATCGGTTTAGTCCTCGTAGGTAAAATCCAAATGGCAGCTCTTTCACGCGTGGATATGTTTGGCAAACCGATGAATGATTTTTATCTCTACATCGATGAAGTTCAAAATGTCACCACTGATTCTATTTCTTCAATTCTCTCTGAAGCTCGAAAGTAC
>CAZAFG010000030.1:0-5949 GCA_964484865.1 uncultured Candidatus Saccharibacteria bacterium | reverse complement strand
CACATCGTGCTCGTAGACCTCGTTTGATGTTCACTACCTTGTTATCGTTTTCGAGCTTTGCTTGAGAGCCCAGAATCATAAGGAGGAACTTTTCATTTGGGTTGTTGCTGAACCTTTGTCCGTACGTGCGAATGTCTTGAAGCACTCCTAAGTCCATTAGGTCTACAACCCTTCCCAAATCTCCTGCGTTTCTGGAAATACGGTCAGCTGCCCATGTGAGGATACCGTTGTATTTTCCTTCCTTTATACCTTCCACCAACTCGTTGAATACTGGTCTTGCCCCCGCTTCCTTAGCTGAATGAGATTCCTTCTTTATTTCTACTATCTCAAGGTTGTCTCGTTCTGCCATCGCTAGCATTTCCTTGATTTGGGAGTCAATGGATAGGATTTGGGCCTCCTCACTTTCTGTACTCTTTCTAGCGTAGAGACAGTATCGTACAGAGACCGCTACTGGCTCGATTCGCACTTTTGCCCCTATTGGTGCTTCAATTCTGCTCATATACCACTACTAATGACGCAACCCCTCCAGAGAGTCTAGGAGGGCTAGTTGTTGGTAAAAGTTGCGGAAACGCCCCACGAGAATACAATACCTGTGTGGATGATTTCGCCTTTAAGATTCCCGGTAAAATTCTCAAATTCCTACTTATAGGAGCTTTTTTGATTTCAATACTTTGGGGTGTTCTTACATGGGATTCAAGAAAGGCAATGGATCTATGGACTACTCAAGTTACATTCATAACAACACCCGTATTTAATTTCTTTGCTGAGCGTGCTGAACGAAGAATGGAAGCTGTGCTCGAGTCAGCTTTTTCAAGACTTGATGAGAAGACGGCTACTACAACCCCGCAGTAACCCCTAGTTTATTTATGTCACTTAAAAACATTGTCAAAATTAAAGATTGCCCATCATTTGTAGATTTTCGACCGCCAGTCGGATTACCTGAATTTGGAAAACATAATTTAATTTACGGATGGAATGGTTCAGGCAAAACTACATTCTCTCGAATACTGCGGTCATTTGAACTTGAGAAGAATTATTTTGATGACCCAGCAACACCAAGTGAATTTGAATTTAGGCTTAGTGATAACACTGTAATAAATCAAACAAATCTTTCAGGTTATAAAACTATTCGTGTTTTTAATAGCGACTTTATTAAGGAGTCAGTTTTCTGCGATGGTGGTCCGCGACCGCTTTTTTATCTAGGTAAAGAAAGTAAAGAAAACAAAGACAAGATTGTGGAGGAAGAGGCAAGCCTAGGGACACTCATGGCTAATCTAGCCGAAAAAAAGACTGCTCTTGATAGAGCAAAAGATAGCAAGGAGAAGGCTGTCTCGGCACAAGCTAAAGACATAAAAAATGCTCTCACTACGGTGAAGCAAGACAAATACAGAAATTACGACAAGACCAGTCTTGAAGCGTCACTTGAAAAGTATAAAACTGAACTTGAAAAGCCCGACACTTTAATTTTAAATGAAGATAAACTTGCCCTTACACAAAAATCTATTCAGCAAACCAGTAAAGATAAAATTACCTCCATCCTAGTTTCAGAACTAGACATTACTACCGAGATTCTTGAGGTCACCAACTTAGCGAAGAAGACCATTGTCTCAAAAGTAATTGATGCCCTCAAGACTGATGAGGAAATGAGTGAGTGGGTCGAGCATGGTCTTGGTCTACATAAATCCAAGGGTCTAGCCACCTGTGCTTTTTGTGACCAGAACATTCCTCCTCAGAGAATTACAGATTTAGAGAATCACTTTAACCTTGAGTATCAGACAACCATTGAAGAAATTGGTGTACTTAGAAATAAACTACATGCAAAGAAACTGACTATTTCACTGCCAGACAATTCTTCTTTTTATGACGACTTGTCTTCAGAGTATTTGCTTACAAAGGCTGGGGCAGAAAAATTTATAACTGACTACAACTCAAGCTTAACCACGCTTCTGGGAGTTTTAGATGAGAAGCAGAAGAGTTTGTTTAAAGTTCCAATAATTCCAACGATTGACCTTGAAATTACGGACTCTCTTGAAAAGGTTAATGTTTTGATTGATAAGCACAATTCAAAAACAGACAATTTTGAACAACAGGTAGCAAATGATAAGGAGCGACTAGAGCTACACTTCCTAGCTGGTTTCATGGCTTCATACAACGAAGCTACGAGTTTATGTGCGACTCTTGAATCTGAACATAAGGTTCTCATTTCTGCTGTAAACGAAAAAAGAGAGGAGGTTAAAGGATTAAAAGAAGGCTTGCTTAGTCACCACATACCTGCCCAACAAATCAATGATGACTTAAGTAAATTTCTGGGGCGTTCTGATATTCAAATTCAAGCTGTAGACGCTGACGGTGGATACCAAATTACCCGAAATGGAGCTATCGCAAAAAATCTAAGTGAAGGCGAAGAAACCGCATTAGCGATAGTGTACTTTCTTGCCAAGATAAAAGAAGACGGATTTGATATCAAAAGTAGCACTATCGTCATCGACGACCCTATCTCAAGTCTAGATTCCAACTCTATATTCTTAGCGTTCAGTTTTATTAAAGAATCGATTAAAGATGCAGGGCAAATATTTATCCTGACTCACCACTTTGACTTCTTTAGACAAGTTAAAAACTGGTTTCAGTATATGGCAGGACGACAGCACAATGTACCGACTGCGTACTATATGCTCACCTGTAAAAGCGAGGAGGAGGTGCGAAAATCTAATCTAATTAAATTGGATAAGTTATTACTCAACTTTGAGTCCGAGTACCACTTTCTGTTCGATATTTTATACCGATTCGGAGAGAAGAATGAAAACGAATTGTCTGAAATATATTCGCTTCCAAATACTGCTCGTAAGTTCCTTGAAAGCTTCTTAGCTTTCAGAGTACCTATTACAGTTGGTGTGACCAATATTGATACGAGATTAGGTCACATTGATTTTGATACTGTTAAGAAGACAAGAATAAATAGATTTGTTCAAACACACTCACATCCCCGTTACGAAGTTGGTGTACAAGATTTTGATATGACTCTTTTAGCAGAGGCTCCTGAAATTGTCGCTGACCTTCTTGAATTGGTGAAAACCGAGGATGAAAAGCACTATAACCATCTTGTTAAAAGCGTAGATCCTGCAATTGCTACTGTCGGCAACTAAGCCTTCGCAAGACCCAATATGTAAGCTAAGGTACTGACTAATAGCTCTATTTGAGCTATTATTTTAAAAACCCTTATAATATGACTGAACTAGAAACGTTACGTGAAGAAGTATATCGTAAATTTGGTAAATCATTAGCCATTGATATGAATTTAGATACCCTCTATGCACTGTACCTAAAAAGCAACGGTAAATTTACCACAGAAGATGTGTTCGAACTTCTAGGTGAAGTTGCTGAATCACAAAAAGGCAATTGAGGTACTGACTAATAGCTCAAGTTGAGCTATTATGTTCATCACAACAAAGACCTAACCCCTCGCGAGAGGATATGGTCGGAATCAAAACCGCTACAGTATAGAAGACTCTCCGTCAGAGTCACTGTAGCGGTCGTGTCTAGGAAACTGGATATGGGTCCTCCGGGATCGCGATGGCGGGGAGCCTTCTGTCTAATGACTCTTTGGTTCCTCGCTCTTATTAGAACCAAATCCGCTACAGTGCATTATGAATACAAATACATCCCCTATCGGGGAAGCTGACGCTATTAAAGCGTCACCTCTTTTCCAATTATCATTGGGTTCAAAAGAGCTCTTTCACAGTAACTTTATTGCTTGGCTGGCAGGAAAATATCCTGAGCAAGTTGGTAAACTATTTTCTCCATACTTAAAAGATACAACCGGTAACCTCACCATCACCCGTATCGAGCGAGAGCAGAAAAATATCGATGTACATCTGTACTTTGCTAATGGTCAGGAACTACTTCTTGAGAATAAAGTGAAGAGTATTCCGTACATCGAACAACTTGAGGAATATTCCAAAGGTCACACCGATAATCAAAACTTTCTCCTCCTTACTCTCACTCGTCCCGAGTTCACCAAGACCGATAAAATTCCTGTCCTCGACATCTTCTGGCACACCATGTCCTACCGTCAATTAGCGGAGTCATTGAAAACACTGGTACCCGCAACTACTGGTCAGTACGACAAACTTATTCTCGAAGACTATATCTACTTCATTACTTTTATCAGTGATGCCATGGAAGATGTAGATGTGAAAGAGTCTGACCTTTTTACTTTCTATAAACCAGACACTGATCCTACCCTCCAACTTTTGCAGAACATTCGCATGGCGGATGTGTACCTAAAAATTAAGTACCAGTCGCTAGGTGCCTTGTTAGCTAAGCGTGTACATAAAGAATTGCCCGATACCAAGGTTCACTTTGGAACTAGACCAAAAGTGCTTGAGCGTGGAACAATCTATATAGGACCAGGCATGATTCGTGCTCAAGGTATTATTGATATTTTTTACCTACTCGAAGACAACCTCTACATAACTATTCAGCTACAAGAGCGTCGATACAGTCAATTGCTTCAAGGCTACGATGGGTATGGAAAAGCCACCCGGGCATATGCCGAGCGGCTTTTAGAAAAAAATCAGTGGTTCAAATTTAACCATATCAGGGATGATATAAAGGTATATCCTACTCAAGATCATAAGACCTTTAACAAGTACGGTCTCACTGATTTCTACCAGTCCATTAATTTTGATGACACATATCAAGTATCAACAATACTTGATGCAATAATTCACGACGTACGCACTATGGTTGCTCTGGCCAATCGTTAGGATTTCCTCCATTCTCCAAATACTCTTGGTAGCGATGCATCTTCGCTATGAACGGAATTGAAGCGATGGTAATCGATGGAGTCATCTCTTCAATTCGATACGGTGAAGTAGTCTTCTTCGGATGATAGTCATCATGACAATTCATCAACTGAAACTTCACTGCTGGGAAATAACCCTCATTGATACTCTGCATCAACTTACTATGCGCCAAGTCGTTCACAAACTCCTTGCCACTGGAGACCGCAGAGTCAGATTTCAGCGTAAACTCCTCACTGTCTTTTCGCCAACGATAGTAGGTCTCACGACTAACACCCGCTCGCTTGCACGCAAAGCTGATATTTCCAGACTCACCCAAGAACTCGAGTAGCTTAGTCTGTTGATTTTGTATTCGTAGTTCTATCAGATTTAGTTTTTTCGCCATAACCAGTTAACTTCTGCCACCGCGCAACAATTGTTTGGCAGTACTCAGGATCCATTTCGACCATCACACACTTTCGCTTCGTGTGTTCACACGCAATCAGTGTTGAACCACTTCCTCCAAACGGATCGTAGACAGTATCGCCCACCGCAGTACTGTTCAAGATAAGTTTACGGAGCAACCCGACCGGCTTCATCGTTGGATGAAGTTTGCTCTTTTGTGGTTTAGGACAGAACACCACTGACTTATCTTTTCCACGTTTGAAGTCGTGCGTACCTTTCCATCCGTAGAGAATAAGTTCGTGCTGTGGCAGATAGTCCATGCGCCCAATGATGGCTCGATCCTTTACCCAGATAATGAGCTGTGCCACTTTCATACCTGCTTGCAGACACGCTTCACGAAGGGCGAAGATCATCTTGTCGCAATTGAAGATATAGATACTGTTTTTCTTTGATAGTTGAGCCAAGGGTGGTGTAAGCCAGCCTTTAGTAAACTCCACGTACTGGACGTCAGTCACAAAGCCATCATTGGCAATATCTTTATCTTTCGCAATCTTCCCAATACCACGCTTGCTCTCTGCATAGTCGATTCCATAGGGAGGATCAGTGAGAATGAGATTGATGGTGCCGTATGGTGTTAAATCAACTTTCGAAGCATCTCCACATATTAGTACATGGTCGCCGAGATGAATGACGTCCCCTGCTTTAATTGATCTTGGTAGCTTTGTTTCCGGTGAAGTTTTCATATCGATTGATGATGAGCTGA
>CAZAFG010000029.1:0-6124 GCA_964484865.1 uncultured Candidatus Saccharibacteria bacterium | reverse complement strand
CAAAAGTGATATAATATATAGAGTATCTGAACATTCAATAATTTTTTCTCACTTAAATAAAATCGAAATGAAAACGATTGTACTTCTTTTTGCATTACTTGTTTCCTTAACATCCGTGTCCGCTCGCACAGAGCCTGACAAGCCGGATAAGTTCGTCACACATTGTGCAGTGATGTATTTTCTGGAACAACTCGAGATGGTAGACCCCCTGATTTACGAAACCATAGAGAAAGGAATTCTTGAGAGTGAAGCCGTATACGATGGGCAAACAGGAAGTTTGTGTTACAAAGTTACGGTGAATTCTACAGGAAAAGAAACGGATATTTCCGTTATTTTACTTGAAAAGGAAACTGAGTACGCAAGATGTAATTTTGTTTTCCGAAACGGAAAGCTGCAGTCGGCGATGGTTGATGTGTTTCTTGGTGATGTAGATAAAGAGGAATATTATTTCCACTTTTACCTTAAGGGAGCTAAACATCTTAGCTACTGTCGAAGTGGCGATGGGGATTACAGAGATTTCTCGGCAGAGTTATTTGCGGAACACCTATCCAAGGTGACTCCGCTGTAATAGGAGAAATAGCATAACAAGTGAAATGGCGAGGGCCACTGGGGAGTAATCTCCGGTGGTTTTTTTATTGCACGGGTAGGAATTTGATGACTTCTTCTTTTGCTTTGACTACTTCGGATGGCTTGAAGAGGGAGTTCGATTTGACGATATTTTTGCGGACGGTGATAGAACCGTCTTTCTTTATTTTTACTTCAGCGAGCATGCCTTCGGTTGTATCTTTAGAGAATCTTTGATCAAAGATGAAATTGCCGAGTGAGTAAATGATGTAGCCATTTTTATACACCTCGGTGTCTTGCATCACATGTGGATGGTGTCCAACTACGATTTTGGCACCAGCATCAATGGCTTTGTGAGCTAGGCTTTCTTGGCGGGCATTGTGTACTGTTTTATATTCATCACCCCAGTGAAAGGAGACTATGAGTTGATCTACTTTGGCGCTAGCGTTTTTAATAATTTCTTCAAAACGCGGATCACTAGCCAGGAGAACTCCAGGAATATCACCACTAGATTCCATCCAAGCGGGGCCGACATCAGTGAATCCCAGGTAGCCTATCTTCATGCCATATTTTTCGATAATGGTTGGATTCTCGGCTTTTTCTCTGGTGCCTCCGCCAGTGTATTCAATTTCGTTTTCAGTTAGGCGAGCCAAGGTGTCTTCATAAGCTTCGCGGCCCCAGTCTCCGACATGGTTGTTAGCAACGGAGACTATGGATAGTCCGGCACCTTTGAGGGCTGGCAATACAGATGGGTCCATCCGGAAAGAATACAAACTTCCAGCGTCTCGGCCTTGGTCCGATGCTGGTCCTTCTAAGTTTGCAAACACAATATCCGCTTCTTTTAAGTCTTCCATTTTATCAAAGAGTAAGGAATAATCTCCACCAAAGTTTTTATTTACCGAGTTTCGTACTCCACGATCGAGCATGATGTCACCTAGAAAATTTAAGGTCACATAAGTCGGATCAAAAATATCTGGGATGTCGAGTTTTTCTTTTATCCAATCCGCATTGGCATCAGATGCTCCGCCGTAGTACACATATTTTTTTAAATAATTCAAAATACTATTTACATCTCTTTGTCGGTCTTGGCTGCGAAGCAAAACTATACCCACTGGTCGGCTGATATTTTCTCCGAGCGGTAGATTGAAGAGTGATACTACTGTTTGGCGAGCGGGGTCAGTATATCCGCTCTTGCCGCCGAGGTATTCTGGTTTATGTAAGAATTGATTGTTTGAAAACCAAGTGTGTTTTTTATTTGAATAGCTTTTTTCGGTAGTGATTTTTAAAAGCTCTGGTTCCTTTTGACTGATATAACCAGCCATTTTAAATAAATCTGAGACAGTGGACTGGTTCTCAGCTGAGAGTCCAGATGGATCATTGTAAAAAGTGGAAGTCATTTTTAATCCTGCTGCGTGGTCGTTCATCTCTCGTAAAAATGTATCTCGGCCAAAGTATTCGGCTATGATTTCTGCAGCATCGTTTGAAGATTCTAGGAGCAGTGGATGAAGCAAATCTCCAATTTTTATTTTTTCTCCGGTATAGAATCCACCATTTTGTCCGTAAGTAGCGAGTGCTCGGGCGGATACTTGAGCTATATCTTCATCTCCTTTTAGGTCTGTAGCTACAAGCGCTGTCATCAGTTTAGAGACTGAAGCGATAGGATATTTCTTGTCTTGGTTTTTGATTAGAATTATTTCTCCAGTGTTGAGGTCGCCCACGATATAGGCTTCAGCTGAGAGAACCGGTTTTTGAGATTGTCCTTTGTTGAAGTAGAAATACTTTGGCTTGCCATCCAAAGCATCACCCTCGACCGGAGTTGCTCCACTTACATCTTCAGAGATTTTTTGAATATTAGCAGACTGTGATATTTTTTTCGCACTTGAAAGATTCCACACCAAAGATACTGCCAAAATTCCCACGATGACTGGTAGGAGAGTGTATAAAGCAATTCTTAATTTAGATCGAGCGCGCCAGTTCATTATGATACTAGTATATAGTCGATAGTTTTTCTTTCCAAGTCGACACCTTTTACTTTCATTTTGACTTTATCTCCGAGGATATATTTCTTTTTCTTTTTAGATCCAACTAATTCTAGTTTCTTTTCGTTAAACATGTAAAAATCATCATCTAAATCTCTAATTCTTACTAAGCCTTCGCATTTAGTTTCGATCTCTTCGATATACAAGCCCCACTCAGTGATTCCAGAAATTATTCCAGAGAATGTTTCGCCGATTCTCTTGCTCATATATTCTACTTGCTTGTATTTTACAGAAGCGCGTTCGGCTTCAGCAGCTTTCTTTTCTTGCTCTGAGGATTTACGAGCCAAGCTTTCAAACTCTTTCAGTTTATCTTTTTCAACTTTTTTGCCTTCGAGAAATGTCGAGAGCATGCGGTGCACCATGATGTCTGGATAACGGCGAATTGGGGAAGTGAAGTGAGTGTAATACTCAAAGGCTAGTCCATAGTGACCGATATTTTGGGTGGTGTATATAGCTTTAGCCATAGAGCGGATTACCATGCGGTGAAGAGTATCTTCGGCGGTTTTACCTTGTAGGCGAGTCATGATGTTGTTGATCTCATAGTTTGGGATGATACCGTCCTTGAGAGTTACCTTTTGCCCTAAGCCTCGCAAGAAGTAAGCTAGATCTTCCATCTTTTCTTTCGAGGGCGCATCGTGAACGCGGTAGATAAATACTCCTTCTTTCTTCCATTTTTTAGACACAGTTTCAGCAACTTTTCTATTGGCAAGTAACATGAATTCCTCAATCAGTTTATTAGAATCCCCTCGAACTTTTTTGATAACTTTCAGGGGAACACCTTCCAAGTCTAGGACAAATTTTACTTCATCTGCTTCGAGCGAGATGGCTCCTTTTTTAAATCTTTCCTTGGTTAAGTTTTTAGCGATATTGTTTAGGATTTCAAGTTCTTTATGCAGTGGTGCGGAATTTTCGTGGATACTTTTTTCCGCTTCCTCGTAAGTAAATCTTTTTTGAGAATGAATTACAGTTCGTCCGTACCATTCTTTTTTCACATTTCCGTTTTGGTCTACTTGGAAAACTGCACTCATGGTGAGTCGGTCTTGGTTCGGTACTAGAGAACAGAGATCATTTGAAAGAATTTCAGGAAGCATTGGGATGGTACGGTCTACTAGGTAAACGGATGTTGCGCGCTCTTGGGCTTCGCGATCAAGTTCGCTCCCAGGGCGGACATAGTAGGAGACATCAGCTATGTGTATTCCAACTTCGTAAAGATTTTTTCCTAGATCTACAAATGATATTGCATCGTCAAAGTCTTTTGCGTCCGCTGGGTCGATAGTAAATGTTAGTATGTTGCGAAAATCCCGTCTATTCTTGTAGTCCTTTCCTGTTATTTTAGCTTCGTTGATAGTTTTTGCCTCGCTATGAACACTCTCCGGAAGATCAAAGTCAAAACCTTTTTCGAGGGCGATAGAGTGCATCTCAGCATCATTGTCTCCAGGTCGTCCAACGACTTTAGTCACCACACCTTCGGGCATTTTCCGATGGTCGATCCAAGGAGATATACAGACCATTACCTTGTCTCCGTGTTTTGCACCAGTTAAATTTTTTTCCGGAATGATTATATCTGTATACATCTTGATATCATCTGGTCGAAGATAAAAAATTCCGTTTTCATTTTCCAAGACACCAGCAAAGTTGGTTTTGGCTCTAGTGATAACTTGTACCACTTCGCCTTGGACCCTTTTACTAGTTTTTGGCAAGAGAGAAATCTCTACTGTGTCGCCATGGAGAGCAGTATTTAAGTGCTTGAAGTCTATTTCAATATCTTCATCTTTATTTTTCTTGCCAATGGTGCCGAGGGGAGTGACATAACCGGTACCTTTGGCAGTGATTGCAATAGTGCCGGATAGGCGGTTTTTAGGGGTTTTCATGCCTTAAATATAGCATATCCTAGGCATATTGACAAATTGGTTTGAATATGCTATACTGTATAGGTAATGAAATATAAATACCTTTTAGGAATACTCTTTGTTTTTGGCCTTTTTGCCATATCTTCAGGATCTGTTGAGGCTTCTTGCGGTTGCGATCCAATCCCAGGCCACTATTATATTTATGCCTCTTATCCTATACCTGGCTTTTACGACAGTACTGGACAATATGTTTCTCCAGGTAGTTTCCCTGTAAATGCTCACTATATTATTCCTGGAAATATTACTATTCCTGGTATGTATGTTTTGGCGAACGGTCAGTATGTTATTCCAGGTTTTTATAATTCGAATGGATCTTACAATCTAAATAATCCGAGTTATACAATTCCTGGTTCCTACGCCATCCCTGGATTTAATGTTATTGTTGGACACTACACTGTAAGCGGTAGTATCGTCATCCCTGGATTCATCACAGTAGATGGTAGTTATGCGTTGGATTTAAACGACACTACTGTGCCTGGTTTCTACACTGTTATTGGTAGTAAGGCTGTGAAAGGCTACTATGAAGTCGAAGGAAGTTATCCTATCAAAGGCTACAGGGAAGTTCCTGGTTTTCGGGTGGTAGATGGTTTTATCGAAGTCACTGGATTTTACACCATTAGAGGATTTAAGACTGAAGTTGCTGCCTTTTATGCAGTGAAAGGATACTACGAAGTTAAAGGATTTATTACTGTAAAAGGTTTCATCGAGGTGGATGGTGACTACGCTATAACGGGTTTTTATGCGGTGAAGGGTTATAAAGATGTAGACGCACAGTACGATGTTAAAGGCTACAAGAACCAAACTCGCCAGAAGTCTGTGAAGGGTTATACCAATGTTCGTGCTTATAGTCGCTCGTCTTCGTCCTCGGGTCCAGTCTACCAGTCAGGTGGCTACGGAATCTCTTCCAACTAAAGCTATTTGCAATTTTAAGGAATTGTGATACATTGTTTCTATGTTAAAAATCAGATTACAAAGAATAGGTAGAAAGAACGACCCAGCTTTTCGGGCAGTTTTAACTGATTCTAAAAACGCAGCCAAGAGCGGTAAGTTCTTGGAAGTGGTAGGTACTTATAATCCTAAGGCAGGCGCTACTTCTTTTGATGGTGAAAAGATAAAGTACTGGATCAGTAAAGGTGCGAAACTTTCTGACACTATGCACAACTTTCTAGTTAAAGAAAAAATCATTGAAGGCAAGTCCATCAATGTTCTCTCTAAGAAAAAGCCAACTCTCAAGAAAAAGGAATTGAAGGCTAAGAAATAAGTTTGCTTGCGTAGGTAGGCTTGCCTCACTAAGTGTGAGTGATATATAATATTATGTATGCAGGTATTTGGTCGTAAATACTGCCAAATTGATAAAAGATTAAAATAACAATATTCTGAACACCATGAATAATGACCAAGACAAGGTATTTCTCGAATATGTGGTAAAGGCTCTCGTCGACAATCCGAACGATGTAAAAATCGATCGATCTGTAGATGAAATGGGAGTACTTATAACTTTGACTGTAAATCCATCCGACATGGGTAAAATCATCGGCCGAATGGGTAATACTGCTAAAGCTATCCGCACACTTCTCCGAATTATCGGTATGAAGAACAATGCTCGCGTAA
>CAZAFG010000028.1:0-6349 GCA_964484865.1 uncultured Candidatus Saccharibacteria bacterium | reverse complement strand
TGCGGGATTAGTTTAATGGTAAAATAACAGTTTTCCAAACTGTGGTTAGGAGTTCGATTCTCCTATCCCGCACATGAAGAAATGTTTCTTTTTATTTTTGTTCACTATTGTCTTTTTTTCTCCAAGACTATCTTTTGCTCAAGAATTAGTACAAGACAAATCTGAAATTGTAAAAGCCCAAGTTTTACAAATTTTAGATAAAAAAGATATAACAATACCAACTACAGATACTCAAGGTTCTTCTCAAACCATCTTAGTAAAGATACTAAAAGGGGACAAAAAAGGAGAAAATATAACAATTGAAAATGACTACATTGTGCTCAAAAAAGGAGATAAGTTCTTTCTTTTTCATAGCACAGATCCATTTGATGGAGTAGATAGATATGTGGTTCACGACTTGGACCGTAGACCGATCGTTGTATTTTTTATATTATTATTTATAGCTGTTGTTGTATTTTTTTCAGGAAAACAAGGCTTGCGTTCTCTATTGGGACTATTTGGTAGTTTTCTGGTAATTTTTTATGTTTTAATCCCTAGTTTATTAAATGGATATCCGCCAATTCTAACTAGCATTGTAGTAGCTACAACCATTCTTTTTTTTGCGATATATCTTACTCATGGTTTTAATCGTGTTTCCACAGTTGCTTTTAGTGGAACGGTATTAGCCGTGATACTGACCGGTATTCTGGCTTATATTGGAGTAAAGCTTGCTCATTTTACAGGTCTTGCAACTGAAGAAGCTTTCTATCTAAATTTAAACACACGAGGCACGCTTGATTTTACGGGACTTCTTTTGGGAGGTATTATTATAGGTGTACTAGGTGTACTCGATGATATTGCTATCACTCAGGCTGCTGTAGTTAGAGAACTCTTCCACTCAGCGCCGCATCTTTCCCAAAAAGATATTTACAAAAAAGCAATTCGTGTCGGAAAAGAGCATGTGGGTGCTTTGGTAAATACTCTAGCCCTTGCATACACAGGAGCTTCTTTGCCTTTATTGTTATTATTTTTCAGTACAGACTCTTCCGTGTCAGAAATTATCAATAGAGAAATTTTTGCAACAGAAATAATCAGAACAGTAGCAGGTAGTATAGGGCTTATAATGACAGTGCCGATTACTACTTTTTTAGCAGTTTATTTCTTAAAAAATTATAAGGGAAAAAGTAACCCTGATTCTCACATGGGTCATTCACACTAAATTTAAGTCTTATGACTTATAAGATATTCTATATACTTGCAAATCATTTGCATTTATAATATACTCATACGATGAGGCACTTATTAAAAGAAAAAGGGTTCAAGATAACTCCAGCTAGATTGTCTATCTTAGAAGTATTTACAAAAAACAATAGGCCCCTCGACGCAGAAACCGTTTATCAAAAACTTCTAAATACAAAGAAGGAAACAAGTGTAGACCCTGCTACAATTTATCGTACTCTAATAAGTTTTACAGAAAGCGGCATATTAAAAAGAATAGATTTACGAAAAGAAAGCATTGCTTTTGAACTCGCAAATACACACCACCACCACATAATATGCACAAAATGTGAGATTATCGAGGATTTCGAAAACAAAGAAGTCGAGGAAGCTTTGGAAAAAATTATCAAAAAATCTTTAAAATTTAAAAAAATAAAAGAACATTCTTTAGAACTTTTTGGTTTATGTAAGGAATGTTCTTAAATTAATTTATGTTAACAACTTACATTTATGCATTTGGAAGTGTGACCCTAGTGAGTTTGATATCTCTAGTAGGAGTTTTTACTCTGTCTTTAAAAGCTGAAGTAATTCAAAAATACATCTTTGGATTTATAAGCTTAGCTGTGGGAGCGCTTTTAGGTGACGCTTTTATCCACCTAATTCCGGAGGCTTTTGAAAATAGTAGCGACCCACTTTTAGTTAGTCTTCTGATAATTTCTGGAATTTTACTTTTCTTTATTTTGGAAAAATTTTTGCACTGGCACCACCACGGAGAAGACAGCAGCGAAGAACATATCCACCCGGCAGGGAAGTTAGTATTACTCTCTGATGGTGTTCATAATTTTTTAGACGGTATTATCATCGGTGCAAGTTTTTTGATCAGTATCCCTGTCGGACTAGCGACTACGCTCGCTGTCATCCTGCACGAAATTCCACAAGAGATAGGGGACTTCGCAGTACTCCTTCATGCTGGTTACAATAAAAAAAGAGCGTTATGGTTGAACTTCCTCTCCGCCCTACTATCCCTTGCGGGCCTTATTTTTTCACTTATTTTAGGATCCAGCTCTGAGAATTTTGTCATATATCTACTACCTATCGCCGCTGGAGGATTTATCTACATAGCACTTGCGGACCTGATACCAGAACTACATAAAACAAAAGAAACGCGATATTCCGCGCTTCAATTTATTTCCTTAACTCTAGGTATAGGGTTAATGGTAGCTCTATTGTTTTTAGAATAATTAATTAAAAACTAGAAAGGATTTCTACCATTTCGAACTTCAAAGTGTAAATGCGGACCAGTAGATTTACCAGTATTACCTACATAACCGATAGTTTCGCCCTGGTCTACATGTGCCCCAGGAGTTGTGCCCAAGCGAGACATGTGAGCATAGTAAGTCTGAGTGCCGTTTGAGTGAGCAACAACTACCAGACCTCCGTATCCACCGTTCCAACCAGTACGAGCAATAAGGACAGTACCAGATGCTGCAGCACGGATCGGTGTACCAACAGGAGCACCATAATCAACGCCGTTATGACCATGCAAGCCTTGAGTCTTGTGGCCAGCTGGTAGAGGGTGGATAAATCCAGCCACCGCAGGAAGAGATGAATAAGATTTCTTAGTAGTAGAAGTAGCTGCTTTTGGCTTAGTTGTCGCACTAGCCAGAGTTCCTCCAGGAATAATTAACTTATCTCCTATCGCGAGTTTAGCGCCAGAAGTCATACCATTAGCTTCTAAAATATCATCAGCATCGACTTTATAAATTTTAGCGAGACCTTGGAGGGTTTGACCTTTAGTGACTTCGACTTCAATGCCAGAAGAGGGAAGGATAAAAAGGACTTGGCCTTGCTTTACAGCCCCCTTTAAATCATTTACAGAAATAATAGTATCGGTAGAAACCCCAAACATCTTGGCAATACTTGCCACATTGTCACCTGCACGAACTACATATACATCTACCTCGGAAAAATCATCTATCGAATCACTATCAGTACCTCCGGCTGGCCCAGTAGATGGTAAAAGAGCGTTGTCTTCGACAATATGAACTTCAGAGTTCTCGTCTATGGGAGAGATGGCAGCTTTTTTATCCTTAGGAGCCTCTTTTCCAGGTAGAGAAATGCCCTTTGTTTCCAATAGGGCTAGGTTTTGAGAGTTTTGAGTTTTGGTATCAGAAATTACAACTGGTGAGCTTGCCTTTGCAACCGTACCAAAGATATCAGAGATAAAACTAGCGTTTACATCAGTAGGAACAAAAAAGACCCCATTGAGAAGGGAAATGACTAGGAAATAGCTGAATATTTTGAGGTTGGGTTTTATAAAACAAACAAAATATCGCAAGAATTTATTGTAGAATCCTTATAAAATAAGGCTCTAATTGCAGAAAGACCAAAGTGATCTGCACATAATGTTCTTACGAAGGTTACTGTCGGTGGCGGCGTTCTATCGTTGGCATACCCCTGCTACTTTGCTGAGCTGTACTTAAAGGGTACTAAAAGAGGGGTCAAAAGTCAACGGTTTACACTTGACTTGAAGAGTATAAAAATGGTCTAATTTTAGAGCAAATTTAACCCAAAATTAGGCTTTAAAACCAAAGGTTTGTATAATATAGACAACATGCCAAGCGAAAAAACTCCTAAACTTGAAGAAACTACTGAAACCCCAGACGGGGTGACTCCAACCGGTAAACCTAAGCGCAGAAGAAAAGCCGCAGATGGTCCCGAGAAAGTTGATTATGACTACAAAAAAGGTGCAGCGCCTGTGGTTACTTCACATGACTCAAATGTAAGCCCAGAGGTAAAAAGGGAGTATAAGAGAGTCACTAAAGAAGCCAAAGGATTAAGGAATAAAAGGGAGTCAAAGAGGGACGAGGATAAAGCGGCCGCCTTAAAGGGAGTTGGGGATATCTTAGCAGATACAAACAAGGCTATTGAGAATTCATATAACCATGTCCGAGACTGGCCAGCTATCGACGAGATAGCGGAGTTATTTAAAAATGGAAAAATCAGAGAGGTTGTAGTGCATGCCAAGGAAGACTTAGAGCCAGAGGTGGGTGAGAATGGAGAAACTCCAGGCTTAACTTTTGCTCCAGACCACGACTCCAGACTAGCTTTGTACTTACTAAACGACTTCAATAAAAAAACTGGTGGCAAGATGTACTCCAACGGAGCGAAAAGTTCCTTAATCATAAAAGGAGGAAATGAAAAAAATCTACAAGGCAAACACACTGGTCTGATTGTTTTTATAGATGTCGGAGGTAGGTGGTTGGAAATCCAAGACGAGAAAGGTAAAAAAACTAAATATGTTTTTATAGATCACCATGGATCACAGAAAGGTATCCAAACCTCCTCTGCAGAAATGATGTATGAGATTTTAAGAAGAGCAGGACTTCTTAAAGAAAACAGAAAGTGGATGGAGAATTTAATTAAAACTGTAACGGACAACGACAACTTACTGTACTTGGGCGAAAAAGACGCTGACGGGAAAAAAGTGTTCAACTCAAAACATTTCCGAGAGGTTTGGCCGAGATCCTTGCGAGGAATGGCGGGAGAAATACCTTTCAATGTACTGCTGGATTTATTTAAATCTGGAAAAATCAAGGATCCATCAAAAGTATTTACCGAAGAAGAGTTGGAAGGAGAACTAGGTAAGATAAGTTGGCCAGAAAACTGGAACAAGAAAAACCCTGATGGAACAACGGAAAAGAAGACTGTAAAAACTATTGCTGACCTATGTGAAATCAGAAAAGGGGAGGCTAAGTTTGCTTCGTACGCTATTATAAATGATATACGCCATGGCAGAGAAAAGAAGCTCAATTTAGAAAACACAAGAATAGGTAGAGGTGTCTATCACAACTTTCACAAAATCAAACAAGGTAAAAAATGGGTTCCAAACACCATACCTTTTAAAATTGCTTACATCGCCGCTAGAGCTTATGGGTACGATGCTTTAATTGTTTGGAATAAAAAGAAACCCGATAGAAGATTCTTTATAAATTCTAAACACCCTGCACTGAACGCTGTCGGAGAAGATATAAACAAAGTTGCCCCAGGTACAAAAGTAGTTCGTGCAGCTATGTTGTTTCCTCCTAAAAATGCTGCTGCAACTGAGGGCCTAACTCAAAAAGCATGGCTAGATACTATCGACCCAACTATTGCAGAAAATGCATTAGATCTTGAAATTGACGAAGCAGAAGAGAATGAAGCCGAAGCAAAAGAACTACAAGAATTAGAAGAGAGAAGAGTGACTATTCTAAAAAAGATAGAGGAAGTGGAGAAAGAAATTGCAAAACTAGAAGCAGAAATCAATGCTTTGCCTGAAGACGAGGAGGAGAAAGAAGAGGAAGAAACACCCGAAGAAGAGCTTGTCTCTGATGCAGAAATAGTAGAAACGGAAAAAGAGTACACAGACCAATTTATAAAAAGAGAGATCTACAAGTTGCTACAAAAGGTAGGTAGTTTAAAGAAAATCAATGAACTCGATGTAAAAGGCAGAGGTCAGGAAATGTTCCTAGAAACCCAAGTAACTGCCTCTAAGGACGAAAACAAAAAATCTACAGTCTTTGTTAAAATAAACGCGACTCTTGAAAACAAGGACGGAGGTGTGAAAATAAAAAATTATAGTATTGACGCAGGATTTCTGGCAAGAGTTTTTACCCAGAAAGAAGTAGAGAGTAAGATACTTCCTCACTTAGAAAATATTTCAAGTATACTAAAAGAGTACATACAAACTGAGGGAAAAAGAGAAGTTGAAAAAATAGAAATTGAAAATGGAAAACTTAAAGTTAGTTTCAAAAATTAATTTATGGACAAAGAACCAAAAAAGAAAGAGCTACTAAAAAAAATAAGTGAACTCAAGGGAACTCTTGGAGGTCTGAAGAGTGAGCTTGGGGAAGTCGACGACAAAATAGCAAAAAAGAAAGGAGCAGCCCCTGACACAACCAAGAAACCAAAAGTGGAGGCGGCAGAGCCAACAACCAAGGAGGAAAAAACTGATTACGACAAAATCGTCGGTGGTTGGATAGATGAAGAGAGTGAGAAACAAAAAGAATATGACAAGGTAGTGAGTGGTTGGATAGATGAGGAAAAGAATAACAAAGCAGACGAAAATCCTAAGGAAATCGATGAGCCTGCAGAAAAAGAAAAAGACTATGAC
>CAZAFG010000027.1:0-6482 GCA_964484865.1 uncultured Candidatus Saccharibacteria bacterium | reverse complement strand
ACATGCGTCGGTGGTAGAGTGGTCAATTACAACAGACTGTAAATCTGTCGCCTTCGGGCTACGAAGGTTCGAATCCTTCCCGACGCACAACAAAAAACAAAAACTACCCAGTTGGGTAGTTTTTGTTTTTAATTTAAACTTTAGATTTAGTTCGAGTATTTACAGAGCTTTTGATTTTTCCACGCTTAGTTTCTATTACCAGATCGTCATTTTTTACATTCACAGTGACAGTGTCCCCTTTCTTTACTCCATTGGAAATTATAAATGTCGCCACTGGATTTAGAATTTTATTTTGAATCAAACGATTCAGTGGCCGCGCACCGAAATGCGGATCGTAGCCAGCACGAGCCAAGAATGATAAAGACTCTTCACTGATATCGAGATTGATACCCTTAGAGAGCAGTCGGTCTCGGACTACCTGCACTCGCAAGTTTACAATTTCTTTGATTGCAGACTCGGAGAGAATATCAAACACAACTATCTCGTCGATACGATTGATAAACTCTGGACGAAAATGATCTTTTAGGGAATCAGTAACTTTTTCTTTCATCATACTGTAATCCTGCACTGCACCATTGTTGGAAAAACCAATGGCTTCCATCTTTTCAATAAATTGTGAGCCTATGTTTGAAGTTAAAATGATGATAGTGTTTTTAAAGTTCACAATTCTTCCCTTGCCATCAGTCAGCCTTCCTTCGTCAATAACCTGCAGAAGCATGTTGAAAACTTCTGGGTGAGCTTTCTCAATTTCATCAAATAAAACTACAGCGTATGGACGGTGACGGACTGCTTCAGTGAGTTGCCCTGCTTCATCGTGTCCTACATAACCAGGAGGTGAGCCGATCAGTTTAGACATCGAATGACGCTCCATGTATTCGCTCATATCCACTCGGATTACCGCTCGCTCATCGTTGAACATGAATTGTCCGAGTGCTTTAGTGAGTTCTGTTTTTCCTACACCAGTAGGACCTAAGAAAATAAAGGAGCCGATCGGTCGATTTGGATCGCTAATTCCTGCCCGAGATCGGCGGATAACATCTGCTACTCTTTTGATAGCCTCGTCTTGACCCACTACTCGTTTACCGAGCTCGGTTTCCAATTTTTCGAGTTTTTCTCGTTCTTCTTCAAGCATCTTGGTCAACGGAATTCCAGTCCATCGAGACACAACCTCGGCAATATCCTCAGAAGTGATTTCTTCTTTCAGAATTCTTCGAAACTTTTGAAGTTTTTTAAGGCGAGCAAGTTTGGTCTCCAATTCTTTTTTCAAGCTTGGAATTTTTCCATAACGAATTTCCGCTGCGCGAGATAAATCTGCTCGCATCTCGGCGTTCTCAGCTTCGAGACGCATAGCATCGAGTTCTTTTTTAATAGTTCGAATCTCAGTGACGATAGAGCGTTCGTTCTGCCATTTGAGTTCCAGCTCTTTAGTTTTTTCGTACAAATTTCCTATCTCAGCATCTATCTCTTTTATTCGAACTTTGATTTCTTTACTTTTTTCCTTATCAACAGTTTTCGCAGTCACTTCTTTTTTAAGTGCTTCCTTTTCGATCTCGAGACGCATAATTTTTCGATTAGCTTCTTCGAGCACAGCCGGTTTGTTTTCGAGAGAAATTTTCAAGGATGATGAAGCTTCATCAATAAGGTCGACTGCTTTGTCCGGTAAAAATCTGTTCGTAATGTAACGCGCTGATAAATTTACCGCAGAAACTATAGCATCATCGGTAATTCGTACCCCATGAAATATTTCATATTTTTCTTTTAGACCTCGCAGTATGGCCATAGCATCTTCGATCGATGGCTCTTCGATATACACTGGTTGAAAACGCCGAGCCAGAGCTGGGTCTTTTTCAATATGCTTTTGATACTCTCGAAGAGTTGTTGCGCCGATTGCTCGAAGTTCTCCGCGAGAGAGTGCAGGCTTCAACATATTTGCAGCATCCTGAGCGCCATCCGCAGCTCCAGCACCCACTATAGTATGAATCTCATCAATAAAAAGAATTATTTTTCCTTCTGCTCTTTCGATTTCTTTCATGATCCCCTTTAATCGCTCCTCGAATTCTCCGCGGTATTTAGTACCAGCGATTAGAGACCCCAAGTCAAGCGACATAACTTCTTTTTCTTTGAGCGATTCTGGGATAGTGCCTTTAGCTATCCGGTTCGCTAGTCCTTCAACTACTGCGGTTTTACCGACTCCAGCCTCACCTATCAAAATAGGATTGTTTTTAGTACGACGAGAAAGAACCTGCATAATGCGCATGATTTCAGTGTCGCGCCCGATAACTGGGTCGAGCTTGTCTTCTCGAGCAAGCTTGGTGAGGTTTCTAGTATATTTTAGAATATTTCGAAACTTTTTAGGCTCTGAAACATCAGTAATATTTTGACTTCGAAATTCTTCTAGAATTTTTAAAACTGTTTCTTTATGAATGCGAAAACGAGAAAGTGTCTCCCTGGCTTCACCTGGGACATCGAGCATAGCCATAAACAAATGTTCAGTGGATACAAAATCATCTTTCATGTGTTCAGAAAGTTTAAGCGAATGTTCGATCACTTGAGCCAAATCAGGATTGATATAAATCTGGTACGATGGTGATACAGTACTTCGAGACTCTGGAGACTCAATACCGTCGAGCACGGAATCAGTCAAAAGCATGGTGTCGATTTCTAGTTTGTCTAAAATAGAATTCACCATACTCTCTTCTTGGAGAAGTAGGGCGGCGAGGAGGTGAAGTGAAGAAACATTATTAACCCCTCGTTCGATGGCGAGCTCATGGGCTTTTTTGATGGCATCTTTAGCTTTAGCTGTAAATTTAACTAATGGAGGCATATATCCAGTATAGCAAAAAACTGAAAATTTTAAAAATTCAATTTTTATATTTTGATAAACTTATTTTAAATACCACGGCTCCAATTTTTTAAGAATTTGAGCGAGCACTGCTAGAGTATCACTGATATCTTTTTTAGTAGTTTCCCGTCCCAAAGAGAAACGCAAACTTCCATCAATTTCACCAGGTCGAATAGCTTTGACGACATGCGAACTTTTTTTCTCTCCACTTTTGCAAGCACTTTTTTCTGAAACATAAATTCCATGTGCCGAGAGCTCTACCACCAAAAGATCGCTCGGAATTTTTGGGATGGTGATATTTACATTGTTCGCCAATCTCTCCTTACTATCCCCATTCAAAATGATTCCGTAATTTTTAAAAGTTTTAGAATTTAACAACTTATCTATAAAATAATCCCGAAGTTTTCTAAGCCGTACACTTTCTTTGACTTTCATTTTTTCTGTAATTTCCAAAGACTCTGAGAAGCCGACAATACCTGCGATATTTTCTGTTCCTGCTCGACTACCACTCTCTTGGTCTCCACCCTGGAGTATTCTAGAAATACCTACTCCTCGCTTTACATATAGCGCTCCAACACCCTTGGGTCCATAGATCTTTCCAGCACCCAAGGTCAGCATATCCACCCCTAGTCTACTTGGATTAATATCCAGGTAGTTCACAGCTTGAGCTGCATCAGCATGAAATAGAACTTTAGAATTCGGGTTGGTTTTTTTATGGTGACGAATAAGTTTCGCAATTTCTTTAATTGGTTGGATCGTGCCGATTTCGTTATTAGCGTACATTACTGAAACCAAAGTAGTTTCTGGTCGCAATGCTTTTTTTATTTTTTGAGGATCGACAATACCATTCTCTTCGACTTCGACATAAGTAACACTGGCTAATTTATTTTTTTCGAGATGTTTGCAAACTTCCAACACCGAAGCGTGTTCGATATTTGTAGTCACGATGTGTCCTAAATCTGATAACCCTAAAATAGCCAAGTTGTTGGCTTCAGTAGCACCACTGGTGAATATAATCTCATCCTTATGGGCACCCAAAAGAGAAGAAACTTTTTTACGAGCATCTTCCACTATATTTTTTGACTGCACCCCTAACTCGTGAATAGCACCCGGGTTCCCGAAGTTATCTCGCATCACTTTAGTCATAACTTTCAAAACTTCCGAGTTGGTCGGAGTAGCTGAAGCAGAATCTAAGTATATTTTTCTTGAGTTTTTTGTGAGTTTCATATTTGATTTGGTCACGCAATTAGTATATATTGAAAAGACATGAATATAAAGTTCGACAACACCTTTATCTTGGCTTTTTTAGTTTTACTATTCTTGGCGATACTATTCCAAGTCTTTTGGATTGTAAAGACTGAAAAGCGCCTGAAACGATTTTTTCTAGGTAAAAAGGCAAAAGATTTGGAAGAGACTATCATGGTGCTCGAAGACAACATCAAACTTCTGAATTCTGCTAAGGACAAAATCGAAGCAGAACTAGGATCTGTAAATCAAAAACTTCGAAAGAGTATAAGAGGATTAGATACTGTTCGTTTCAATCCTTTTCCAGACCAAGGTTCTAACCAGAGTTTTGCAATCGGACTTTTGAATGAAGATAAAGATGGTGTGGTTATTTCTAGTTTGTATTCTAGAGAACGCATGAGTGTCTTTGCAAAACCAATCAAAGCTGGTAAGTCCGAGTACGAGTTAACTCTCGAAGAAAAGGAAGCGCTCAAAGGAGCTGAAGTATAAATTATGACAAAATCAGAAACAACAATTGAAAGACCACCAGTAGTAGTAGTGATGGGCCATATCGACCATGGTAAATCTACCCTACTCGACTACATTCGAAAAAGTAATGTGGTGGATAAAGAAGCGGGTGGCATCACTCAGCATATTTCCGCATACGAAGTAATTCACAAGGATGAACATGGGAAAGACAAAAAGATAACTTTTCTAGATACTCCTGGACACGAAGCATTCTCTAAAATGCGTGAACGAGGAGCGAAAGTCGCTGACATTGCTATCTTGGTAGTTTCTGCAGAAGACTCAGTCAAACCGCAAACCCTTGAAGCTTGGAAAACAATAGTTGAAAGCAAGATCCCATTCATTGTCGCCATCAATAAAATTGATAAGCCAGGTGCTGATATTGAAAAAACCAAGATGGATCTGGCAGAAAATGAAATCTACTTGGAAAACTACGGTGGCACTGTCCCCTTTGCGTTGATCTCTGCAAAAATTGGTACTGGAGTAGATGAACTACTTTCCCTCGTCACTGTGCTAGCTGAACTCGAAAACTTTCAGGCTGACACTGCAGCACCCGCATCTGGATTTGTGATCGAAGCACGCATGGATTCCAAGCGCGGTGTCATGGCAACTTTGATCATCAAAAACGGTAGTCTCAAAAAAGGTATGACCGTGGCAGTAGAAGACAGTGTCTGCTCTACTCGAATGATTGAAAGCTTTACCAGTAAAGCTGTGGAAGGAGCCACTGTCTCCTCTCCTATCCGACTAGTTGGTTTTGATAAACTTCCAGCTATCGGTGGAGAATTTCAATCCTTTCTTAAAAAAGAAGAAGCCCTCGCGTATGTAGAAAACTGGAAATCTAAAAAAGTTTCACCGAAAGATAAAACGACAAACGAAAATAGCACTAAAAAAATAATCCCGATAGTCCTCAAGGCTGATGTAGCGGGGTCTCTCGAAGCTATCGAAAAAGAAATCGGCAAAATCGAAAGTGAAGGTGCAGAATTTAAAATCGTTCAAAAAGGTGCAGGACCTATCACTGAAGGCGACATCAAACAGATCGGTAGTGCCGAAGGTGCTATTGTGATCGGTTTCAATGTATCAGCTGATGCCAATGCTCGGGACCTGGCCCTACATAGAGAAATAGAGATATCTTCTTTTGATATCATCTACAAGATAACTGACTGGCTAAAAGAAGAGATGGAAAAGCGTCGTCCGAGAATCGAGACTACCGAGATCCTCGGTCGGGCTAAAATACTCAAAGCCTTTAGTAAAACTAAGGAGAAACAAATTCTTGGTGGAAAAGTTTACGAAGGTAAAATCATACTCGACGGCACCGTAAAAATAATGCGCCGAGATTTTGAGATTGGTAAAGGTAAAGTTGTAAACTTGGAAAAACAAAAATCTAAAGTCCGTGAAGTCGAAGATGGAGCAGAATTTGGTATGATGATCGAATCTAAATTAGAAATAGTGCCTGGCGACACTATAGAAGGATTTGCCGTAGTACAGAAATAATATTATGACCGACCGTACCGAAAAAGTCGCCAACTTAATCAAAGAACTCACTGCTACCTTCCTAAATCGTGAAAACAATCACACTTCGCTCGTGAGCGTGACTCACGCTACTGTTTCTGCTGACTTAAAACGAGGAACTATATACATCACCGTACTCCCAGTAGATAAAGAACATGGAGCGCTCGAATTTGCAAAACGCAAGCGCCCAGAACTCCGAGAGTTTTTGAAAAAAAATATGGCCACCAAGACTATCCCCTTCGTTGATATCATGATAGACCAAGGTGAAAAGAATCGCCAAAAAATTGACGAATTGCTTCGAGAAAAGTAGGATAGAATAGAATGTATGGCCTGGTAGCCAAGTGGTAAGGCATTCCTCTGCAAAAGGAATATACGGCGGTTC
>CAZAFG010000026.1:0-7090 GCA_964484865.1 uncultured Candidatus Saccharibacteria bacterium | reverse complement strand
TCCTTTCCGTCCTTGTCTTTAACTTCTATAACTTCACCATCTGTTTGAGAAACTACGGCTGGGTTTTTAGGAATTCGGCGTTCAAAAATTTCTTCAATACGAGGTAGACCTGTAGTGATGTCTGTTCCTGCCACACCTCCAGCGTGGAAGGTTCGTAGAGTCAACTGTGTACCTGGTTCACCGATAGCTTGTGCGGCGATGATACCAACAGCTTCTCCAAGATCTACCAAACGATTTCGTCCAAGGTCGAGACCATAACACATCTGACATAGCCCGTGTACAGTTTTACAAGTAAATGGTGAACGAACAAATACTTGTTCGAAACCAGCTTTCTCGATAACAGTAGCCTCTTCTTTCGTCACCAAGAATCCCTTTTTGTAAGCAACTTTGCCGTCCTTGTCCTTGAGATCTTCAGCTAGCACGCGTCCACGAATATTCTTTGAAAGTGGTATTTCAATACCGATAACATTTTCTTTAGCAACCATTTTACCTTCTTTAGTTCCACAATCTACTTCAGTGATGACAACATCTTGAGCGACAT
The DNA here is from genome assembly GCA_964484865.1 of uncultured Candidatus Saccharibacteria bacterium. GTDB lineage: Bacteria > Patescibacteriota > Minisyncoccia > Phycocordibacterales > UBA9973 > UBA9973. Next base: position 6,549 of record CAZAFG010000026.1, on the reverse strand, counting down.
CAACCAAACGACGAGTAAGGTATCCAGCTTTCGCAGTGTTAAGTGCGGTGTCAGATGCTCCTTTACGCGCACCGTGAGTAGTAACGAAGTATTCAATCGGTGAAAGTCCTTCATAATAAGAAGGTAAGATTGGGAATTCCAATGTTTTACCTTGGTTGTTTTGAATAAGACCTTTCATACCACTCATCTGAACAAGTTGACCCATAGATCCTCTTGCACCAGAAGTGAAAAGATCATAAGCAGAACCCTTTTTGTCGAGAGTATTAGGTAGTACTTTCTCTAGTTCTTTTTTTGCTTGAGTCCAGATTTCAATAATCTTCTGATATCTTTCCTTGTCTGAGAGTAAACCATCAGTCCATTGAGAAATGATTTCCTCTTCAATCTTTTTAGAGTCTGCGATGATTTGAGCTTTTTCTACTGGAACCTTAACATTGTCCAATCCCCAGGTAACACCAGAGTGAGTTGAATATTTAAATCCGAACTCTTTAATCTTGTCCAGGATTGGTGGAGTAGCATCGATACCGTAATGCATAACAAGCTCATCGAGAAGAGTAGAAATTCTCTTTTGATTCATCTCATCATCCACATAAGGAAAATCGTTTGGCAAAATACTATTGAAAAGTAATTTTCCTACAGTAGTGTCAAATATCTCTCCATTAAATTTCTCGTATTTTGGAGTCTTGGTCGCAAGTACTTTAACTTTTGCTCGGAAAGAAATCACACCATATTCATACGCAGTAATAGCTTGATTCGGACTAGCAAAATACTTACCTTCTCCTAATTCATCATCAAGGGATTTGGTCATCCAAAAAGCACCGAGCACCATATCTTTTGAAGGATGAACTATAGGATCACCGTTCTGGGGTTTAAGCAGGTTCTTATTAGATGCCATTAAATTCTTGGCTTCAGATTGAGCTTCTTCGGAAAGTGGTACATAGACTGCCATCTGGTCTCCATCGAAGTCCGCGTTGAAAGCGGCACAAACCATCGGGTGTACTTGGATAGCGTTACCTTCGATAAGAATTGGATTGAAAGCTTGAATACCGAGACGGTGAAGAGTAGGTGCACGGTTTAGGAGAACATACTTACCATCGATAACTTCTTCTAACATGGCCCAAACCTCGGGAGTTCTCTCTTCGATCAATTTATTTGCTCCACGAATGTTGAATGCTAATTCAGCTTCCAAAATTTTGGAAATTACGAATGGTCGGAAAAGCTCAAGTGCCATGTGTTTTGGCAAGCCGCATTGATTTAATTTCAATTGCGGACCAACCACGATGACAGAACGACCTGAGTAGTCCACTCGTTTACCGAGAAGGTTTTGTCGGAAGAGACCTTGCTTACTCTTCAAGTTATCAGACAAAGATTTAAGAGCTCGCTTTTGAGACTGGCTCATAGCTGCGCCATCATTTTGCTTTGCAATAGAGTTGTCGATCAAAGCATCAACTGCTTCTTGGATAATACGCTTTTCGTTACGAAGTATAACATCCGGAGCATTTATTTCTTTTAGTTTCTTTAAGCGATTGTTTCGGTTGATAACTCGGCGATACAAATCGTTTAGGTCAGATGTCGCATGTCGTCCGCCTTCGAGTGCTACCATTGGTCGGAGTACTGGAGGGATAACTGGAATAGAAGTTAAGAACATCCATTCTGGTCGGATATTAGCGTAAGTCATAGCTCGGATAAGTGACATTCGCTTTTGAAGTTTTTCTTTCTCGGCTGCGCTAGCTTTTTCAAGCATTGTCTCAGTGTGAGCCTTCAACTTGTTGAGATCTAGATTTTTGAAGATAGTGTAGATAGCTTCAGCGCCGATATTAGCTTCAAAACAAGTACCGTATTTCAAAGAGTAATGATGGAAAGAAATTTCATTTAGAACCTTACCTTCGTAAATCTCGCCGATTTCTTTTTTAGTGATAGAAAGTAAAGTTTTTAGTTTCTCACGAGTTTCATCGTCAGCGGCATTCTTTAACTTCATCTTGTACTCCTTATCGAGTCCTGCGATAACTCCTTCTTTTTCCTCTTCATGAACTCGAGTGATGATGTAACCAGCAAAGTAAATAACCTTCTCTAGGTCAGAGACTGAGATATTAAGAAGAATACTCATTCTAGATGGTACACCGCGGAGGAACCAAATATGTGCAACCGGAGTAGCAAGTTCAATATGACCCATTCGTTCACGACGAACTATAGATCGAGTAACCTCAACTCCACATTTTTCACAGATGATATCTTTATATCGAATTCTTCGGTACTTACCACAGTAACATTCATAGTCTTTCTCTGGACCGAAAATTTTCTCATCAAATAATCCACCTCGTTCACTTCTACCAGTACGGTAGTTGATGGTTTCCGGTTTGGTGACTTCACCATAAGACCACTCTTTGATCTGCTCAGGGCTTGCGAGCTTGAGCTGGATAGAATCAAATTCAGTTGTATTGAGTGTTTTCATATTTTTTAATTCTTCTGGTCGTTACTCTTAAGATTCACATCGAGCGCGAGACCCCGCAGATAGTTAAGCATCACATTGAAGGACGCAGGAGAATTTGGCGGTCTGATGGTTTCATTTTTAATGATAGCGTCAAATGTCGCTGATCGACCAGCTATGTCGTCGGATTTGATAGTTAACATTTCGCGTAGAGAGTAAGCCGCACCGTAACCTTCCAGCGCCCAGACTTCCATTTCTCCAAATCTCTGTCCACCACCTTGAGCTTTACCGCCAAGAGGTTGCTGAGTGATAAGACTGTAGGGCCCAATGGATCGCATGTGAATCTTGTCTTCCACCATGTGGTGCAGTTTGAGCATGTACATATAACCCACCGCTACATCTTGTTCAAAAGGCTCACCAGTTCGTCCGTCAAAGAGTTTCATTCGTCCGTTCTCAGGTAGTCCTGCTTTCTTTAACTCTTCACTGATTTCTTCATGAGAAGCTCCCAAGAATGGAGGCACAATCGCTTGATAACCAAGAGAGTTTGCTGCCAAACCTAAATGCATTTCTAAAATCTGCCCCAAGTTCATACGAGATGGAACACCGAGCGGTGAAAGGATGATATCTATCGGTTGACCATCGGCTGTGTATGGCATATCTTCTTCAGGCAAAATAGTAGAGATAACACCTTTGTTTCCGTGCCGTCCTGAAAGTTTATCTCCAACTGAGATATTTCGGACTTGCGCAACTTCAATAACAATTTTCTTGATGATACCTGCCTCGAGGGTGTGACCCATATCTCGAGAGAATATTTTCACACCAATGATGCGTCCTCGCTTGCCGTGTTCCATACGAAGTGATGTGTCTTTAACATCGCGAGCTTTTTCAGCAAAGATTGAGCGGAGTAAGCGCTCTTCTGGAGTAAGTTCAGTCTCACCTTTTGGAGTAATTTTTCCTACTAGGATATCGTTTTCACGAACTTCCGCACCGATACGGACGATACCATCTTCATCGAGGTCTTTTAGTTTAAGTTCACCAACATTCGGGATGTCGCGAGTAGTGATCTCGGGTCCAAGCTTGGTGTCACGAACAGTAGAAATAAATTCTTCCACATAGATAGAAGTAAACTTACTATTCTTAACCAATCGTTCAGAAACGATAATAGCGTCTTCGTAGTTAGAACCAGACCATGACAGAAATGCTACGAAAATATTTTGTCCGATTGAAATCTGTCCATCTACAGTTGAAGTAGTATCTGCCAAAAGTCCTCCCTTCTTAACTTTTTCACCTACAGAAACTGCGGGTCGTTGGTGAAACGCAGAGAAGTTGTTGTTTCGAAGACGATTAACCAATTCATAAGTTTTTTCTTTTCCAGATTTTCCTTCGACGACCACTTGTCGTGCATCAACATATTTAACTACACCTTCTTCTTCAGAAAGTATCAAGCGACCAGTATCGCGAGATGCTAATTCCTCTACGCCGGTAGCAACCAATGGAGCTTCAGGAAGTACGCAAGGTACTGCCTGCTTCTGCATGTTACTTCCCATGAGTGCACGGTTAGCATCGTTGTGTTCTAGGAATGGAATAAAGGAAGTAGCGATAGAGAAAGCTTGGTGAGTAGCAACATCGATAAAATCTACTTCAGTCGGATCAACCAAACCTGGTTGAGTTTTTAGTCGAGCCGCAACTTTCTTTTCAGTTAGTTTTCCGTTTTCATCGTATGCACTTCCTGCATGAGCGATGTTGTACTTTTCTTCTTCAAGCGCATTTAGGTAAACAACTTCGCCAGTAACTTTTCCGCCCTTAACTTTGATGTATGGAGTCTCAATAATACCGAAATCATTGATCTTGGCATAAGTAGACAAGTGAAGAATAAGACCGATGTTCGGACCTTCAGGAGTGTGGATAGGACAGACGCGACCATAGTGAGAAGGGTGCACATCGCGCACTTCGAGTCCTGCTCGTTCACGAGTAAGTCCTCCTGGACCAAGCGCAGAGAGCAATCGGATGTGTTCCATTTCAGCCAAGACATTTTCTTGGTTCATGAATTGAGACAACTGGTTAGTAGTGAAAAATTCTTTGATTCGAGCTTGGAGTGGTCGCTGGTTTATGATGTGAATCGGCATAGCAGTATCGACATCCACGATCGACATACGATCTTGGATATTTCGCTTGATCTGCATCATACCAGTGCGAACTTTTTGCTGAAGCATTTCACCGACAAATCGAACTCGGCGTTGACCGAGGTGGTCGATATCATCAGATCGAGATCCAGGAGTATTGTTAAGCTCGATGATATAAGCAAGCACAGTCAATAAATCTTCTTTGGAAATAGTTCGGCGAGCAAGTTCAGCTTCGTCCATAGGTTTCTCGAAACGCTTGTTGAAACGGTAACGACCTACAGGTGAAAGGTCATATCGCTCAGCGGTGAAAAGAGAGTCGATAAATTCTTTAGCATTGTCAGCGGTAGCCATATCACCATCACGAAGTCGTTTGTAAATTTCTACATAAGATTCGTTAAGAGTTTTAGAGATATCTTTTGCAAGACATACTTTGATTGTTTCAGCAAAAACTCCAGCATTTACTCCTTGAGCAGTCATTTCAGCGCTTGGTTTAATTTTATCAAAAGCAGTAGTGATAGCGTCGTTGTTCTCAAAACCCATCGCTCGAAGAAGTGCTGTCGCTGGGAACTTTCGCTTTTTGTCGATACGGATATATATCGCGCCGTCTGCTTCAGCTTCGATTTCAATCCAAACACCACGAGCTGGGATTATTTTAGCCCCAAAGTAGCGCTTACCTTTTGACTCAGATTCAGTAAAGAATACACCGAAAGATCGTGCTAGCTGTGGCACGATGACTCGCTCAACACCGTTGATTATGAAAGTACCATGCGCTGTCATGAGAGGAATTTCAGACATGAAAATTTCCTGCTCCTTGATAGTGCCTAAAATTTTATTAGTTAGCTTTACGCGCGCCTTTAAATGCCCTTGGTAAGAGAGCTTGTTTACTTTTGAATCGTTTTCATTTGTCTTCGATTCTCCGAGAGAGAATGAAGTGAATTCCAATTGGAATTTCTTTCCTGAGTAATCAGAGATTGGAGAAAATTCCTTAAACACTTCTCCAATTCCTTGCTCGACCAACCACTTATAACTCTTCACCTGTGCTTCGATCAAATTTGGAAATTCGATCAAAGGCTTTTTGTACCGTGCAAAATGCTTCTTCGGACGCTTTGTTTCTGTGTGCATAAGACAAAAAATGCCTTTTTAGGCTTATTTAATAAGGTAATTGAGGCATCCGGTACTCAATCGATCAATTACTCCTACCTTATCACATGTATTTAGAAAATGCAAGAGTTACTTCCCTGCCTTGCCGGCAGGCAGGCCTCGCTTCCATTCTTCGATCAATTTGTGGTTGCCAGATAGGAGAACTTTGGGTACTTTATAGTTTTTTCCTTTATAGTTTAGAACTTCAGGACGAGTGTAGAATTCCGAAGACGATACTCGCTCTTCTTCGAGTGATTCAAATTTGCCGAGCACTCCTTTGATCTGTCGAGACATGCAGTCGATTAAAATCATAGCTGGAAGTTCGCCTCCAGTGAGTACGAAATCCCCCACGGAAATATCCTCTGCCTTAAATATTTTTTTTACTCGAGCATCGATGCCCTCATATCTACCAGAAATTAAAATTATATCTGTGTATTTTTTTACAGAATTTTTTGCATATTCTGTGGTGAATTTTTTACCACTTGGTGAGAAATTTATTATTTTAACTTTCTTTTTATCTTTTATTTTTGAAATAGCTTTTTCAATTGCCTTTAAAACTGGCTCGGCACGCATAACCATGCCAGGACCGCCTCCATATGGTCTATCATCTACTGGTCTGTAGTTGTTTTTGGGTGCCTTGATAAAGTCTCGAGGATTATAAAACTTCACAGAAACCAATTTCCCTGCAATAGCCCGCCCCAATATAGACTCATTTAAATATGAATCAAAAATCTCCGGGAAAATTGTAATGACATGAAAACGCATTGGTATATTATAGCAAAACCCCGCTTTCGCGGGGCCTTGTTTGTTTCTTTAGATTCCTTTCAAGTCTTCCATCGCTTGGTCAACGGTCTTCATAGT
>CAZAFG010000025.1:0-7874 GCA_964484865.1 uncultured Candidatus Saccharibacteria bacterium | reverse complement strand
GTAGCATATCCGCGTCTACCAACAGTTAAAACTGGAGATAAGGTAAAATCTGGAGAACTCATTTCTGACGGTTCTGCAGATATCATGGAAATCTTGAAGTATGGAAATAACGAGCTTGTTGAAGAGTACATTATCCGAGAAATCAACAAGGTGTATGAACTACAAAGTGCTTCTATTTCTAGAAAACATACTGAAATCATCATTCGTCAGATGTTCTCTCGCCGAAGAATCAAAGATGCTGGTGAGACAAACTTCTCTGCAGGAGACATCGTAGAGAATACTGCGTTGATTGAAGAAAATGTACGAGTAAATGGTATGAGTGGAAAAGAAGCCAAGGCTGAAACTGTAGTTTTGGGTATCACTGAAGTGTCGCTTCGAACTAAGAGTTGGCTCTCTGCAGCGTCCTTCCAAAATACTAATCGTGTGCTTATCGAAAACGCTGTTAAAGGTGGAATAGATAATCTACGAGGTCTAAAAGAAAATGTAATCATCGGAAGACTAATTCCAGCAGGTACAGGATTCACTGGAGCAGGTAAAGCTAGCTCGAAAGTAGTAAGCGAAGCTACAGAAGAATAACATCGTCATGAACTCTCCCGTTCAAAAAATAAAGGAGAGGCTGTCAATCGAAGAAGTAGTCTCTTCTTATATCAAGCTTGAAAATTCCGGACAAAATCTGCGGGCTAGATGCCCGTTCCACAACGAGAAGACTCCATCATTTTTCGTGTCGCCCGCCCGAGGTAGTTATTACTGCTTCGGGTGCTCGGCATCAGGAGATATTTTTACCTTTGTGGAAGAGTTCGAAGGACTCGACTTTAAAGGGGCACTTAAGCTCTTAGCAGCAAAAGCCGGAGTTTCTTTAGGTGACTTCAACCAGGAAAAGGAGAGTGAAAAGGAGAGAATCTATAGAGCTCTTGAATCTACTGCACTCTTTTTTGAAAGAAACTTAAAGGAGAGTAAGGAGGCTACAGAATATGTTCTTGGTCGCGGAATCAATGAGAAGACAATGGCAGAATTTAGAATTGGTTTTGCTAAAAATGGTTGGGATTTTTTGTACCAACATTTGCGAGGTGAAAAGTTTACTGATCGAGAGATTGAACAAGCTGGACTTGCAAAACAAGGTGACAAGGGTATGTATGATCGTTTTCGTTCACGAATTATGTTTCCGATTACAGACACTAGTGGCAGAGTCATAGCATTTTCTGGAAGAATATTTGAGAAAGGCCTACCGGTGGATGTTGTAGAAAAATCAGCTAAGTATCTAAACAGTCCAGATACCCCAGTCTTCAATAAATCCATGGTACTCTATGGACTAGATAAAGCGAAAGATTCAATCCGAAAAAATAATTTCTCTATTCTTGTAGAAGGTCAGATGGATTTAGTGCTCTCACATCAAGCAGGTTTTAAAAATACAGTAGCTACATCCGGTACGGCACTTTCGGACAAAGAAGAGACGAAGGAAAGGGCGGTTTCAAACCTTGGACTAGTGCGAAGACTTTCCACTAATATCGTAATTGCTTTTGACGCTGATAAAGCGGGACTCAATGCTTCGAGCCGAGCTAGTAAGATAGCGTTATCCTTGGGGATGGATGTGAAGGTAGCCAAGATGGAAAAGGGCCTTGATCCGGCAGATACAATTTTGCAAAAAGGAGTAGATGCCTGGCGCGGAGCTATCCGGGAGTCCAAGCATGTGATAGAGTTTTTATTGGATAATGTTTTGGAGGATTTTAGAGAAGATACTCGGAAGGCAGGACGGGAAATCAAAGAGAGAGTATTGCCTTATGTAAACTTTATTGAAAGTTCTATTGAAAAAACTCACTTCTTGAAACGCATCAGCGACGCTTCGGGCATACCTATCGAAGCTTTACAATCTGATCTTAAAAACATTGAAGTTGAATACACGACTGAGCGGAATGAACTCGAAGCTCTTAAAGAGAGTGGAAATAAGCTTTTTAGGAAAGACCATATTGAGCGGCGACTAGTGGGTATAGTGCTTTGGCAAAAGTCCCTGGTTGAACAAAAATTTGACCCAGATAAAGTGATTAGTGAGCTTGGCAGAATCTGGGGGAAAGACGAAGGTAAAGTACTGGAGGATTATGAAGGTAGTCGGGAAGATCTGATTTACGAAGCTGAAGTTTTTTACACCGATATGATGGATTTAAAAAAAGAAGTATTGGAACTCTTGGCTAACTTGAAACATGAATACATAAAAGAAACCCTGGGTAAAAAGATGAGAGAACTACATCTGGCAGAAACTAAGGGGGACAAAGATGTATCGATTAAAATTTTAGCAGAGTGTCAAATACTTAATAACGAAATACAAGATATTAAAAGTGGTCGGGTGAATAACATTTTTGAATAATATGAAGAAAAAAATAAAAAACAAAATAAAGACTAAAGCCACAAAAAAGGTTTCTAAGCCTAAAAAAACTGTAGTTGCTAAAGCAAAAAAGAAAGTAGTCAAAGTAGTCAAAACTAAAAAAGTGAAGGCGGTTAAGGTTAAAAAAGTACCAGCGAAAAAAGTAGCTAAAGACGAGAAACCAAAGAAACTAAACGCTGCTGAGAGAAAGGCAGGGGATTTGAGCAAGCGCTCTGATGAGCTTATAGAGAAGGGCCGTAAACGAGGATTTATCACCTACGATGAGATTCTCAAGACCTTCCCTGACATCGAGAACAATATCTTTTTCCTAGATGAACTGTATGAGAAATTCGGGGTAGCTGGAATCGATGTCCTTGAGGGTGGTAACTTGCTAAACCTAGATACTGATGTAAATGAGCTTGATCTAAACAAGTCTGCGATTCACGACTCTATCCAAATGTATTTGAAAGAAATCGGTCAGTATCCGCTGATCTATGCCAACGAAGAGAAAGAACTCGCAAAGCGAATCGAGAAAGGGGATATCGAAGCCAAGAATTTGCTGGCTCGAGCCAACCTTCGTCTAGTAGTTTCTATCGCTAAAAAGTATGTCGGTCGCAGTGCTAATCTAAATCTTCTCGATTTGATTCAAGAAGGAAACTTGGGACTATTTAAGGCAGTTGAAAAATTTGACTGGACCAAGGGTTATAAATTTTCTACCTATGCTACTTGGTGGATTCGTCAATCCATCACTCGTGCCCTCGCTGATCAGTCTCGAACTATCCGTATCCCGGTGCACATGGTGGAGACTATTTCCAAGTACAAACAAATTCACCGAAAACTCTCTCAAGACTTAGGCCGTGAACCTCTTGCAGAAGAGATAGCAACTGAGATGGGTGTGCCAGTAGAAAAAATCCATGTGATTGAAAATATTTCTCAAGAAACTATTTCACTCGAACAACCGATTGGAGACGACGATGATAAATCAACTCTAGAGAACTTTATTCCAGATGATAAAATTCTTCGCCCAGACCAAGAGTCTTCTCGAAGAATTCTTTCTGACCAGATTAAGAGCGTGCTCGATGAGCTAAATCCAAAGGAGAGGAAGATCCTAGAGATGCGCTATGGACTCCTAGATGGCATCCAGCACACTCTAGAGCGGGTAGGTGAGGAATTCGGTGTCACTCGTGAACGAATCCGCCAGATCGAAGCAAAGGTTCACGAAAAGCTCCGCAGTCACGAAAAGATATCAAGACTTAAGAATTATTTCGACTAAATAAGTTATCACGCAAAAAGCCCTTGAAATATAGGGCTTTTGTGCGTTTTATTGACTTTTTCTAAAAATGTAGTAGATTGGGGATAGAAATAAGTTTCCTAACCGCTTCAACCTTCCAACATGAAACGCACATTACATCCAACGATTGTGGCTATTTTATTGGTTTTCTTGCTGCTAGTTCAACCATTAGCGGCCGTAACCGGATTAATTTTAGGGATGATATTCAAGTATGGAATACTCATCGGTATCTCTTTTTGGGTAACAGCATGCACAGTAGGTTATGTGTATGTCATGCTAAGAAACTTAGAACACTCTAAGCTAAGAGAAGATCCCTGGGAAAATTTTCTTGCATGGAATGGTTTAACTATCCCGGTACTTTTTTTAAAAATTGATGAGTACTTGCGTCGATTAGAGAAAGAGAACCAAGCTAGGCTAGAGAGCCAAAAAGCGTAGGGAATTAAGCCCAAAGATAATTATCCTGATTTATAGGAAAAACACGAACAGGCAACTGTAAAGGTACTCGATAGGGTACCTTTTTTATTTGAGTAATGTGTCGAGTTGGGCCTGAAGTTTAGCTTTAGACATAGCACCTGGTATAGTGCTTACTACTTTTCCATTAACTACAATAAATGAAGCTGGGGTACCACGAGCACCAGCATTTTGGGCCTCCATAATTTGAGTATTGATTTTGTCTGCAAATTTTCCACTCTCGAGACAGGTGTTGAATTTTACTACATCTAGTTTCAAGTCGGCCGCAATCTTTGGAAGTTCGGCGACATCTAGCTTGTTATTGCTTTCTGTGCGAGCAAAAACTTCGTCGATATACTTCCAAAACATTTCATTGCCACCTTGTTCATATGCACACTCAGTAGCCTCGGCTTCGTGAAAAGCCTTCGGATGCAAGCTATCGATAGGCCAGTGACGGTAAACCCAAGCCACCTGTCCATTGTTTTCAGCTACGATATCGTGCAAGGTATTGTGGAAGACTTTGCAAAATGGGCATTCGGTGTCTGAGTATTCTACTATCACTACTTTAGCACTGGCGTTGCCTATTATGTGGTCTGAAGCGCTCACGGGGGGTAATTCAGCATTTGCTTGTTTATTCGGGTTATTTGTGTTTTCTGCCTGTTTGGTTGGCATATTGCCTCGTAGTAAGATGGCTCCGGCGATCAGGATACCAACTATGAGTATTGCTCCAGCTATTTGGGATTGATTTTGGGGGACCATGGGATTTGAATTATTTTCCATTTTTATATAAATCTGACTTAGTGTTAATATCGCTAGTATAGCATTTTTTTAGAGCATGGTATAATAAAAGGTATAAATCTGTTCGACCTCTGTCGTCGCAGAGGTGGAAAAAATTATTATTTAATTTTGAATAAAAATTATGTGTGGATCTCATGGATGTAAAGGGGGAGAATGTGCAGTTTCTATGGTAAGTAAAATTTTATTGGTAATTGGAGGTCTTAACTGGGGTCTCGTAGGCGTAGGTATGCTTATGATGCATAACTGGAATGTAGTTAACATGGTTTTGGGCAGTATGCCAACTATTGAAGCAGTTGTGTATGTATTAGTAGGCGTCGCAGCTCTTATGAAGCTTATTGGTTGTAAGTGCAAAAAGTGTGCTTCTTGCACATGTGGAGTTACTCCAACTACAGGAGGAGCAGCACCTACAAACATGTAGTTTTTAGGTTTAATCTCTAATTTCTAAAGTTAAAACACCGCGGGCCAATTAGGTCCACGGTGTTTTACTTTTTGCTGAAAAAATGTTATATTTAAAGGATTAGTATGGAGTCGATTTCGCAGACAATCTTTTATATATTGGCATTTCTGTCTATATATGTGCAGGTCTTTTTGCTTATTACTTTTTTCCAAAATAAGGGTAAAATTCTGACCAGAAGTGGTGAAGCAAAGCTTTCTAAGTACCCAAGTGTTACGGTCATGGTTCCTTGCTGGAATGAGGAAAAGACTATTTATAAAACTGTTCGATCATTGCTCGACCTCAACTATCCAAAATCAAAATTAGATATTTTTTTAATAGACGATGGCTCTACTGACAAAACCTGGGAAGTTATAAATAGATTTACCAAGTACAGCAATATAAAAGTTTTCCGAAAAGAAAATGGTGGCAAGCATACTGCACTGAACTTAGGTCTCCAAAATATTCGTACAGAATTTGTTGGTTGTTTGGATGCGGACTCTTTTGTTGATCCTGAGGCGCTTGGAAGAATCATGAGTTACTTTGAGAAGAATGAAAATGTCATGGCGGTGGCTCCTTCTATAATTGTAAACAATCCGAAAACAATCATCCAAAAAGCTCAAAAAGCTGAATATTACATGTCAGTATATGTGAAGAAAATGCTGGCATTTCTCTCTGCAATTCATGTGACCCCAGGACCGCTAACTATATTTAAGAAGAAAGTTTTTGACGACCTCGGTAATTATCGTAAGGCTCACAATACTGAGGATATGGAGATCGCTTATCGTATGCAGACAAACCACTACAAGATAGAACAGTGCAATGATGCCTATGTCTACACCAACACTCCTCCGACAGTCAAAAAGCTTTATAAACAGCGCTTGCGTTGGATTTATGGATTTATAAATAACACTATCGACTATCGTTCGGCGATTTTCAAAAAACGATATGGTCACTTTTCCTTTTTTACTATTCCTGGAGGTATCATTTCGATATTTGCAGCGAGTTTTCTGTTTTTCCGAGTAGCACATGCATTCGGGAGCTTTGTAGTCGATAAGGTGGAGCAATATCGTGTCGTCGGATTTCACTTTACTCCAGGTAGTCTAAATTTCGATCCTTTTTTCATAAATACTCAGTCGTTTATATTCATAAGTATTGTTCTTTACTCTTTAGTTATACTATCCATTTTAATTGGTCACCGCATGGTTTATCGCAAGTGGACTTTCCCTGTGAATATAGTTTACTTCTTTGTAATTTACAGCATCATCGCTCCGTTTTGGTTGATGAAGGCGGTATACAATACAATATTTACTAATACGCCGTCTTGGCGATAAATATATGAATCCCGAACCTACTGATTGGAAAAAATATCTAATAGTCCTTTTTATCACCATCATGCTTTTTTTGACTGCGACATATGTCAGTAGTTTTTTTGGAGGCAAGAAGATCAAAGAATTGCAGAACATTCAAGACCAGATAGCTATCGATATCCTCTCTTCTGAGACTCAGTTTTCACTTCTCTCAGAGTTATCTTGTAAGAATGTCTCAAGTTCTACTCTTTCTCAAGAGCTTTCTGAATTTGGTAGCAAGCTCGAGTGGGGAGAGAGTAATCTGGGATCTGACAGCGAACTCGCATATTTGAAAAAATACTATTCGCTACTTGAGATCAAGGATTATCTACTACTTAAGCGCATAGCTGAAAGATGTGGTGAGAACTATGCCTTTATTTTGTACTTCTACACTACTGCTGAAAATTGCAGTGAGTGTGAAAGACAAGGATTAGTGCTGTCTCGTCTACGAGAACTCTACCCAGATCTCCGAGTGTATTCTTTTGATTATAGTACTGACCTCTCTGCAGTTAAAGCCATGCTCGACATTTACAAAATCGAGGACACAAAACTACCAGCACTTATCGTAGATGATGAGGCTCTAACTGGCTTTCGTTCAATTGAAGAATTAGGGCTTCTGATAGAAGAGACTTTTGATTTAAAGACTCTTGAGGAACTCGAGGCTGAAGAAGCTAAAGCTACTACCGAAACAACTAAAAAACCCTAGTAATATAGGGTTTTTTGTGCTTGACTTTTGACCCAAGAAGTGCTATACTTTATATAGAGGACAAAGTAAGGTCTTGTCCTGTTCATTTTTTTCTCAAAGTTTTTAAAACTACACTTTTATGAAGAATTCACAGACATTGGATCAGGCTCTTCGAGCGATCGAAGTGGAGCTTGGAAAGTGTGATCCTGGAACCGTCAGGGTCATTACGCCAATTTTATTGGCAATCATTGAGCATTTAGCTAAAATCCGCATGGGGTTGAAAAAGATTTCTCTCATGCAGAGATTCAAAGCGAAGGTATTCAGAAATGCGTTTATTTTTACCGAAAAGGTAAACGCGAAAATCGGTATATTTACCGCAAATTAAATTGATTTTTTAGTTGTATTTGAATAATGAGAGCCCTGGCCTTTTGATAGAGTCGCCAGGGTTTTTTTATTTTGGAGCCGCCTCTCGGACTCGAACCGAGGACCCTCACTTTACAAAAGTGTAGCTC
>CAZAFG010000024.1:0-8755 GCA_964484865.1 uncultured Candidatus Saccharibacteria bacterium | reverse complement strand
CAGGTATGCATCAAAGCTAATTTATTGCATTTCAAAAAACAGTCTAGTGATTCGTTTCTATAATCACTAGGCTGTTTTTATTTCTTCCTTTATTGAAACTATTATTTAATTGAATACTAAGTTCCAACTCTTTACGGTCAGGCTTACAACTTTGACATACTAAATTTTTTGTGTTATCTATGTACATAGAGTTAACCATTAAATAAGCTCCTTATGAAAATAGAACTTCGTGATTTAGAAATCGAATTTATCGCTGAGACAGACCACGAGCGAGAAGCTCTTGCTAGAATACACAAACACCGAGAAGTTAAAATAAAACCTGGGAAAACAACAGACCCACACTGGCCTCCTGAGGATAAGAAGACTAATGTAATTATCTGTTTACCAGATCCTAATGAATGGTAGAAAAAACTCAAGTTTAAAATTCGTGTATTATGGAAGAGATAACAACGAAGGACCTACTAACGATCCTTCTTTTCGCAGGTATGCCACTGGCTTTGTTCGCCATTAATTGCGCCAAAGCTACCTTTGAAAATCCTAGAGACAGAAATCTCTTAGGAATACCGTTTGGTGTTTTCGGATTTTTCGGATATTTGTCCATGCTGATAGCATTAAATACCGACATGGTTTTTTTCTATGTACTGATTGGAGTTGCTGCTTTGGTGACGCCGATCTTTATGTGGAAGTCGATAAGATTAAGAAAGCTATGTCCGTTTTGTGTATCGTGTTGGGCGGTGAACATAGCTCTTGTTTTTATCACGGTGAAGTCTCTGCTCTAGACTCTGAAAACTCAATTCTCAAGACCGGCACTATATTAGGCGTCGGTTTTTTTATTTAAAATAAAAAAAGCACCTTCTGGGGAAGGTGCTTCGAGGGTATTCTTGTTGGTTTTTTTGTGGGTTTAGAATTGTCTACATCCTACTTGGGTAGTTTGGCTGGATGCATCAAATTTAATCGATGAAGGTACGGGTGCAAGGTGTGGTTTCAGATCTCTTTTGAGCTCATCTTCACGGGTCTTGATTGATGCATTTACTTCTCTTAATTCTGAAGAAACTTCTCCACGATCAATTCGCGATTTTTTTTTCTTCAGCCGGGACTCAAGATTTCCTTTTTTCTTGCGCAAGAAAATTAAATCTGCATCATTTTTAAATACCTCTTCAAGCCAGGTATTTGCCTTGGTCTTTGCCATACTTAAACGGTGTTTTTAGTGAACGAATATAATGATGTAATGAACTAAAGAGAATAAAAGTATAATACCAAATACCAAATGTGTCAATAAAAAAAACACCCTGAGGGGTGTTTGTAATTTGTGATAAGGGAGAATCTGCTATGCAGCCTCCAAATCCTTGATGTGTTCGGTAATCTCTTTCAATCCCATTTTTATCCTGGGATTTGCAGAGGCACTCAGGTGTCTCCTGAGAGATTTTAGCGCGCGAATACTCAAATTAAAATCAACCGGTAAACTTTCTGGGTCTACGATCTCCTCCATTTCTGTTTCAGAGATGATTGAAGTTAACAAAGTTGTTAGTTTTTCCGCTTGCCGGATCACTGCTTGTCTTCCAAATTTCAGCTGTTCGTTTGGCGTCCATTCGGGGATGAAATGTGCGATGGCTTGAAGGCCTTCGATTCTTTCTTCCAAACTAGCGATTAATTCGGTGCGGCTACTAAGTGTTTCTGTTTTTACTACTACTTGCATTTATCTTAAGTTTTTTAATGTACTTATGTATTATAGCATATTTGTATCCTAGTGTCAATTTGAGCATTCACTGAACTTTTATATAATACCCAGATGGATTTTGTGGAAAAATTTGATGAGAAGGGAAATAAAATCAGCCCGCATTTGCCGGAGCATATTCAGAATTATCTGATCGATATCGATGGCACTATCTGTGAAGATATTCCCAATGAAGAACCACAACGAATGCTAACAGCAGCGGAAATTCCTGGAGCCAAAGAAGCTATCGGCAAGTGGTACCAGGATGGACACATCATCACTTTTTTTACTTCTCGAACTGAAGCACACCGAGCCAATACTGAGAGATGGCTCGAGGATCATGGTTATAAATACCACGGTATAATTTTTGGTAAACCCAGAGGAGGGAATTATCATTGGATAGATGACCGGACAGTCAAAGCTACTCGTTTCCTCGGCAAGTTCACTCCGTTTGTAAAAGCAACTAAAGAAATCTTAATTTTTGAGGAATAAACTCAGTTTAATGTTGAATTGACATACATTTTAAGGCGATGTATCCTTTCATGGAATGAAATCGCTCACTCTTTAAAACTAAAGATTATGTCAGTGTCAGATACAGCAAGCTTAGAAAAAACAAATGGAATTTCTGTTTTTGAAAGTCAAAGGGAATATTTGCGTTACGCAAGACAAAATATTGAAGCTCTAGAATTCTTTGATACAGAATTCCAGACATTCAATCGAGGTGTTGGTGTAAAAGAAAAACGCGAACTTGAGGTAATAAACAAGAATTACAATCAACTGACGGAGATTAAAAAGCTTTTGGATAGACTCGATATAGCACATGGAGTCCGCGGATCAGACAAGATTTTGATAACTTGCGATAAAGCTGTTTTTAGATCTAAAAATCTACATGATGAATCACTGTCGGAAGTCGTTTTTGTCGAGAAAAAAAAATTCGGCGGAAATCCTTATCAGACACTCAACGAATCTAATGCAGAATTTAGAAGAGGAGAAAGAAAAACTTTTACTCCTCCTCCGGTTGAAGAGATACCGAAAGTGAAGCGTATTCCTTTGATTAAAACAACAGAGACTCCTATTGTTATCCAAACACCAATTCTGATGGATGAAGAACCGATGGAAGAAGTAACACCTGAGGTCAAGTTAGAGGAAGTTACACCTGTTGTGATTGTAGCTGAGGAAGAAGAATTTGAAGAATACACAAACCTCGAAGAGGAAATCGAATTTCTAGAAACTGTCTCTTTGGATAAAGGTTTTAAACCTCGAGGTGTAAAAATCAAGTCCCTCACGGCCTTGAGAGTCTCTGGAGTCTTTGAATATCGTTGCTACAACAAATATTTAAAGAAATTCGTTATCTTCCTGATGGATTGGTGTGGGTATACAGATAAGAATGTCATCATTCATCCAATTCAAAAGGGGAGCGAGGTAACAGTCGTCACTCTTTATCTATACTTTCGGCCTGGTGGATTGGTTTGAGTATGGTTGGTTGAAGTTTAAGCATTATTCGCACATGTGGCGCATAATGCTTTTTTGTTTATATAAATAAAAAATGCCGCAACTAACTTTTCAGTTGCGGGCATTTCAATAAGGTCTCAAAATAAGAAAACTACTTTTTAAAAGGTCCATAAGACCTACCTGTTGTTACAGGAAGATATAGGGACCCATCCCAAAAACCGATTAGATCTTTTTAGATCACGCCAATGCGTCACCTAACGCTCCATCAAGATATTCTTGAGGAACAAGGATTATTTTCGGCTGTTTGGTGCCAGTAGAAGGTTTCTCACCCTCTTTTTTCAGATCTTCGCGAAAGCACTTAAAGCTTTCACACATTTCTCCGCATGAGCAGGAGTGATCTGAATTTCCAGTTTCAAGGATTTCATCCACCACTCCTTCAACGGTGAGGATGGCTTTTTCTAAATGGTCTTCTCGTGACATAAATAATTTTTAATCGGTTAAGAAATGATTGTTTTCAAAGAGGTGGGGGAACTTTTTCCTAAAATATTTATACGCTTTAATATACGATTTGTCAATAAAAAAGAGCCCTCTCTTTCAAGAAGGCTCTGCATGTAAAATCACACGCATCACTTAAAAACCGATGTTACTGTGGTGCTGCGGTAGCACGATTTTGTTGCCCCTCGAGGCTGAGGTTTGAAGTTGCGGCCGGTCCAGGGGCTCCGTCCTTTTTAGGATTGAATTTATCCTGGATGATGGCTTTTGCCTCGGGTTGGGTGTGGACACTTACGAGGCTACTTGAGCCCTTTTCAATAAGGGCCTTACCTAAGGCACTGGCGATAGGTACGATGGTTATACCAAGATGTTCAAGGTTTAACGACCGCAGGATCTCAATCGGTGGTAATTTCCACTCAAACAGGTACATCCATGAAACTCCTTCGGAGTGTTCCTGGATTAGTTTTCCTATTTGGATTTTTTGTCCAGAAGGAATGTCCAGGACGCCCTGAGATTCCAAGAAGATATTGAGTTTCCTTATCTCTCGCTCCTTGGTGTAAGTATCAGTATTAGTCATTTCTCGCATTTCTCTTCCGATTGCTTCAATGCGGCAGTTTATGCAACACACGAGCAGTTGGGATATTGGCGAGGCAACAGGAATTGGGGTGGTGTCGGGTTTGTGTTGTTTAGAAGACATCGGTAAATGTTTTAGTAATTAGTAAATAAATTAAGATCTTTCTAGAAACTAAAAATTCCTAGTGTCCAGAAAGATCTTAACTACTCTATAATCACTCATGTCAAAGTTCAAAAGTACTGTGTACTATTATACACAGTATTGCTAAAAAGTCAATGTTTAGTCTTCGAGTTTTGGTTTATCAATAGTTATCTGCGAAAGCTCAGGTGAAGTGCCAGCGATGCGCAGTACATCTTTGTCTATCTTTTTGAGTTCTTTTCCAGAGGCGTTGTAGTGGTTTACAACAGTGGAAAGGGAAGTTCCGAGTTTAGTGTGATACTCATCAAAAGACTTTAAATGCCGTCCGAGGTCTTCTACTTTTTTAATTATTTCTTTTGCACTCTCTTCTATTTGTAGAGCTTTGAGGCCTTGGAGCACAGTCTGGAGGTAGGCGAGGAATGAAGTAGGACTCGTGATGATGACTTTGTATTTACCAGAAGCGCGTTGAATCAAAGATTCATTTTCCTCGTCGTCTTTGAGAGCACCGATTTTGTTGGTAATTAAATCATAGTAAATAGCTTCGTGAGGGATGAACATAAATGCAAAATCAGTGGTGCCTTGGGTGGGTTGAACATACTTGGCAGTTTCTTGGATTCTATTTTTTAAATCGTTTACAAAAAGAGTTTCTAATTTTCTTTTTTCTGTTGGGTCTCGTTCCTCCACCATCTTGTTGTAATTCTCTAGGGAGAATTTGGAATCTATCGGTATGATTTTATCTTTTACAAAAACTACAGCGTCGACTATTGTGCCATCCGGGAATGGGTACTGCATCTGGTATGAGCCAGGAGGAAGAACATTTTTTAAAACAGTTTCTAGATAGTATTCACCTAGAATTCCGCGTTGTTTTGGATTTTTTAGAATATTTTCTAGGCTTTGGAGCTGATCCGCAAAAGAGATAACTTGCTTATTTGTCTCATCGAGCCGAGTAAGTCGCTCTGTAACATCACGAATTATTTTATTTGATTCACTAGAATGAAATTGCAAACTATCCCGCACTTGTTTATGACTCTCACCGAGCTTATTGTCTACTGTTCGTGAGAGTTCATTGATTTGAGTTAAAATTAAATTTAATCCAACTTCATCTTTCCCAGAACCTTCTTTTTTCTTATTCAAAAAAAGGTAGACGAGTATGCCTCCTCCCAAGACTCCTAAAATTATCCAGACTACTTCTGACATACTATTTTTGTAAGTAATGCTTTAAGGTGTAAACCCAGTCTTCGTCTATTTCGTCGCCGGCTTGTTTTTGAGCCAAGAGCCACTCGAGGTATCCGCGGTCGATAGAGGCTATTTCTTCTATGCGCTGGCCGTTGTATTTTCCAAATTTGAAAGTTCGGAGAAGGGATGGATGAGAAGAAATTTCCAACATCTTTTGGACAGCTTCAGCTTCGTTTATATTGTTGCTCTCCATTATCTTTTTCTTGAGTCGGCCAAAGAGTTCTTCGAGGACTAATACATCTCCCAGGGCATCATGGGCAGTACCTTCAACCTCGATTTCTAAAAGGTAGCGTAAATACTGCAAATTGTATCTTTCGATTTTTTCATCTTTGTCGAGTTCGCGGGCGACACGCAGGGTGCAAATAAAATTCACCGGTTCGATGTCTTCTTGGTCGAGCATGGCTAAATCAAAGGGTGCATTATGGGCTACGAGTATGGTGTCTTCACTTTCAAAAAGTTCTTTTATGTTGGCATAGTCATCACTCTCTCGAAATGTTGGTTTATCCAGAAGCATTTTATTCGTAATGTGGTGGACAGCAGAGGCTTCCGGTGGAACTTTTTTAGGTGGCTTGTAGAGTTTGTTAAAAGTTTCGTTATTCTTTTTATATGCTAGTTGGCAGAGGAAATCGCTCGCAGTGTTGCCAGTAGTTTCAGTATCGAAAAAAATTATCTCTTTGCTCATTATTAATATTCTATCATATTTGTTATAATGTAAGTATGTTACACGAACAAATAAAGCAAAATATAAAAGAAGCCATGATGGCTAAGGATGCTGTGCGACTCGAGACCATGCGCGGAATTTCAGCTTCCTTTACGAATGAACTCGTGGCTAAAGGGAAAAAACCACAGGAAATGCTGACTGACGAGGAAGCTTTAGCTGTTATTGCTAAGCTTGCAAAACAACGAAAAGATTCGATAGAACAATTTAAGGCGGGTGGCAGAGAAGACTTGGTCCTAGAAGAATCTGCTCAGCTTGCGATACTACAAACTTTTTTACCGACCATGATGGAAAAAGCGGAAGTCGAAGCTATCGCTCGAGCAAAACAGACGGAGCTCGGAATAACTGACCCTACGAAAAAAGGAATGTTGATGTCAGCACTCATGAAAGACTTGAAAGGCAAAGCGGATGGCACAGTGGTTAAAGAAGCAGTCGACGCATTATTTTAAAATATGGCTAAAAAGAAACTCATTACCCATAATGGAAGTTTTCACGCCGATGATTTATTTGCAGCGGCAACTTTGGCTTTGATGCTTGAGCAAAAAGGACAGCGCTATGAAATTATCCGTACTCGGGCCCCAGAAGTACTTGTAAAAGGCGACTATGTTTTTGATGTAGGTGGCATTTATGACCCAGAAACTAATAGATTTGATCATCATCAAAAAGGCGGTGCTGGAGCGAGAGAAAATGGCATACCGTATTCAGCTTTCGGTCTTGTTTGGAAACATTTTGGGTTAAATTTAGTTGAGGGAAACCAAGAGCTTTTTGAGAAAATTGATAAGGAGACAGTTATACCTTTTGATGCTATTGATAATGGTATAGATATTGTTGAATCAAAATTAGGAAATATATTTCCTCTAAGTACGGGTGAAGTTTTTTTAGTTCACTCACCAACATGGAAAGAAGAAAAAATCAGTATCGATAAAGTATTTATAGCTCAGGTAGAAGAAGCAAAAAAATTTTTACAACGGAAGATCAAAGTATTGCAAGATGATCTCGAAGGAGCTCAACTAATTCTTGAAGCTTATGAAAATACGAGTGACAGGCGAGTAATAGAACTTCCTCGCTCTTTACCGCGCTATTTATATCAGAAAGTTTTGTCTTCACTGCCCGAACCAATTTATCTTATTTATAAAAGTGAGCATGTGAAAGAGTGGAAAATAGAAGCTATATCCAAAAGCCCTGAAACATTTGAAAGCCGAAAACCTTTTCCAAAAGAGTGGTGTGGGTTTGTGGACTACGACCCAAAAGCGAGCGTGGTCATAGGGGTTCCAGGAATTCAATTTACTCACAATGGTGGTTTTTTAGCAGGCACATCTTCTCGGGAAAGTGCTTACAAATTAGCAGAATTTGCCTTAAAGAGTTAATATCAGAAATATATGGCATTTATCGATGAACTCAATATCTATGCAGAAGCTGGTCGCGGTGGCGACGGTGTGGTTCGTTGGCGCCAGGAAAAGTTTGTGCCCAAGGGTGGACCAGCTGGAGGCGACGGTGGTCGCGGTGGTGACTTTTTCGTACAAGCTGTTCGAGATGTCGGTATTCTTTCTCAGTATAAATCTAAAAAAGACTTTATCGCTGAGCGAGGAGGCGATGGTGGTAAAAAAAGTTTACACGGTGCTAACGGTGAAGACTATGTTTTACAATTACCTATAGGTTCTAGAATAACTAATAAAGATACTGGTGAAGTTTGGCAACTTGAGAGTGAGGGTGAAAAAATAATGCTACTCAAAGGTGGCTATGGTGGCTATGGCAACGAACATTTTAAAAGTTCAACCAACACCACTCCAGAAGAACGAAACGAAGGGCAAGAAGGTGAGCATGGAAATTTTAATATCGAACTTGAACTCTATGGAGATGTAGGCTTGGTGGGATTACCGAACGCTGGTAAGAGTTCACTTCTAAACGCTCTTACAAATGCTCAAGCAAAAGTGGGGGATTATGCCTTCACAACACTTGACCCAAACCTTGGAGCTTTTTATGGTTTTATAATTGCGGACATTCCAGGAATTATCGAGGGTGCAAGTGAAGGAAAAGGGCTTGGAATAAAATTTTTAAAACATGTGAAGCGCACAAAAATGCTTGCACACTTGGTATCACTTGAGAATGAAAAACCACTTAAGGTTTATAAAGAAATTCGCAAAGAGTTAGAAGTTTATGATAAGAAAAATGATTTGAGTTTGGACGGTTTAGCAGAAAAAGAAGAAATAATTATTCTTACCAAGACTGACATAGTAGAGGATAAAAAATCAATTACAAAAAAAGTAAAGGAATTTGAAAAGCTTGGTAAACCTGTTTTTACACTATCTTTATTTGACGATAATTCTGTAAAAGAATTTCACGATGAATTGGTCAAGATACTTAGAAAATTGTAAAAACATAGTTATATTAATTAATGAAAAATTTTCAGAAAAACTCTCTTGTTTCATTC
>CAZAFG010000023.1:0-9273 GCA_964484865.1 uncultured Candidatus Saccharibacteria bacterium | reverse complement strand
CAGAAAGAACTTGGAGTAAAATTGCCCCTCCGCCTAAAAAAACATTTAAATAGTGTACATTTTGAGCATCCATAATCAATAAGTTATTCTGGCAACACGCAAGAAGTTTTCTCTGCTAATGTTGTAAGCGGTATTTCCCCAGTAAGTCTTGAACCGTCAGTAAATTCCCAGGTTGGGTAACTAGCGACATTGTTGTCGATGCAAACTTGAGTCTGACCATTACCATCAGCCGTAGAACATTCTACATAGGGAAGATACTTTGCTGATGTACCAAACATTTTCTTTTGAGCCTGGCAATGTGGACACCAAAAGGCTCCATAAAACTTTGCGCCTTTCTCCTCTAAGCATTGAGCAAACTGGTCATACTTACCAGGTGCACCTGCGGCGCTATGGTCACTGGTCATAGCCAAAACTGCCGTACCTAATATTAAGAGTACTATTACTAAAATAAAAATTTTTACTCGGTTATTCATAGGCCTATTTTACCACTCTAGATGAAGTTAGGCAATATTTTAGGAACAAATATAAAAAGAGCGATAATGACCGCAGTGATGATAGTTAGGAGCACCGCCCCCGCAGCTATATCCTTAGTATCTCGTGCGTATGGATGATACTCTGGACTAGTCAGGTCGATATCGACTTCAATAGCTGCGTTAAACGCTTCTGCTACGATAACCAAGCCAATAGTTAATACTAGTACCAGCCACTCTGCACTAGAAATCTCCAAGATGTATCCTAGGTAGATTGCCAAAAGTCCAAAAAACATTTCTCCTCGTGCGTTGTGGCTAGTTTTTACCAAAAGCCGAATTCCACGCCAAGCATGGTTAGCGCTTTTAACCCGATCAGCTACAGAAAACTTGGTTTGTGATTTCTCTTCCAGGGACATTATTTTACAGTCAGAGTTCCCTTCATGCCCATCTGACGGTGAGTGCCGACAGAACAATAATATTCAAAAGATCCAGTTTTATCGGCGACAAATGTTAGAGTCTCTTCAAATGGTCCTTGGCCTTGTTTACTCTTTACGCCAAATTCGTCAAGCACAAAGTCGTGAAAACCTTGAGTGTTTTTGAAAATTATTTTTACAGTGTCTCCCTTGTTTACAGTCATGGCTTTAGGCGCAAACGCAAAGTTGTCTCCGATCACTGTAAATTCTTTAACATTATTTCCGATACTCACTCCAGTCGAAACTTCCACCTCAGCACTAGAGCCAGTTTCGCGTGGCATATTCGCGTCAGTATTATCCATTTCATGCATCTCGTTACTGCTTCCCTCCATTTTATCTTCTTCTATGTCATGCTTGGAAGTAACAAATACTATTCCCAGAATTGCTAAAATTACTACCAAGATAAATATGTGTGAATTTTTCATAATTGTTTAAATTTAATTTATTAATGCACTAAATTAACGCCTCTATATTGTAACATAGTTATCAAAAGAGCCTAAAATCTCCTAAACCTTACTAATTGACAAATCCATAAATTATGCAAGAATTAACGAAAGATCTTATTGCGTTGGAAAAGCCTGATTAGAGCCTAGTGAGGAGACATGGTTCGTTGGGCTTTCCAACATTTTTTCTTTAATCCATGAACACAAGATGTTCTTTATTTTATTAGGCTCCATGGCTGCAAAGGCAGTGAAGAAGCTTATTTAGCTTATTAAATGAAGCGCGCAGGCAATTACAGTCTGCGCTCTTTTTATTGATACTGAATATAGATAGGGCGAGGATTTAACTTCAAAAGCTCAACGGGTTCAAACATAGTAGTCCCCGCTTCCCAGACATCATTTTTATAAAATAGTTTAAATCCTGTAAATTGAATAGGCTCTTTATAAACAAATTGCTTGTAAGTATTTATCTTTTTCGCTTTACCGCCCCAGCCATCCATATGCAATATTAATTGAACTTCAGGACTAGTTTTGATCAAGGACGCATTGGTCAACATCTTCTGAGTATATCGATGCACGATTAAAATTTTCGGCGGCAAGTTATTTTCCTTCACAAGCTTCGCCAAATACTCAGATGCAAAATTTACATCTGTAGCGTCCATGGTGCCAACGACTTTACCAGGGCGAATACCGCTCTTCATTGAAAACTCTGGATCCAAACCCAAGTGAACATTAGGCATCTTCAAATATTTTTCAAACATCGGCACTTCGGTTGCTACAGTTGAAAAACCAACTTGGAGATCGAGGAATACTATCGCTCCGATTTTATCTGCAATCGCTAGTACTTTATCAATCTCAGAATCAGGCATCCGAGCTCTATATTTTCCGTCAGCACCCGCCGAACCTTGAGCTACAACAGCTATATAGTGCAGCGCAGGCTGGACTGGAGTTTCAGGATCTGCCGCTTCCCACTTTTTTACTTCAGCATCTAGCTTTGCTAGCATCACAGACTCGTCATATTCTCCGAGCACACCCATTTTCCTAGAATATAAATTTCCATAGTAGGCTATGACTCTTTTAAATGGAAGAATAGCTCGGCCGTCAGCAGGATACGGTAAATTTTTTACCGGCCAAGGATAGTTTGGCGCTGGTGTTTCAACCACCTTTGTCTCTCCAGTAGTAGCATCGACTACTGTTTTTGGAGCCGGTGGTGGAGGATTGTTCGCTAGGGTTAGCATCCGCGCATCATAATCCTCCTTATCTAGTTCTGGAATCTTGGGCACGGCTGGCTCATTATTCATACCTAAAACATCCGCTACTTTCGAGAGAGCACTTTTCTCTACGCCAGCACTGCTATAAGTCACCTTACCTACTTTGAGATATCCTGGGTAAAAAATCAGCATCACTAAAAAAAGCACAGACAATAAAAAAAAGAACCAGAGCTTTTTAGGCTTGGACATATTTTTAAATTCCTTGATCTTTTTAGATGTCATTCCTAACAGTATAACAGACCAAATAGTATTTACGAAAAAAGCCGGCCTTTCGGCCGGCTTCCTCTTTTTACATCATAGTCTTAGCATCTGCTTCGGACATGAACTTAAACATGTTTCCTCCACAAACCGCACAAGTACCTTTAGCAGAGTATCTATTCTTTTCATTCTTAGTGACTACTGGGTTAGTCATAGTCTGCATAGTTGGCTTGTTATTGCCATCTCGGCACTTCATGCACAATGCTTTTAATTCAGCCATAGTATTTCTTTAATTAGCTTGGCGCCCTAAGGCTCCAAAACCACTATTAGTTATTAATAGGGCCATTATAGCAGCCTAGGCCTAAAAACACTATAGATAAGCCGTTTTACCCCAAATTTGACATTTTAGGGAATTATGTGTTAGAATAATGGAAACGCACATAAACAACTGAATTATGAAGAAAAAGAATACTATTCTCTGGGACATAGGCATGGGCACTTTCCTGTTTTTTGGAATCATCCTACCACTCGCAAAATGGGGTGATATGATTTTTGAACCAAAACAAAAAGAGGTGCCTATGGTCTACACCATGCCTACCGGCAAATGCGAAATTCAAAGTCCAGAACTGGTGTATCGGGATATATACACCCCCGATATACAAAACCTTAAATTGAATTGGAGGGGTGCAGAGATAGTAAAAGCTCTCTGCTACAAAAATGTTAGTGAGATAGCGGAGGATGCCTATAATGCTCCCCCAAACTTTCTACTAGGACTTTCGGTATTTGAAACTGAGGCAACTGAGTTTCTAGGAAATTCAGGCTCTAGTGTACAAGGAGTGCTGCATATGACTGAAGGCACTGCTGCCGATTTTGGACTTGAAGTTCTATCTGAGACTGAAATACGAGAGTATTTCAAGAAGAACGGACAGAACCCAGCAATATCAAACCACGACGAAAGATTTAATGTCGTGCTCAATTTTGATGCTGCGGGTCGGATGATTGATTGCTGGAGAGTCACCAACTTCAAGCAATTAGAATCCTACAAACTAGGTTCGCTTGAAAAAGCATTCTGGCGATGGAGAAGTCTCCATTTAAGCTATGACGAAGTAAAAAGAGATTGGCACAGGCTGATGAAGATTGTAACGACACTCAACGACCCGCAAAAAATTATTGCGATCGAAGAAAAGTTCAATCAGAAAAACCCAAAACTCTTAATTGACGGCAAACCTGCTAAGTTCAAAGATTTCATAAAAGCCATGCAACTCCGAAATGCAAATTTCGGACTTCTGGAATATATGGAGTATTTGAAACACAGACTGTCTCAACGAAACGAAGCATTAGGAGAAACAACTTATGAAGAGGAACACATTGTTCCTCTTTTTTATTTTATAAATTTAAGATGCAATGCGAGATAGTGACTTGGCAAAAGATTCCAACCGAGACTGAAACAGCGGACTACTTTTTATTTTCGAAAGTTCCTGTTGTTGCTCTTCTAGAGACACCAGCAACTGCTTAAAAATTTTATCAGTTTTTGCAGAATCTTTTTTATCCAAACCATCTTCTAGCTCAATGAGTTCTTTGCTCAAAAGTCCCAAATAAAATACGGGAATACCTTTCAAACTAGCTCGAGACAACTTTCCACCTTCTAGTTTTAATCCATACTTTATTGCTGCCCCACCATCTCTGGCAATTTTTCGAACTTTGTCTTTTTTCTTTTTAATTTGCTCCTTACCCTGAACTTCAGTTCCACCCCCATGGACTTCGTCAAAGGCACCAACCACCTCCCCGGTAACTCGGTCCAAAATCAAGTTATCAACTCCGTTTATATAATCATCAAATGATGCAGTACGGACCACCAGAAAGTCTTTTCCTAGTTTTTCCGATAGCAGCAATGTGACTGCCATTTCTATCTGGCCATTTTTTTGAAAAGCTTTATCTTTCCGCCATTGTTCTAAAATTTCTTCTTCGGTAGTGATACCATACTTTTGTTTATATGATGCTTGTACATTGATTGAAGAAGGCTCGACAAAACTCACCTCCGCGGCGTGCACTAATTTTTTATCTGCTTCTATGGCTTCCCTACCTAAAACTTCTTTATAGCCATCAGGATCAATACTTCCGTCTAGAGCAAGAAGGCCCTCTATCCCATACTCTTCTTTCACCGCCTTATTCAACTCTTCTGATGAACTTTTCAGCATGCTTTGAAGCATCTTGGTTGGGTTCTTGTTTTCTATAGTTGTTCGTCTTTCGTACATGTTCATAGGCAAATTATACCAAATTTACTGATACTAAAAAATTTCAATGTTTATTTCTCCTCTGTTATAGAGGCCCATTGTACTGTCTTAAAGTTTTGAAACAACTTTTTTAATTGCTACTAAATACTCTTTTTGTCCTATTTTGTGCTTGGCACCTGTTGCTATAAATAACTTAGCAGCAGGAATTTTTTTCTTTGCATCTTTTGCTCTTCTGATGCACGCAATAGGTTCTTTATCCCCGACAACCAAGAAAGTAGGACTCTTCACCTTTGTCACTAGTTTTACAAAAGAGTATTGGCTGTCCTTGAAAGTATCTTTGAACCATTTTGTCCACTTTGGGTTCATACTAAAAACATCTTCGTTAAAATACGGTGATAATGAACAAAGAATTAAGCCTTTTGGTTTTGTCTTATTGGCTGTCAAAAAGGCTATCGTAGCTCCAAAAGAAAATCCCAAAACATATACTTCCACCCCTTTAGGCTTTTTGTAAACTTTTAAAAATTGCTCCTTGTAACCGCTAAATTTTTTAGGATTGTCTTTCTCCCAATCTATCTCTACATGAATCGGTTGTATGCCGTGAGCCTCAAAGATCTTCGCGACTTTACGATAGTCTGACTTTTTCAAATACGATTCAGTGTAGCCAGGGATAATATAGACAATTTTTTTCATAATCATATTTGTAATTCTATACTTTTTGGAGTAATAACAAAATTAACGACTAGGTCTTGCCTGGCGGAATTTAAACCAGAGACTCTACAATTCGATAAGATCCATCATCGTAGCGGGCCAGAACTTGGTATACAGTCCACTCGGTATCACTGACAGTTTTACCTATACGAACCATACCGTCCTGACTCCAGTTGTCTAAGGGGTTCCCTCCAATCCAAACAGAACCGATAATCTGATTATCATTATTTAAAATTTCTACTGTCCAATTCTCTTTTCCATGAAAAGAGTTCAAAGAGACGGTAGACCCAGGCGGGATAATTCTGGGGCACTGAGTAATAGCCCTGTCTTCTAATTCTTTTTTAAGTTCCGTCCAATGGATAAAATCTTCATCAATTCGCTCTATAAAGGCTCCTGGTTCTAGTCCCTGATTCACTCCCCAATAGATCTTCTGCATTTTTGGCTCCATGATTCGAAGTATATCACAAAGCTTCCACTTTAAAGGTGACTTCGTATTTTTTAGGATCTAAAAGAGATGTTGAGAGAGGTACGGGAGATACATCCACAATAGAAACTTTAAAAGAATCAAAAGGATGATTCGGTTTATCACTTGCCAAAACTACCCTCTCTTCGTCTGTATCGCTTTTCAAGACTATTTCAAAAGAAGCAAAACCTGCGGTTATGCACTGCACATCAGCAGCGCAGCGGCTTTCTGAAACCATTTTATTTAATGTGATTCGGACTCCATTTACATATTTCGTCTCACCGATTTTTATTTTCACTGTATTACTTACCTCTTCTAAGTTTTCTACACTAGGGCAAGGGGAAAATTCACAGTTAGGACCAGAACGGCCGACATATGAACCATCAGGACACATCAAGGCCTCTTGGGTACAAAATACCTGCTCATCATCTGGCAAATCAGTGCCCTTTTTATCTAGCAAAAACACTACAACAAATATAAAAATTATTAATATAAGTAAGTTAATTAAAACCTTTTTCATATTTGTAATTCTACTCTTTTTAGGGTAATCTATCAAAGTACACACCTTGGGAGATCGTCTAATGGTAGGACAACGGGTTCTGGTCCCGTTAATTGGGGTTCGAGTCCCTATCTCCCAACAAACCAATTTATGCCCAAAGAAATTCTAGAATATTTAAATACACAACGGGTTGGAGTCATAGCTCTAGAGATGTTAGATGGGTCTCCCCATGGAGCGACAGTTCATTTTGCGCACTCGGAAAATCCTTTTGTTTTTTATTTTGAAACTAGTCGAGAATACAAGAAAGCCGAAGCGCTTTTGAGTAGAAAGAATTCCAGAGCAACTTTAGTAATTGGAACAAATGAAATTGACATGAAAACTTTGCAACTAGACGGAATAGTTGAACTTATCGATATTTCAACTCCAGAAATACAGAGTGTTTACCTAGGAAAGTTTACAGAAAAAAGAGAAAAATCAAAAGAACCTAAGGTTATATTTTTCAAATTCACCCCCACCTGGTGGCGGTTTACAGACTGGAAAACTCCTAATGGAAAATTAATACTTTGCTCGACAGACCAATCAAAGTTATAATCAACCTATGAAATTCGGAATAAAAAATAAAAGATTATTGATAGCGGAGGTGGTGCTACTACTCGCTTCGGTGTTTGTGTTCCGAAGTCTTTGGCACTTGCTCGATATGTATTCATTCACCAATCGCCCTCTCGTGCTCATACTTACTCTAGCATTCGGTATGGCTCTCACTATCCCTGCTTATCGTTACATCATCAAAAACGGATAAAATACCAATAAATATAGCCAAAAAGTATTTACATAATCCAATAAATGTATCTTAAAGTTATCCACCTTAACGCATGTAAACATGCCAGGAGTATAATATTTACAGAAGTTTAAATGTGATGGAAATAGAAGATTATTAGCCCCACGCTTGAGTCGTTGCCAGGCGTTTTTTAAACCCCAAATTTAATGAAATCATATAAAAAAAATTGGTTTAAATACATTATCGGATTTATCTTTTGCATGCTAATACGCCTTATTCCATCGCGACCCCCGAATATAGAACCAATTCTCGCTACCCAAATGCCTTTCTCAAAAGCTTACGGGGCAATATCAGGTTTTCTTTTTGCTTTTCTTAGTATCGTACTTTTTGATTTAATTACTATGAAAATCGGTCTCTGGACGATAATCACCGCTCTAACCTATGGAGTCTTGGGTCTTGGGTCATTTTCATTTTTCAAAAATAAAAAAGAGTCGAGAATAAATTATGTTTACTTTGCAATCGTCGGTACTTTGTTTTTCGATATCATTACTGGAGTTTTAGCTGGACCAATTCTTTTCGGTCAAAACTTTATGCAAGCATTACTCGGACAAATTCCATTCACTCTAAGTCACCTAGCTGGCAATATGACTTTTGCATTTTTCTTAAGTCCAATAATATATCAGTACATAATTCTAAATAAAAAGTTTGAGACAAACCAACTTATCAATCTATTCAATCCTAAGAGGATTTAAAAAAAATGAAAAAGAAATATATCTCTCTAAAAAAAGTTGTAAAAAGGAACGGCTCTATTGTGCCCTTTGATGAGAAAAGAATAACTAGAGCAATTTACCGAGCCATGATTGCCAGCAACGAGGGTGGAGAAAAACAAGCTGAAAAGGTAATGGTGGAAGTTTTAAATGCTTTATTGATATTAAAAAAAGATTCAAAAATTAAAAATTTTATTCCTAGTGTCGAAAAAATCCAGGATTTAGTTGAAAACGAATTAATCTCGGGTAACTTTATTCAAACTGCTAAAGCATATATTTTATACCGCAAAGAAAGATCTTTAGTGCGTGAGAAAAAAGGTGTAATCCCAGAGCGACTAAAAGAACTTGTAGCAGAAAGTAAAAAGTATTTCAAAAATTCTTTAGCTGAATTTGTATATTATCGAACTTATGCAAAATGGATAGACGACGAAGGTCGCAGAGAAACCTGGATAGAGACCATAGAGCGCTATGTAGACTTTATGCAAGAAAATTTGGGTTCTAAACTCACCAATGCTGAATACAATGAAGTAAAAGAAATGATACTGACTCAAAACTCTATGCCTTCTATGCGTCTACTTCAATTCGCAGGGCCTGCAGCGAGACACACCAACGTATGTGCTTATAATTGCTCATTTATCGCCCCTAAGAGTTTCCAAGACTTCGCTGAGATCATGTATATCTCAATGTGCGGTACAGGTGTGGGTTGGTCTGTAGAGAGTGAAAATATCCAAGCACTGCCACAAATCAAGAAACAAACAGGCAAGAAGCTCCCAGACTATGTAGTGCCAGACAATAAAGAAGGTTGGGCAGATGCATTTTCTTTCGCAATGAAAACATTCTTTGATGGTAATGATATAAATTTTGATTATTCTCTTATCCGTCCTGCAGGCTCAAGATTAAAAACAATGGGAGGTAAGAGTTCAGGACCTGAACCACTTCGCTCACTTATAGACTTTACTCGTGAGAGAGTCA
>CAZAFG010000022.1:0-9616 GCA_964484865.1 uncultured Candidatus Saccharibacteria bacterium | reverse complement strand
TCCGTATGGCTATCATAATCCGCTATGCGCCAAAGCTCGAAGGGGATATGAAAGGGGATTTGTCTCTTGAAGACTTAGACTTTTTAAAGTCTTTAGTGAAAGATGGGGGCAAGGATGCCAAGCTAAATTCTAAATCTCTGGCAATCCTTCTCGACGCATATTCAAACATCAGCAATGCTTTCATACCTGAGCTTCCACTCGAACTCGCACTTGTAAAAATATTTGAGGAATAAGTAAAAAAAAGAACCCTGATTGCTCAGGGCTCTGTTGATCTTTCCGGATCAGGGTTTTTTAC
Organism: uncultured Candidatus Saccharibacteria bacterium; assembly: GCA_964484865.1. Taxonomy (GTDB): domain Bacteria; phylum Patescibacteriota; class Minisyncoccia; order Phycocordibacterales; family UBA9973; genus UBA9973. Next base: position 9,321 of record CAZAFG010000022.1, on the reverse strand, counting down.
GCGTCTTGTGTGGCCACTGTCTGGTCCCTTGGTCTGTCGAGGTCAGTAGCTTTCGGAGCAGTGATCGCCTCTACTGGATGAGCAGACCGGCCATTTAAAATCGGCTTGTTCTGGTACTGCTTGGCCTTAAAGGTGTCTACATCAATGATGACATCGCGGGTTGCGTATGTAATCTTGGTTTCGAAACCTTTGTCCCTGTTCTCACTTATGAGTTTCGCGACTTCAGCCAAGGTGGGATTTGCAACATTCTTGCTGACTGGCTCATCTGTCTGTTTAGCATCAAGAAGGGTCGAATTCTGTTCTTGCCTTCTGTTTGCTGCTTGCCTGAATTGCTGGTTAGCACTTTGCAAAACCTCTGACTGAACTACTTCTGGTTCGAAAGTGATACCTTCACCTTCACGAACAATCGGTCCGGTGTTAATGTCATTTCCACAGATTTGTTGGAAGTAAGCATAGGAACGAGTTCCATCTGCAAACTCAACAAGTCCGCGGTAGGCTAACTTACGGTGAAATGTTTCCATTCTTGGACCTTCCAAGTAAGAAACTTCCACTGGGACATTTGCTGTCAACCAACCTTTTACTACTGGACCAACCAGTCGTGCACCTCTGCCCATTCGTTCAGCTACTCGTTGCATATGCATTGGTGCTTGGGCTTCAGAAATACCACCTTGAACTATCGGAGACCGATTTGTTCGACTGCTTACCTTTTTAAGGATTAAAGCAAGGATGATAATTGTCGCAAAAGCCATTAATGCGAGTAGGTTAATCATCCACCCAGGCAATGTCTGTAAGGTGAAAATTGAAGCTGCTTCCGCCGGTTTGGATGTTTCAGTAGTATCAGTTTTTGCTTCACTGATTCCTGTCACATCGCCGTGTTCAAGTCTGAGCTCTGACAACTTTTTGTCCAGGATTTTCCATTGGCTGTCACCAGGCACTGCAGTGTAATTGTAGATGAACCCATCTGCAAATTTGTAGTCCAGTTTTTGGCCAGGTTGGATCATGTCCGGATTGGTAACCCCATTTTGGTAATTGAGATACCAGTTGTCTTTGATCAGATTGGGAATTTCAGATTTGCCAAGTTTAGCTTGAGCATTTCCTGTGAAAGCAAACATGCACATAAGTGCGAAAAGGGAAAAGAAAATTCGTTTCATGCTTTAACGATTTAATGAGTGAATAAATGCGAGAATTTCCGAGATGAATCAGAAACTTTTGCATTTATTCATCATGTTTTTCAAAGTTCAGCTTACCTATATAGTATAGCATACTTTGTTGTAAAAGTCAAGCATAAAAAGCCTTACAAAATAAGGCTTAGAAAATAAAAAAACTGGCCTCCCGTGAAGAAAGCCAGCATTAAATAACACCCAAAAAAAATTGAAAATACTACTAAGGTCTCACCCTTTGAACTTATGAATTATGCCCACCTTGCTTACCCGGTGGTTGAACTTGAAAACATCACTGCATCTTCATTACCTTCCTTCAGGAAGTCTACTTTACCAGCCATCTTTACCGGAGCCATTTTTGTCATCGCTACACCTATCAGGTTGTATTGAAAGATCAGCTCAGTCTTGGCAGTAGCAGCAGGGGTCGAGATATCAAACACATCAGATGTAGCTGTTACAGCTTGGGGGGACGCTTCAACGGTCACCAGATTTATAGTACAGTTTACATCGCTCAGGTTTTCATTTCGCAGGCAGTTCGCTTTGTCAGGTTTGGTAACATCCATCGTCATAGCTTTCTTAGCTGTGGTTGTGATTTCTGTCACTGCTTCTTCCTGGCTTTGGCCGGTCGTGGTGCTTGTCCAGTTGGCTTCTTTCGTAATTGCTATTGCTACTGTCGTGCAATCTGTCGTAACGCTAGCTGCATTCTCAGGTGCTGCTGTTGTCATCTCGATCTTCGCTTTTGCGGATAAGTGCGTACCTGCTTTAGCTGTCTGTGTGGCTGCCATTGTCACTCCTACTATGAGCAATAGGGCAATGTAGCCGTACTTCGTCATTTTGCCTCCCTGGAGGACTTTCGGAAAAATAGAAGAGTTCGTCTTCATAATTGAAAGAATTTAATGGTTTAAAAAAGAAAAAAATTCGTCAACCATAAAGAAACAATTTCTTGTTCAGTATGGCTCTTTAGGAGGATAAAGATCTGCCCAAGGAGCCATACTGAATGCATAACGCTTTGTCAAAAATCTAAATTAAGTATAATTATCTGCCTATTGAAATTCATTGTCAATAAACCAAAGGCCAACCTGTGGATAAAAGAAATAGTTTTTTACCCTTGTCGAGCAGCGTTGATAGCGGCGACATCTATTTTTTTCATAGTCATCATTGCATCAAATGCTCGCTTGGATTCTGCTCCGCCAGCGGCCATCGCCTCAGTCAGTGTTCGCGGTGTTATCTGCCAAGAAACTCCCCATTGATCTTTACACCATCCACACTCGCTCTCTACGCCGCCGTTTCCAACAATAGCGTTCCAATATCGATCTGTTTCTTCTTGGTCTTCGGTGGTGATCTGAAAAGAGAATGCCTCGCTTTGTTTGAATACTGGTCCACCATTGAGACCCATGCAAGGAATTCCGCAAACAGTAAATTCTACTGTCAGAACATCGCCAGCTTTGCCACCTGGAAAGTCACTAGGTGCTTTAAAAACATTCGCAACCTTACTATCTGGGAAAGTAGCTGCGTAAAAATTCGCTGCCGCTTCTGCGCCACTCTCAAACCAAAGACAAATTGTATTTTTGTGTATCATGGGTTAATTATAACAACAAGCGGGGAGTATAGACAATTTATTTTTCTGCCTGCATCAAAGCAGCCAATTCTTTTACATTTCTGAAGGCATTGATAGTATCTACCTCTTCCGGGGCTATGAATTTTATTTCTAGACACTCATCTGATGGTGTGAAGTTTAGGTCTTTCAGTTTTACTTCATAAACAAGGTTGATACTTCTGACACCTTTCATATTATTACCGATCAAAACATACGAGGGTTGTTTTGCAATGTCGGCTACTTCAAGGCCAATCTCTTCCTGTATCTCTCGTCGTAGTCCTTGTTCGGGAGTTTCAGGAAAATCCAAGCCTCCGCCAGGTAATTCCCAATATCCATTGTCTTCCAAAACAACCATGAACTTTTTCCTATCTTCGCTCAAAACAAGCGCCTTGGTACTAACGCGATAAAAAGTAGTCGGAAGGTTTTCAATAATAGTTTTTGTATCCATATTTTCATTTATTAACAATGTTGGCCATCTGGGACGATGTTGGAACTTATATTTCTAAATATAATGCAGAGTGGTCCGAGACTTCTTCTGGTAATACCCTAAAATCTTTAACTACAATATTGTCTGACGTGAAAATGTAGTCTGCAAACTTTTCAGTCTTGCCTGGTTTTGAAAAATAAATACTATTTCTTGTCGAAGATATAAAGTAATCCTTAATAAGATTTTTCATTCCTTTTTCTAGTATCTTTATACTTTCAGTGTTTGGATTTAAATTAAAATCTCCACAGAGAATTTTTGGGTCTTCAATTTTGTCCATAAATTCTCTAATTATCTTTGATTGATTGATTTTTTCAGCGACATCCTCTTTACCCTTACCGTTCCATAGACCATGAACATTCATCACTGTAACAATCTTTCCTTTGTAATCAAATTTAATCCATTGCATATTTCTATCATGATGACCATCATTTATAGTGCCTTCTTGATTTCTGGTATGAATAATAATGTCTCCTTCTTCAAGAATTGAGTAGTTTTTTTTAATAAAAATAGCGACACCATACACCCCCTGCAATGCTGGTCTGAAAAATCCCTTATGATCTGGAAGTAATTTATTTAAATTACTAAAAAGATCATGATTAGAATCTGGATATTCTTCACCTAATATTTTTTCCGATTCATCATATATTTCCTGAAAACAGAAAATATCTATATCTTGATGGCTCTTAATGAATCCTATGAATGGTTCACCCACTCGACCACCCCAAGTATTTAATGTAATTAATTTCATATTTAATTTGTTGGGAGACAGGGATTCGAACCCCGATTAAAGGCTTCAAAGGCCTCTGTCCTACCATTAGACGATCTCCCAGCGTAACTACAAACTTATGGGCAAGTTGGACCTAACCCCAATATGATGAGTATACCAATTTTAAAGCTTTTTACAATGATTAAGGCCTATCTTGACCGAGGTAGATTTTGGGAGTACTATCACAATTAATTCAAGGTCTTTGACATTGGTTTGATCCGTGACTCAAGTCGACCTTTAAATCTATTTGGGTCACGGATAAAACTTACGAATATGAATACTCACAAAATTGATCAAGCCTTGCAGGTTTTTCGTAACGGAGAATTTAAAATTCAAGAGCCTGACGGAATTGGCTTAGCTTACGGACGTATTTCTAGTATTAAGGTTTTAAATGAGCATACTTTAACTATTGACTTGAAGTGGTGTGCTTTTAATTTAGGAAATATGGCAGAAGAACCGCAAGATGTATTTTTTGCTTCTGCTGCAGTTCACTACGAAGTAGTGGGCATCAATCTGGAAGAAATCCTATCGCACTATGACAAGTCCTATGTTCTTGAGATTAAAAGCCCAGAATCCGGAAGGTTGTATTCTTTAAAGCAAGCTGGTGATCCAAATTACACATACTTTGATGTGAACAATGTGAATGACATGTCATTTGAGCTTGATTCTCCGGTTTTTTCTGAAACATATATTAATTTTCTCGATCCTGAGGTACGATGTCATTTGCAGTTTCAGAATTCTTTGGCTGAATGCAAGATTTTGGTAGAAAAACTTGAGCATTGCGGGCGTTTTAGAACTGCAACAATTCTTGAAAAAGCCATTAACAGGATTGAAAGAGCCATAAGTATTCCAGAAGATGAAATTGAGACTGCAGAATTTGAAAAAATCGTAGTTGAAATTTCCCGAATAATTTCTCATATTGCTGAAAAATTTGAGGGATGGAAAAACTTTGACGATGGCGAGATTCTTCGTGATACGGTTTTTCTTTGGAAATGCTTTTTGCGAGTCGATCATCCGGTTTCGTTGCTTCTTCAGTGGAGAGCAGATTTTGAATCATGTTATACATTGGCGATGACTAAGAATAATTCTCTACTGGCTTCCAGGATTGAAAAGTATATGCATTTTCCGGAGGATGACGAAATTGAAGAAAAGGACCTTTTGTCAGTCATCGATGAATGCACGAAACTCATGGAGAGTTCAAGTAAGAAATTTCAATTCAATTAAGTGGTTAAAACACATGTGGCTCAGGTCTCTTTCCAAAGAGACCTGTTTTTATTTACCATAAAATACACATGCTTATTTTTAATTAGTGCTATAATATTTCCAATGGACTCGAGTGGGAAAAAGATTTTAATTATTGATGATGATGAGATGATTTTAAAATCATTAGTTTCGCTTTTTGAGATGGAGAATTTTACAGTCATTTCTGCTTCCGATGGCAAGGAAGGTTTAGAGAAAGTAAAAACTGAAACACCAGACGCTATAATTACAGACATAGAAATGGAAAAAGTAGACGGCATCAATGTCCTTCACGAAATCAGAAGTTCTGGAGAGTGGGGCAAGGCTGTGCCCGTGGTTTTGTTTACAAATTTTGATGGCGATGGGGAAGTGATAGACAGTATCCACCGTGACCACCCGTCCCTATTTCTAAAAAAATCCGAAGTTACAGCACCAGAAATTTTAGCTCAGGTTAAAGAATTACTACAATGAGTTTAAAACCAACGAGTAAAGTTTTCACTTGGTACTACTATGTGATCATAGCAGTAGTTTTAGTGGTAGGTGTCCTGGCGACTTTTTATACTTATAAAGAAGTTTCAAGCAATACTCAAAATACTCTCTTGAAGGATGTAGCGTCGGTAGCTCTAGCGTTTGATGTAAACGATATCGAGAGTTTGTCTGGCAGTGAGGAGGATTTAAATAATCCAGTATATTTATCATTAAAAAATAAACTGGAACAAATCCGTGCGACTAATGAAGAAATTCGTTTTCTTTATTTTCTAGGTTCTAAGGATGAGCAAGTTTTTTTCTTTGCTGATTCAGAGCCTAATACATCTCCAGATTACTCCCCACCAGGGCAGATTTATGATGAAGCTACACCCTTAGATCTTGAAATCCTTCAAGGGTTAAAAGATCAAGGGGTAGAATTTAGCACCGACCGCTGGGGGAGCTGGCTTACTTCTCTGGTGTCTATCAAGCACGATGGGCAAGTCGTAGCAGTGCTAGGTATGGATATGAGTGCAGATAGATATTTTAGAAATTTGTATACCCATATGTCTATTCCGATTATTTCTACAGTATTTGTTTTGATTTTAATTTTTATTGGTTTTTTGTTGAGACGGAGAGAAAAGGAATATATTGCTCTCAAAGAAAAACTTTTCCGAGTGGCTACACATGACCTGCGTTCACCACTTACTGGGATATCCTGGCTCACTGAGACCACACTAATGAACAAGGACAAGATGCGTAGAGAGGATGCCGAGAACATAGAGACTATTCACGAAAAAATTGCGGCACTTCTAAAAAGTGTGAATGAACTTCTAGCTTCTGGAGAAAATAAAAAATAACTGGTATACTAAAATCTATGGCAAAACGAAGTACAACTTTATCACCTAAGACTCCATCTCGTCGATCAAAAAAGACCAAGAAGCGATTGGCGGCGAAGAAAGTTCTGTTGGCAAAAAAGCGAGCGTAAGATTGGACACCTATCCAATGCTACACACGAATCCGTGGTATAATAATACTACGGGTTTTTCCCGTTTTAACAGCCCTAACCTTTAATTTTATGAAACCATCACTTATCGTAGCTATCATCGCAATTATTATCATAATCGGGACATTTATCTACGCAGGTAAAACCAATGCCCCTAGTCCTAGTGACACTAACACTCCAGTCGACACTACACCGACTGCATCTACTGGCATAGAAGGTTGTTATGCTATGCGTACTGGACAAGATGTTTTCACTCTTCGTGTAGAGCATCAAGAGGGTTTAAATGTAGCAGGTACTCTCGCATTTAAGAATTTTGAGAAGGATAGTTCTAGTGGAACATTCGTAGGTACTTACAACAACGACATCTTGGTTGGAGACTATACTTTCAACTCCGAGGGTATGAAGTCAGTAATGCAAGTGGCTTTCAAAAAAGTAGGCAATGACTTTGTGCGAGGCTATGGAGATGTAGACTCTACTGGCACAAAGTTTGTAGACATGACCAAGATCACTTACGATACTTCTAGTCCGCTTGCAGTTTTTAAAGCAGAATCTTGCATCTAGAGTATAGAGTGGTATAATTTTAGTGTGATTTGGTGTGGGTCGATAAATCTATTAATAAAATAATAGAGGACGCTAGACTCCCTGTTGCCTTAGGGTAATATGCAACAATCTAATCTAAAAGAGTATCGTTGTTCCTGCGGGAAACTATTGTTTAAAGGTGTCTTCAAAGAAGGCACAGTGGAAGTGAAGTGTAAAAACTGTCGCAATATTTCTTCTTTTGCTTGTGGTGAAAATCCAAACCCTGAGGCCCTTTCTTCTCGAGAGGGCCTTTCGGCTTGAGGTTAGTTTAATTTAAAATATTCGTTGGCTAGGAGAAGCTCGGCGATGTTTGCAGGGAAAATTTTTCTTGGGTCTAATCCTGGAAATTGACTTTGGTATAGCTCGAGAGCTTTTAATTTTATCTTTGGGGAGACGGGGATTGTTAGGTTTGGCTCTTCATTTTCGATTTCGTCAAAGTAACTGCCTTTGGCTCTTTTGTTGATTAAAAATTGAGAGATGTCGCCAAATAAATCCTTGGGTGGGTGGCAGAAGGCGAGATAGGGGATGTCTAGTTTTTGAGAGATTTCTTTTGCGATCACACCTATGATCATGTGGTCTTTATGTCCAGTGTAGCCATTTTTACCAAAGCCTAGGATATAGTCTGGTTTCTCTTCTTCTATTACTTCCTCGATTCGTTTCCTCAGAGCTAATTCCTGGTGCTCTAGGTCTCGATCAGGAAAAGAATCTAGAATAATTTTCTGTATTCCTAAATATTTTGCAGCATCTTCGAGTTCCTTTTTGCGGATAACTTTTAGTTGTTCTTCAGTGGTATTAGGTGCTACATGGGCGCTGCCTTTTTCGCCGATGGTCGCGGAGTAGAGTTCTGTAGTGCCTCCTCGCTTACCATTTTCATAGATAGTGCCCGCAGCTAAAAAAGCTTCATCGTCTGGATGTGCTGCGATAACTAGCAATTTTTTACCCAAAATGTCTGCTTCAGTAATCATTATTTTAGAATTTCAGCATAACATAAAATAAGGGGAAATAAAAAAAGCGAGTTGTGTTTCCACACAACTCGCGATAGTCTTTCGACTGATTTTATACTTGTTCATAAATTGAAATCTCGAATGCTTTCTCCTCAAGGGAGAGTTGCAGCTTCTCGCTTTTTGAAGCGTTTCCTCCTTGGATAACGATTTCCAAATATCCATCACCTGGAGCTCCAGACGATCCTTGAGTGACAGCCTCTCCTGAGACATCCTTGAGCCTCGGTACGAATTGTAAGCTTTCTCCACTGACCGCTAGCTCGATCACTCCGTTTGGAATTTCAGAAAGATTAGAGAGCGGAAAGTCCGACTTTTTGACAGTAGATTTTACATTACCGAAGTTGTCGATAAAAGCAATTTCATTGTCAAACTTGTTGCTAGGAATATCAATTTTTTCGCAAGGAATCTTGATATTCTCTATCTCCAGCCAATAGGCAAGCAAGGGCACATAGTCCAAGCTACGGAATTGAGATTTAGAAATTCTCAGTGCTTCGTCTTCTTCTACGCCAGCAGCCCGACAAACATGGTAAGGATCAGTTACATAAACATCCTTGATAAGTCCCTCCTTTAATGGGAGTACGAATACATCAGGGGTGCCAATAACCAAAATACCATCCGCTGTCCAGCCCAAGCAGAAGGGAGCGCCGTTTTCATAGCGTTTCTCTGTTCTGGGGGCAATGTTGCCAAAAATGATTGGTTTGGATTTCCATTTCCTTGCAATGTTTTTTGGTAGTCTGGTTGCGTAGATAACATCTACGACACAGAAGGAAGCTTCAATGCTTTTTTTAACACCAAAGCAGTTTACGGGGATGTTTCCAAAGGCACTTTGCCATCTTGCAACTTGTCGACTCTTGGCATCTGAGTCAATGCAGTCTGTGAAAACAAGTACGGAATACTTAATTTTAGGTGACATATTATACAGTTTTAAGTTTTAAAGATCAAAATCAAAAAGAGCTCCTTATTTTACTAAGGAGCTCTTTGCTGGATTTCTCTAATTCGTGAGAAGTGCAACAAACAACTC
>CAZAFG010000021.1:0-10449 GCA_964484865.1 uncultured Candidatus Saccharibacteria bacterium | reverse complement strand
GGGGTAAAGTTACTGGTGGACGAAAGACCAGAACTCCAAAGAAATATTCAAACGTATTCATCGTTTCCCGCCGAAAGACAGGCAAGAATCGAAAATCTCAATAAACTAAAACTCCCCGAAAGGGGATTTTTAGTTTACTTTTTGTACTTTTGTGGTAGTGTGTATTTGAAATAAATTGTAAACTAAAACTTATACTGATATGACCATTGCGAGAAAGTTTATCGCCTTTATCTTGTTGTTGTTTTGCTTACCTTTACTGTTAGTTCTGGCGATCTTTATTCGTTTGGAGACAAAAGGAAACCCAATTTTTACACAAATAAGAATTGGTCGGGGAGGCAAAGAGTTTCGCATTTATAAATTGCGGACGATGACAGTAACTACTGTACTCAATGTTGTCATGAGTAGTCATGATTTAATGTTGGCAAACGCTTACCGAATAACTTATCTTGGTAAGTTTCTACGGAAGTTTCACTTGGATGAAATTCCACAACTTTGGAACATTTTAAGAGGTGAAATGGTTTTTATTGGACCTCGCCCACTTTTACCTGTTGTTATTCATAGTAGGTACTATGCTCCGCGAGATAATAATGAATTTCCCGGATTGACTAGCTTGTGGCAAGTATCTCCGTTTTGTTACCAAGAAGGGTATATTTCTGAAAAATTAGATAAATTTTACATTCGTAAAAAGTGTTTAATTCTTGATACTCTGATACTTTTTTGGACAGCTAGGTTGATAATTAAGTTAATAATAAAACAATGAATGCCTTGATTCAACTCAACGAATGAGGCATTTTTTTTATTCCCAAATTTGACGGATTTTCGTTTGAGCTTTATAAAACAATGTCCTAATAAAATCGTGTTGACAATATATTTAAATTTGCTAGTATAACACCAAGCTCGTTGAGAGCTTTTTGTTTACTCAACATACAATATTAAATGACACGATCACTCAAAAAAGGAATAAATATAGACGAACGACTACTCGCAAAGATTGCTGGTAAAAACCCGTTGCAAACTCCAGTAGTAAAGACTTGGAAACGAGCAGCAGTTATCGCCCCTGAAATGGTGGGTTTTACTTTTGGCGTTTACAACGGCAAGGTGCATGTAGAAGTCCTAGTCACTGAAGACATGGTAGGTCACAGACTCGGTGAATTTTCACCAACCAAGAAATTCTTGAAACACGGAGGTAAAATGCAGAAAGAATTAGAAGCTAAGAAGAAGGAAGCTGAAATAGCACAGGCTAAGACAGCGACTGCAACAGCCGGAGACGCCAAGAAGAAGTAAGAAGAAATATTTTTTTAATTTAAACAAATGAAAGCTTTTCTAAAAAATTACAGACAATCACCTCGAAAAGTTCGCCTAGTAGCGGACCTAATCAAAGGCAAAGATGTAGCCCAGGCACAAGTGTCCTTGGACTTTTTGGCAAAGCGCGCGAGTACTCCTATCAAAAAGCTTTTAGACTCTGCAGTAGCAAATGCAGTTAACATGGGCAACAACAAAGAAGATCTTTTTGTAAAAGAAATCCGAGTAGATAAAGGTGTGGTTATGAAGCGCATGATGCCTCGAGCCATGGGCCGTGGAGCACGCATAAACAAGCGAACCAGTCATGTCATCTTGGTACTTGGAGAGAAGGCAGGTAAAGTAATCAAAAAAGTAAAAGCGCCAAAGGAAAAGAAATCCGTTCGACAGGCTCAGGACAAGGCAGTTAAAGTTACAAAAGTTAAAAAAGCAGCAAAATAAATTATATGTCAAAAATCGTTCACCCATATGCACATAGATTAGTAATACTTCGAGATTGGAAATCTCGCTGGTTTGCTGATCCTAAAAAGTATCGCGCATATTTGGAAGGCGATGTTTTGCTCCGGGAATACTTGGAAAAGAAACTCCGAGGTATGTATGTTTCCTCTATCGAAATTGAACGAAACCAAAAGATGACTCGTTTCATCATCAAGACTTCTCGCCCTGGTCTTATCATCGGCCGCTCTGGGGAGGGTGCAACTAAACTCAAAGACGACATCATCAAGAAGATGGAAAAACTAAAGCTTCCAAAGACTGAAGACTTCAAACTCGAAGTATTTGAAATCGCAAACCCAGAAGCTGATGCTGCAATTGTTGCTTATATGATCGCCGAAGGACTCGAGAAGCGAATGCCGTATCGTCGTGTAATCAAGCAAGTTATCGAAAAAGTTATGGCAGCTCAAGGAGTACAAGGAGCGAGAATCGTTCTTGGAGGACGACTCGGTGGTGCTGAAATCGCTCGTACGGAAGAGCTTAAGCGTGGATCTATCCCGCTTCAGACTTTCCGCGCGGACATTGATTTCAAGCGAGAGCGAGCAAATCTTTCATATGGAGTTATCGGTATCAAGGTCTGGATTTACCGAGGTAAGATTTTTGCTGAAAAAGGTAATAAGCAAAGTAAATAAATTTTATGTTGATACCAAAAAAAGTAAAATTCAGAAAGTGGCAGACCGGCCGCAAAAACCTAAAGACTCTAACTCCTGAGACTCGTGGTACCAAGCTTGCTTTCGGTTCTTTTGGACTAAAGTCTGAGAGCCAGGCTCGAATAACTTCTAACCAATTAGAAGCTTCTCGAAAAGTTGTTTCTCGAACACTTACCAAAGCTGGTAAGTATTGGATCCGAGTATTCCCAGACCGACCATTTACTCAGAAGCCTGCTCAGATGGGTATGGGTAAGGGTAAAGGAGATCCACAAGGTTACTGTGTGGATGTACTACCCGGAAGAATTTTGTTTGAAGTAGACGGTGTAGATGAGAAGACCGCTCGAGAAGCGCTTCGAAAAGCAGGTACGAAATTGCCAGTAAAGACTCGAATCGTAGCTCGAGTACACGCTAAATAATTTTATGGCTAAGACAAACAAAGAGATAAAGAAAAATTTAAAAGAAAGTACCCCGGCTGATTTAGCGAAGAAGCTAGAATCCTTACAAGAAGATCTTCGCTCACTTCGATTCAAGGCTGAAGGTGCCAAGAGTAAGAATGTCAAAGAGGCAAGCAGTCTAAAGCGACAAATCGCCCAAGTGTTGACAGAAATCAATAAAAGTAATACAAAGAGATAATCAACTTTATGAAGACAACCCCAACAACCAAAGAAATAAAGGCAACTAAGAGTTCAACACTTAAGGGTGTTGTAGTTGGCGACAAAATGCAGAAGACTGTGGTTGTTTCCGTATCTCGCTTTGTGAAGCACCCAAAATATGGCAAGTACTATAAGGTTAGCAAGAAGTACAAGGCACATGATGAGGAAAATGCTTTCAAGGTAGGGGACTCTGTAGAGATAGTTGAAACTCGCCCAATTTCCAAAGATAAGAAATTTAAAGTAGTCAGCAAGTAATAGGAAATAATTTTATGATTCAAAACGAAACATTAGTAAAAATAACAGACAACGCCGGAGGTACCGTAGGAAAGGTATTCAAGATTTTGGGTTCTTCCAAGAAGCGATACGCCGAGCTAGGTGAACTTGTCATCATCTCTGTTAAAATTGCGAGTCCTCGAAAAGGAGTTAAAAAGAAGGATGTCCACCAAGCGGTGGTAGTTCGAACTCGAAATGCTTTCCGACGCAAAGATGGATCCTATATTCGTTTTGATGACAATGCTGTAGTAATCCTTGAAAAGGGCAAGAAAGATCCAAAGGCTGGTCGCGTATTCGGTCCTATTCCACGAGAGCTAGCTGAAAAAGGATTCCAGAAGATAATTTCGCTTGCACCGGAAGTGATCTAAATAATTTATATAATACTATGAAAGTAAAAAAAGGAGACAATGTAATAATTTTGGCAGGCAAGGATAAAGGCAAGAAGGGCAAGATCCTTCGCGCACTTCCAAAGGAAGACAAGGTTGTTGTTGATGGTTTAAACATCGTCAAGAAGCACCAGAAGCCTAGAAAGAGTAACGAGAAGGGAACTACCATCGAAGTTTCTATGCCGATTCATGTTTCCAATGTTAAGAAAGTATAATTTCCTATAATTCAATTTTATGAAACATTTAACTGTAAAAGAAAAAGAAGCAAAGGCCTACGAAGTGATGAAGGAGAATTTTGGCTACAAGAATGTGATGGCAACCCCAAAGCTAAAGAAAATCATCATCAACATCGGTACTGGTACCATGATCAAGAAGGACAAGAACAAGAACACTGCCATCTCTGATCGTATCGCAAAAATCACTGGACAGAAGCCAACTCTTCGTGGAGCAAAGCAATCTATCGCATCCTTCAAGATTCGCCAAGGTGATCCTGTAGGTGTCATGGTTACTCTTCGCGAGAAGAGAATGTATGCTTTTCTTGAGAAGTTGATCAATGTTGCGCTTCCTCGAACTAAAGACTTCCGAGGTATCAACCGCTCAACTGTAGACGCTATCGGAAACATGACTATCGGAATCAAAGAACACACTATCTTCCCAGAAACTGCTGACGAAGATATCAAAGATGTTTTCGGTCTTGCGATCACTGTAGTCTCTTCAGCAAAAACTAAAAAAGAAGGTATGGCATTCTTTGAACTCCTAGGTGTCCCTTTCAAAAAGGAAGAGGAAACTAAAAAGAAATCTCGATAAATAAATCACCTCAAAAAGCCCCTTAAGTAGGGGTTTTTTGTTACCTGGTTTATTTTCTGGTAGGTTGTATAATTTGGGTATTAATATTTATATACGAAAATAATATGTTTGATAAAATAAACCCGTTTAGAAAGAAAGAAGTCATAAGTGCAATTCCAGAGACAGAAAGTACGGACGCTAACTCTACAAGTGATTCGGAGAAAAAACAAAACGAGACTAAGCCAAAGCTTACGGTAGAAGAAGAGTTGGCGTTGATTGAAAGCAAGAAGAAAGAGATTGCCGAGTTGATTTCACAGAGACACGATTACTATGCAGTTATTAAGGGTTTAGAAGAAAAAATAATTCTTTCCGGGGCAAGTAAAGACAAGGTGAAAGAAATAAGAGCAAAGATTTTGGAAGATAGTCAGGAGATTGCTCAACAAATCGAAGCTATCAGAAAAGAATACAGTATCGAAATTACTCCAGTAGAGCTTTGGAGTGGGCGACTCGCAATGTTGAATAATGAAATAGCTAGAATTGAAGGTAATATGGCGCCTGAATATCGTCAGCTCAGAGGAAGTTTCAATAGTTATTTTGGGGACACGCCTGACTTTGCGCGTCTGAATAGGTTGACTAGTGATGATGCTACTGCAGTTGTTAATTTTAAAGAATATATTTTGCAGAAATCTGATTTACCAGAAGCTCAAAGTTTTTTTGAAAAGATTAGGGCACTAAGTCCTTACAACCAGGAAGAATTAGAACTTATTAAAAAAGAATTGAAATCTTTCAAAGAATTATTGGATGCAAAGATCAAAGAAAAAACTCTTTACAAAACTCCAGGCGAAGAAAAGGAAGCTTATTTGAAAATAGATAAGTTGATAAAATTAGCTGACTCTGTGGTAAAAGAGTTGGGAGATGCTGAGAGAAAAGAGGGTAGATACGGAGATAAAAAAGGTTACTTCTAAATAGGAAATAAAAAAAGCCAGGACAAAGTCCTGGGCTTTTTTGATGATTGCTGGCTGGAATGTAGGTTAATGTCCTACTCTGAAGAAGTTTCCATGGCCCCGGCTTTTCTTGTCGCCATCAATGGCGTCGTTTACTGCGCGGGTGTAGATTTCCCTTACCAGGCTTTTCAGCATCTTCTTGGGCTGTTCAATCTTTGAGGCGAGTTGTTTTATTCTCCACTGAAGGGAAGACATCGGCATTTCGCTGTTGATTACTCCAGCTACAAGAAGTTGCTTGAGGATTTCATTTTCATCCTGCAAGTCTTTCACAATTTTGGCGCTTGGTTTAGCCATGATTGGAACAAATTAAAATTGTTAAACAATATGATATATCCCGTATATTATAGCATTTTGAGTATAAAAAGTCAAGGACAGCAAATTTTAATCCAATATTGCATATTTGACTATTTTTGGACCTTCTGCTAGTATGGGTGAGTCCTAGTTAAGGAGCTGATCTGTGTTTCTACTTAAGGCTTAAATAAGGTTTTAAGTAAACACACAAGATATCGCCCTATAAATAAGGACTTATTTTATATATGGCAAAAACATCAGTACTAGCACGAAACAAGAAACCAAAGAAATTTTCCACTCGGCAGAAAAACCGATGTTTTCGCTGTGGACGGGGAAATGGTTATATGCGAGATTTCGGACTATGCCGTATTTGTTTCCGTGAATTAGCAAACGAAGGTACACTTCCAGGAGTACGAAAGTCTTCTTGGTAATCGAATAAATATATGGATCAACTCTCAAACATGATAATAATGATGAAGAATGCCTCACTTGCAAACAAGGAGTCTGTAGTTTTTCCATTTTCTAACTTGAAGAACGCCATCTTGGTCTGCCTAGAGAAAGAAGGCTACATCAAGAGCTTTGCTAAAAAGACTCGCAAGGGCTTCCCAGTACTCGAAGTAGAACTCCTCTATGTAGACAAGACTCCAAAGATCAAAGAAGTAGAGCGAATTTCCAAGCAGTCTCGCCGAGTGTATTTCGGAATGAGAGATATCAACAAAGTCAAAGGCGGTTTCGGAATCTTGGTACTTTCAACTCCAAAGGGAATTCTCTCTGGACGAGATGCACGCAAAGAGCAAGTCGGCGGTGAAGCATTATTTAAAATTTGGTAGTTCGATAAACTCACTATAAATAATAAAAATTTATGTCACGATTAGGAAAAAAAGAAATTCAAATACCAAAAGGAGTAACTGTCACACAGGACAATGGTACTATTACCGTTTCTGGTCCTAAGGGCAAACTTTCTAAAATCTTCCGAGATGACATCATTGTTACTATCACTCCCGACATCATCACTCTTGCTATCAAGCGAAACGACAAATTTTCTAAAGCTCTCTGGGGTACATATGCATCTCACTTGATGAACATGATCAAAGGCGTAGAAACTCCTTATGTAAAGAAATTAATTCTAGAAGGCGTGGGTTACAAGAGTGAAGTTAAAGGAAAAGAATTTCATTTTGCCCTTGGTTTTTCTCACCCAGTTATCGTACCGATCCCAGAAGGTTTGACTGCAACAGCTGAAAAGAACAACATCACCATCACTGGTATCGACAAAGAATTAGTTGGTAGCTTTACTGCATCTGTACGAGCCCTCAAGAAGCCAGAACCGTACAAAGGTAAGGGTATGCGCTATGAAGATGAAGTTATCCGAAGAAAACAAGGTAAGAAAACAGTATAATAAATTTTATGGCAAATAAAACTGACAAAAGAACAAGACTAAAGAGAAAGATTCGTTCCAAGATCGCTGGCACTGCTCTGCGTCCTCGTCTTTCTGTTTTTCGATCTAACAAATTCATCTATGCTCAGGTTATCGATGACAGCACACGAAAGACTCTAGCTTCAGCAAATGATGCTAAGATAACAAAGGGAACCAAGATGGAGCGTGCAAAGGAAGTAGGTACATTGATCGCCAAGGTTTGCAAGGACCTGAAAATCGAAGCAGTAGTTTTTGATCGTAACGGTTTTAAATATACTGGCCGAGTAAAATTAGTAGCAGATACAGCACGCGAGGGCGGACTTAAATTTTAATAAATTATATTTATGGATAAGACCAACGAAAAAAAGAATACACGAAGAGGCGGATCTTCTTTTGCAAGACCAAAGCCAGAGTTTGATCAAAAGATCATCTCTATCAGACGCGTTACTCGTGTGGTGGCTGGAGGTCGCCGATTCTCTTTCTCTGTTGCCTTGATTGCAGGGGATAAAAATGGTGCTATCGGACTCGGTCTTGGAAAGGCAGGAGACACATCTCTCGCTATCAACAAGGCTCTCCGAGCAGCTAAGAAAAACATGGTCAAGCTAAAGCTTACCAAGACTATGTCTATACCTCACGAAGTTTCTGCAAAGTTCTCTAGTGCATATGTAAACATCATGCCAAACAAAGGCCGCGGACTCGTGGCTGGATCTGTAGTTCGTGACATCGTCAAACTCGCTGGTATCAAAGATATCACTGGCAAGATCCACTCTGGAACCAAGAATAAATTAAACAATGCTAAGGCTGTCATGGTTGCCCTCGAATCAATCTCTAGTAAATACACCAAGACCATTCCAGAGACAGTAGTTATTGCTAACAAAGAAGTAGAAGTTCAAAAATAATAGTTCGGTTAACTCACTAAATATTTTATGCAGATACATGAATTAAAAAGACAACACAAGAACAAAAAAGACCGCATAGTAGGACGCGGTGGTAAGCACGCGAAGACTTCTGGCCGAGGAGGCAAGGGTCAAACAGCGCGAGCAGGAAACAAGCGCCGACCAGAACTTCGTGATATCATAAAGAAGCTGCCAAAGCTTCGAGGTTATCGATTTAACTCTCATCGAGCGGATGTTGTTCTAACAACTGACAAAGTTCTCGAAGTGGCTGGTAAGAAAGAAAGTTTTGCAGCGATGCGCAAGCGTCTTGCAATTGTCGGCAGAAAGATAAAAGTTAAATAATACTATGAAAAATTTTTGGCATAAAATGAAAATGGTCTGGAAGGATAAGTCCTTGCGGAGAAAAGTATTGTTCGTATTAGGAGCACTGGTAGTGTTTCGTCTTTTGGCTGCGATTCCGATTCCAGGTATTGATACTTTGGCCCTCGAAAGGTTCCTGACCAATAACCAATTTTTCGGAATTTTAAATATTTTCTCTGGTGGTGGACTTTCCAACCTATCTATCATCATGCTCGGTGTCGGACCATACATCACAGCTTCTATCATCATGCAGCTTTTGACTATCATGGTGCCAGCACTTAAACGACTGTATCATGAAGAGGGGGAAGCTGGTAAAAAGAAGTTTACTCAGTACTCTCGACTTTTGACTATCCCGCTCGCAGCTATCCAAGGATTTTCTCTTTTGGCAATCTTGGAGCAGCAAGGAATTTTGATTGAACTTACTTCCTTTGATCGAATAATGAATCTAGTTATCGTAGTTGCAGGTTCACTTCTACTTATGTGGATCGGTGAGCTTATCTCTGAATTCGGTATCGGTAACGGTGTCTCTATCTTGATCTTCGCCGGTATCGTAGCTTCTATACCTTCGAAAATAGGTCAGCTGATATTTACTTTCGATCCTTCTCAGATTCCACTTTACCTAGTATTTGCAGTTGCAGGACTATTGGTAATCGCTGGTGTTATCGTGGTTACTGAAGCAGAGCGACCCATCCCAGTCACCTACGCCAAGCGAGTGCGTGGTATGAAGGTCTACGGTGGTGGTTCTACCTACCTTCCACTTCGTGTAAACCAAGCTGGTGTTATTCCGATTATCTTTGCGCTTTCGATTTTGCTTTTCCCTCAAATGATTGGAAATTTTTTGGCTACTTCTGCTAATCCGGTTATGCTGAAGATCTCAGCAACCCTTCTATCCTTTACTCAAGGTTCGTGGTTATACGCGGTTCTATACTTCGTATTTGTTTTCCTCTTCACTTACTTCTACACTGCGGTGACTTTTGATCCAGAAGCCCTTTCTACTAATTTACAGAAGAATGGTGCTTTTATCCCAGGTATTCGTCCGGGTCAATCCACTTCAGACTATATCTCTAAAGTGCTGACTCGTATCACTATGCTCGGTGCTATCTTCCTCGGTCTTATCGCAGTTTTGCCTATCGTAGTTCAATCCTTAACAGGCATCACAGCGCTCGCGCTTGGCGGTACAGCACTTCTAATCGCCGTATCGGTAATACTAGACCTAATCAAGAAAATTGACGCCCAGGTCTCAATGAGAGAATACTAAGAGTTAAGCCACTTGTTATACGCAGATAAAACAATCTCGACAACTTGCTCGAGATTGTTTTCGTTTGTGTCGACAACTAGATCAAAGTTACTGCTTTTATCGTAGCTGATGTTGTACATATCGAGATATCGAGTGTGTTCACTTGCTAATCTAGCTTTTAGTTTACCCAAGACTTCTTCGGGTGTAGTTAGCATTTCGCTTTGTTGACGGAGGGGATTGTTTTCTAAACTTTGCCATACACGGTCCTTGGATATTTCAAGAGGTAGATCTAAAAATACTTTGAATGAGTTGGGAATAAAATGAAATGCTAGACGGGAATCTACAACTATATTTTCAAGTTGACCCACCTTTTTGTTTTCATTATCAATACTTTCATCTATGCTAGGATCCTTTTCAGCAAGCGCCGAGAGCTCGTTTAACGAGATCCCTCTTTTTACTGCAATGTCTCGCATAAAGTCACCGGATGAGAATCTTTTGTATCCAAGTTCTAGAGCTACTTTGTTAGCTGTACTGGACTTACCGCTTCCTGGTCGGCCGCTGATAGTGATAATATGTTTTTTCATGTTGCATTGATTCTAAAACATAATCCTTGATTATTCAAGCTTTTTTCGTTATTATGAGAATTATGCAAGGCAAAACTTTTATATTTTTTGGACTGGTAGGTTCATGCAAGTGGACTCAAGTACA
>CAZAFG010000020.1:0-10893 GCA_964484865.1 uncultured Candidatus Saccharibacteria bacterium | reverse complement strand
TAGTTCAATGGATAGAACAGGGCTCTTCTAAGGCCTTGATGTAGGTTCGATTCCTACCGAAGGCACCAATGGAAATCAAAATCTTATATGAGGATGAAAATATTTTAGCCATAGATAAACCCTCTGGTATTTCTGTGCATCCTTCGACTGTGCAGAGGATGGGCCCTGACGGAAAAAGTTCGGAAGAAACTATTTCAGACTGGGCAGTGAAGAATTATCCGGAAATGGAGAATGTCGGAGAGATGATGGGGGAGGTGAAGCGGCCAGGTATAGTCCACCGGCTAGATCGGGAAACCTCTGGCGTGCTTTTGCTTGCCAAGAATCAGACAGCTCACCAATTTCTCAAAAGCCAATTTCAAAATCACGAAATCAAAAAAGTTTATCACGCTATAGTGAGTGGCTGGCTTAAAAATGACGAAGGCAAGGTGGATGAACCTATTGGTAGAAGTCCGTCAGACTTTCGAAGGAGGTTGTCTGGTCGTGGTGCTCGGGGAGAAATGCGAGATGCAGTGACTGAGTACAAGGTGGTCAAACGATTTGAAGACAAAGATGGCAACAAGTTTTCTTATCTTGAAGTTATGCCCAAAACTGGACGAACTCACCAGATCCGAGTACATCTAAAATTCCTAAATACTCCTGTGGTCTGCGATAGACTGTATGCTCCTAAGAATATTTGTCCGGAGGGTTTAGGTCGTTTAGCTCTACATGCCAAATCTATAGAATTTAAGAGTTTGGGCGGGGAAGTGATTAAAGTCGAAGCGCCAGTACCAGGGGAGTTTGCCTTTGTGGGAAGTTTGTGATAAAGTAGTCTCCATTATGGCAAGCGGAAAAAATGTAAGTAAAATCAAATTTAGTCCAGTAGATATTGAGGCTCGCAAGGCTATCGACTTTTCTTCTGGAGATACTGTACGAGTCTGGTCTAAGATTCAAGATGAAAAAGGTAAATTCCGCCTTCAGGCTTTTGAAGGTATCGTACTAGCTCGTAAACATGGTAAAGAATCCGGTTCTACTTTCACTGTTCGTCGTGTTGCTTCTGGTGTGGGTGTAGAAAGAATTTTCCCATTATTTTCTCCTATGATTGATAAGATAGAAGTTACTAAGAAATCTCGAGCTCGCCGAAGTAAACTATACTATGTTCGAACCAAGGCAGTTAAAGATGTTCGACGCAAGCTCCGTTCTGCAGTTCTTGGCGCTGAGGCCGCAGATGTTCTTGAAGTTGTAGAAGCTCCAAAAGAAGAATAACATTAGCGCGGGTGGCGAAACTGGTAGACGCACTACCTTGAGGTGGTAGCGCCCGCAAGGGCATGGAAGTTCAACTCTTCTCCCGCGCACAATGTATCAAGCAAGACGCTCTTGCTTTTTTGTGTTTTAGTAGTATAGTTGTAAAAAATGTCACCAAGTTCGATTCGAGCTTGGGTTTCTAAACCGAAACCAAAACTTTCTAAAAATTATATTATGGCTGAGAAATTTTCACTCCAAAAGAAAGGTGGCTCAAGGGCTGCTAAGAAATCTGCTAAAGGCAAAAGATCTCAAAGAAGGAAACCTGCCTACCTGCAGAAAGTCGAATTTGCGCCTTGTGGCGCAGAAATCAAGAAAGGTACACAAGATGCTCATTTTGAAACTTGCAGTGCAAAATCTTGCAAGAAAGCTCGTAGTGAGTCTTTTGAAAAAGCAGCTTAAGCTGTCAAGATCTGGTCTTTTGTTTTAATGTGCTTGTCCTCTCGTGAGGGCAAGCATTTTTTGTTTTTTTGCTAGATAGCTGGTAAAATGTCTTTATGATATTTCCAGAAGATATGTTAGTTAGGTTGGCGCTTTTTGCGCTAGGTTTGGCGGGTTTTTTGGTAGCACGACATGTCAACAAGCATAAGAAGTCCGAAGAGCACCCGTTGGTCTGCATGGTAGGTTTTGACTGTCACGCGGTGGTACACAGCGACTACTCAAAGTTTTTCGGTATCCATGTTGAAATTCTCGGCATGCTTTACTATGGCCTGGTGACTTTATTTTACTTAGCTATTCTTTTTATACCTGGAATTTTACATACTGCACTTTTAGGCGCTATGGTTCTGCTTTCGTCTACCGCTTTTCTTTTTTCAGTTTATCTTATAGCTGTACAAATTTTTATTCTTAAAAAAGGTTGTTCTTGGTGTTTTGTTTCTGCCTTTATCTCTACTATCATTTTTACTGTAACCTTACTTTTTTACAACTGGAGTGAAGTTTTTCAAGTATTTTTAAAGTAAATGCAATCAGTTAAACAACCTTGGACATTGCCTGGTGAAGAAGTTTCTAAAAAATTAGAGACTAGTATAAAAGGACTTTCTCTATCTGAAGCAAAGACTCGTTTACATAAGTTCGGTAGCAATGTATTTCATTCAAAAGAAAAGAAAAGCGTTTTTAGTATTCTTATAAAACAATTTCGTAGTCCGTTAATATTTCTTTTATTGGGGGCGGGGTTACTCTCAGGTAGTTTAGGGGAGTGGGTAGATACCGGTGTTATTCTCTTTGCTGTGTTTTTGAATATTTCGATCGGTTTTTATCATGAGTACAATGCTGAGACTACACTTTCTAAACTCTCTACTTATATTAAAGACCGCGCTCGAGTGATTCGTGATGGAAAAGAAGAAGAGATAGACTCTGCTCTACTTGTTCCCGGAGATATTATAAAGCTTTCTTACGGAACTCGCATACCTGCAGATGCTCGTATTTTGAGTTTTAATAATTTTAGAGTAGATGAAGCTATTTTGACGGGTGAGTCTCTGCCTATTGAAAAAAGTGAAGAAGTACTGGGGCTTACTACAGGAGTCGCAGATCAGAAAAATATCGCCCATGCAGGTACTTTAGTCGTAGAAGGTTACGCATCTGCGGTAGTCTTTGCTACTGGTAACTCTACCGAGATTGGCAAGATTGCAGGTATCGTCTCTAAGATAAATAGAGTTGAGACTCCACTCCAACGAGGAGTGAATAAACTTGCTTGGCTCATATTTGGCGTAGTTATAATTGTAGTTTTAGGAATATTGTTTTTAGGAATATTGAGAGGAGAGTCAGTGGTGCCAATGCTTTTGCTTTCTTCGGCTGTAGCTGTAGGGGCTGTGCCTGAAGCCTTACCGATTGTACTTACTATGATATTGGCTATTGGAGCTACTCGTATTGCAAGTAAAAAAGGAATTATACGCAAGCTTACTGCTGCGGAAACTTTAGGCTCAACCACTATCATTCTTACAGACAAAACAGGTACGCTTACTATCGCAGACATGCAACTCAAGGGTTTATTTCTCTCCTCGATGATACTGTCAGGTGACAAGAAAAAAGAAGATAACGCACTCCTAGATTTCTCCTTAGAGCAAAAAAAGTTACTAGAACGAGCGTTGATAAATATAGATATCTCAGTTGAAAACCCAAATAAAGAACAAAAGGATTGGACATTTCGAGGTCGTCCCTTTGAGGTTAATATCGCCAAGGCTGCTCTGGTTCACAGTGTTGATCTTGGACTTTTAATGGACAATGTCTCGGCTTTGGTTTTACCTTTTAATTCTACCAATAAATTCTCTGTTGCTATGAATGGCGATGAGTATATAGTCATGGGTGCTCCAGATATTCTTTTAAAGAAATCAAAGATTTCAAAAGAAGATTATTTAAAAATAGAATCATGGATCGAGGAGACGAGTCGTGGTGGTAAGAGAATTATTGGACTTGCAAAATTTCCTACTGAGAAAGGAGAAAAGTTCGATTTGTCGAAAGTAGAGAACTTGGAGTTTTTAGGTGTGCTTACTTTCTATGATCCGATACGACCAGAAGTACCGGAAGCTATTAAAAATATTGAATCTCATAACATGAAAGTTGTTTTAGTTACTGGAGACCTGGTTGGAACTGCAGTATCTGTAGCTAAAGAACTTGGCTGGGATGTTCGTGATGATCAAGTTATTACTGGAGCGGAATTGAGAGTGCTTTCCGAAGAAGAGCTGATTTCAATTGTTTCAAAGATAAAGATCTTTGCACGCGTTACTCCAGAAGATAAACTTCGTATCGGGCAAGCTTACCAAAAGCTTGGAGAGATAGTGGCTATGACGGGGGATGGGGTCAATGATGCTCCAACTTTAAAAGCTATGGATATCGGCATATCTTTGGGTTCTGCTAGCGATGTAGCCAAGTCCGCAGCAGACTTAGTGCTTTTGGACGACAATTTTCAAACGATAAGTTTGGCTATCGATGAGGGTCGCAAGATACTTTCAAATATTCGAAAAAGTTTTGTGTATTTGATGTCGAACTCACTTGATGAAGTGTTTGTAGTTGGGGGTAGTTTGATTTTTATGCTACCGATGCCTATCACTGCACTCCAAATTATTTGGGTTAATCTATTTACAGGCTCACTTCCGGCACTGGCGTTTGCTTTTGAGGAGAATATAGACAAAGACAAATACATCGGCCGAGATTTGCGTCTCATATTCACCAAAGAAGTAAAAATACTTACTTTCGGTATCGGAATATTATCTTCGCTTCTTCTTTTCATCCTTTACTTTTTCTTATTAAAGATTGGATTGCCAGTTGAAACTGCGCGTTCTATATTCTTCGTTTGTTTTTCATCTTATATCTTGGCTATCACTTTCTCTTTCCGTAGTCTACGCCGACCGATTACTTCTTATAAACTCTTTACCAACAAAAAGTTAAATATCGCTCTTAGTATTTCTACTATACTTTTGGTCTTTACCATGACAGCCCCGTTTATGAGAAATATTTTCGAAATAGCACCGCTACCTTTATCTTGGATTCCGTTTGTTTTCCTTTGGTTAGTTCTAAATATTATTTTAGTTGAAGGTGCTAAATACTTTATGCACAAGCACGGACATATCTTTGGACGACTACCTAGTTTTAAATTTTCCGCTCTAAAAGGAAAATAAATTGGCAATTATCTATTTTTTCTGCTAAAATCCGCATTACATGGTGGCTATGGTGTAGCGGTAGCACACGAGCTTGTGGAGCTCTTAGTCAGGGTTCAACTCCCTGTAGTCACCCAAATTTTAGTATACTTTTTAATTCATTAGGTTTAAAATACTAGATATGAATCATCAACTAAATAACCACACTGCTGAAAATAGGCACAAGAAAATCTTACGCACTATTAAAGCTCGCGCTGATGCTAAAAGAACTCCTTCGGAAAAATTGGCAGATTGGATGACCAGTACTTTTGGTAGCATGACTTTTTTGATTTTAAATACTCTACTTTTTTTGTTTTGGATTTTAATCAACTCAAGTATACTTCCTTTTATTACACCTTTTGATCCATTTCCTTTTAACTTACTAACCACTTTCGTTTCACTTGAAGCTATTTTTCTTGCAATCTTTGTTCTTATCTCCCAAAACCGAAACTTGAAAGTGGACGACTTGCGTGAAGAGTTGCACCTGCAGGTAGACCTCATCGCTGAGAGGGAAGTCACTAAAGTAATCAAGATGATGTCCATCCTTTTAGAAAAAAATGGCGTTGATGTTTCAAATGATCCAGAACTGCAAAAGTTTGTAAAACCTATTAGCGAGAGCGATATTGAAAAAAAATTGGAACGAGAGATTTCGTAATGAAAAAATTTCGAGTCTTGAACTGGAATTTAGGTCTCGCATTTTTCTATAAATATTGGAAATTTTTTGGCTTAAAATTAAACGGTCAAAAGGTTTATCACGAATACTTTCAAAAACAGTATGTCGACTTTGTTGTATCCACTATTTTAGAAATTAAACCAGATCTATGTATTCTAGAAGAGTTTTATAAAAATGAAGACATAGGGCTCCTAACTTCAAATCTAAAAGAAATTTATCCTCACTTTACCAGTATTCCTGCTTGGTATCATAAACACAGTATTTTGGTTTTAAGTAAAGAAACAATACACAAAGAACAGTTGAATAATACTCTATTTTTCAGACTAAAGACTAATGGTCTTTGGTTTATTCCAGTGCATTTTAATTCTTTTCACTCGAACAACCGACTAAGGCAAGTGAATTCACTTCTTGAGGAAGCAAAAACAGAACCGGTTGATTTTGTAGTTGGTGATACAAACTTTTATAACTTTACTAAAAGCAACTTCTCTTTGTTCTTTGGAGACAAGATGGCATACAAAAAAATCTTAAGTGATTTTATAGATGCCACAAAATCTGTTGGGCACACTTCTCGGCTGTATATGAATTTCGATAAAATATTTATCAAAAAAGGAATTAATTTTGAAAATCCTGAGTGCGTTTATAAAATAAAAAAGGGCATGGATCACTATCCAGTCTATGTAGATTTGGTGCTATAATTTAACCATGGAAGCAAATGAAAAAACTTGGGATAATATCCAACTAATCCAGACTTTAAAAGAGGGGGGAGTAGTAGTCATGCCCACTGATACGGTATATGGCATGGTAGCTAGTGCTCTAAATCCTACTGCAGTTAATCGGATTTATACTATTCGAAAAAGAAATACCGACAAGCCCTGTATTATTTTGATTGGTAGTGCTACTGATGTGCAAAAGTTTGGCGTGGAACTAACAGACGCTCAAAGAGAAAAAGCTTCAAAACTTTGGCCAGGTCCTGTGAGTATTAGTCTACCTTGTGGAGATGACAATTTTGCCTATCTGCATCGCGGCACAAATTCTCTAGCTTTTCGACTACCTTCTTCGGAGGCTCTGCAGTCGCTACTTCGAGAAGTTGGTCCATTGATTGCGCCATCGGCCAACCCAGAAGGTTTTCCAGTTGCTAAAAATGTAACCGTAGCTCGCGAGTATTTTGGAGACTTGGTAGATCTATATATAGATGGAGGGGAAGTTGTTGCAGCTCCGTCAAAAATAGTTAGGCTTTCTTTGGATGGAGGAGAAGAGGTGCTCCGAGACTAACGCCAGAAGTCAACTTTGTATAAGTAGACGGGCGGTGTATAATTAGCCTATTAATACGGATTAATTTATAGGTATATTATGCACATAACACATAAAAATCAGATGGTTGTTTGGTTTGTAATCGTTGCAGCAGTGATAGCTCTTTTGGTTGTGGTAAGTTTAAAGGGACCAAGTGTCACCAGCCCTGAGGATGTGGGTGTGATGAATGGAGACGAAGGAGTAAAAATCGCGGTAGTAGGAGCTGGAACCGGAGCAGGAGCTGTTGTTGGCGACACTGTCTCTGTAAACTACATGGGAATACTTGCTGACGGCACAGTTTTTGATTCCAATGTTGATCCAAAGTTTAACCATGTGGAACCATTTAGTTTTGTTTTAGGTGAGGGTAGTGTTATTCCGGGTTGGGAAGTTGGGGTAGTTGGTATGAAAGTAGGTGAACGACGAATACTTGAAATTAACCCAGAGTACGCCTACGGAGCAGGAGGTTACCCGGGAGTGATTCCACCAAATGCAGTCCTGACATTCCAAATCGAGTTAGTGAGTATTGAAAGATAATTAATAATTATAATTTATAAAATATATGATAGATATACCAAACGAAAATAAGAAAAGTTTATACCGTGCTGTGCTGATACTCTTAATCATTCTCTGCGCTTACTTTGTGGTCAAGACAATGTTAGAACTTCGCTCTTATAATTCTATGAGTGCGAGCACTATCTCACTATCAGGTTATGGTGAAGTACAAGCGGTACCAGATATTGCAAATATTTACTTTACTATTACCAAAGAGGCATCCATGGTAAAAGATGCTCAAGACATGGTGGCAGAAGTTGAAAAGTCTGCTATTGATATGCTCAAAGAAAACGGTGTAGCTGAAAAAGATTTTCAAGCTACCAATGCATCATTCTATCCTAAATACGAGTACCAGTCAGAATCTGGAGTTCGATTAGCTTGTAATCAATGGGGTTGCCCACCATCTTCTGGTAAACAAGTTATTGTGGGGTATACCGCAAGTGAAAGTATTAATGTAAAAGTTCGAAATACTGACGATGTCGGTAAGATCATGCAAGGGTTAGGTACTCTCGGGGTGACTGATTTGAACGGTCCAAACTTTGCGATAGATGATGAAGATGCTTTAAAGATGGAAGCTCGCCGCCTTGCGATCAAGGATGCTAAGGAAAAAGCAAAAGCTCTAGCTAAAGATTTAGGAGTACACTTAGGACGAATTGCAAACTTCCAAGAAGATGGTGGATATTATCCAGTCATGTATAAGACTGAAGTTGCAAACATAGCTCTAGATTCTGTTTCCTCGGGAGCACCAGCAACTCTTCCTGCTGGAGAAAATACCATTTCCTCGACTGTGACGATCATGTACGAGATTAAGTAGACGCTTAAGCTGTTTGTTTTTTTGCACAAAGAATGAAATTTAAACAACCCCAAATCTTTTATATTTTTCTGTTATTTGGTGCTTTTTTTTCATTCGTAAATTTTGCACATGCTGATACTGGAACCATAGATACATCTAACGATGATAACCAAGCCAAAGTTTGTCACAATGTAGCTTGTGATGATTTTGGCATTATAAATTTTGAACTCACAAACGATACGATGGTTATCGATAGTGATAATGGCATCACTGGTCAAGTCTGGGGCAACGAGCTTGGCTGGATTACCATGAATCCAACTGGAGCGGGTGTTGTATTTGCAGACCCTGATACTGGAGAGTTAACCGGTAAGGCCTGGAGTCAGGTTTCTGGTTGGATTAATTTCGCCCCGACAGGCGAGGGTGTGACTATCGATCCTGACACTGGAGAGTTTGAAGGTTATGCTTGGAGCGGGGGAGCTTATGGTGGATGGATCAAGTTTGATTGTAATGATGCTTCAACATGTGTTCAGACTACTTGGCGAGGAGATTCAGGCCCTTGCGAAGGTGGTTGCACTACTCCGACGGATGTTTGTTCCAATATTCCTGGTAAACAAACTTCGGTGCCTGATGGTTATGAGGCCTCTGGAGGTGAGTGTTATGAAGTTATAGTTGATACTTTTGATTTGTGTTCCAATATTCCCGGGTATCAAGTGGAGATACCTTCTGGAATGCATTGGGAGGGATTTTTGCAGTGTGTGAATGATACGGATGTTTGCTCCAATCTGCCTGGTGCTCAGATGTCTGTGCCCTCTGGCATGCATATAGAAGGTGGTCAGTGTATCAACAATGACGATGGAGCGGGAGCTGGTGATGATGGAGATGACGGTTGTGTTGGTGCTTCTTGTGATGGTACGGATGAGGATCCGCCTTGTGTGGGCGCTGCCTGCAATGATATTGATGACGGTTGTGTTGGTGCTGGCTGTGGCGATACAGACGGCGGTTGTGTCGGAGCTGGATGTGGTGACTCTGACGACGACGGCGGAGGAGGTGTGATACCAGATATTATTGATGATATTGGAACTGGGGTAGTAGAAATTGTGGACGATGTCGGGTATTTACTTGAAGGAGTTGACGCAAAAGTGGTGAGCAAGGTATTAACTTTAGCAGGGTTAATTTCTTCAGGTTTGGCGCTCTTGCTTGGAGTACTGCTTTCTAATCCTTTTGGAATTGCGGACTTGGGATTAAACTTGATGCGTCTTTGGTCTATGTTTCTCTATGGTATGGGTTTTAAAAAAAGAAACCGTCCTTGGGGGGTTGTGTACGACTCTGTCACCAAGCAGCCACTTGATCCAGCATATGTAGTTTTGAAAAATATACAGGGTGAGGAAATTGCAACATCAATAACTGATATCGATGGCAGGTATGGATTCTTGGTGGACCCTGGTATCTATACTATTGCCACTCACAAGACTAACTATTCGTATCCTTCAGTTAAACTCGCTGGTAAGACTAGTGACGAACTCTACAATGACCTTTACTTTGGAGAGCAGATCGAGATAAAGAGTGAAGGCGAAGTGATAGTCAAAAACATACCGATGGATCGTATCGGTTTTGATTGGAATGAGTTCGCAAAAAAAGAACAACGACGCATGAAGTTCTTCCATCATTGGGATGTTATTTTTGGCAAGTTCTCAGACATCATGTTTATCCTTGGTTTCTTGGTTTCGGTGATTGTTTTGATAGTTGTGCCCGGTCCTTACAATGTCATTATCTTTGGCCTGTATGTTCTCATGTTTGGTCTTCGTCGCCTTAGTATTGGTCGTGGCAAGAAGGGAAATATTTCCTTTGCCGAGAGCGGAGTGCCGATTTCTTACGGAATCTTGCGAGTCTTTTCTCAATCCGGACAAGAGATTGCTCACCGAGTAGTGGATCGATTGGGTAACTACTATTGTTTGGTCCCAAATGGCTATTACATTACCACTATTGAACAAAAGAACGAAGACTCTACTTATTCCAAGGTATTCACTTCGGAGCCATTAGAAGTGAAAGGTGGTATCCTGAAAAAGGACTTTAAAATCTAGGACTTTTTTTGCAATTGACTATTTCTCCTAAAAAGAGTATTATTTAAAAAGCCCTCCTCGGGGGTTTTTTAGTAAGAATTAAATTTTAAACCAATGGCTAAATTTACTGAATATTTAAAAGAAACCAAAACAGAGCTTAAGCATGTGATCTGGCCTGGCCGGAAACAAACTCTATATTTTACTTTGATTGTAGTTCTTCTTTCGGGATTAACTGCATACTTTTTAGGAGTTTTTGACTTTATTTTTGGTCGTGGGCTTGAGCATCTTATTTCTCTTTAATTTTTTAATTACTTTTTATGTCAAAACAAGAAACGGAAGGACAAAGAAACTGGTACGCTATTCACACCTATGCTGGGTATGAAAATGTTGTCTTGCGCAACTTAAAACAGCGTATTGATTCTCTTGGTATGAACGAAAAGATTTTTAATGTCGTTGTCCCAGTAGAAAAGAAAATAAAAATTAAAGCTGGCAAACGAGTAGAAGTAGAAGAAAAGATTTACCCTGGTTATGTACTAGTAGATATGATTGTGACTGATGACTCTTGGTATGTAGTTCGAAACACTCCTCGTGTTACTGGATTCGTAGGTGCCGGAG
>CAZAFG010000019.1:6308-11569 GCA_964484865.1 uncultured Candidatus Saccharibacteria bacterium | reverse complement strand
TTTTGCATTTTTATGGAAAATGTTATATTATATTTTCTGTTAAACGGCCTCATCGTCTAACGGTTAGGACAGCGGGTTTTCAATCCGTTAATCGGAGTTCGATTCTCCGTGAGGTCACCGCGACTTGATTTTATTCTAAAATATTTTATAATCACAGAGAACTAAACTCTGTACCAGTGGAAAATATATATCTAATATACTTAATCTCGACAGGGGTATCTTTTTTGATAGTCTCCCCTATTTTGTTTTTACTACATCGATATCTTGTATATATCAAACAGACCCATTACGAAAGTAGAAACTGGAAGGTGGCTTACGCTCTACGCGAAAGTCTGAAAAAGGGTCAAAAAATACCTGGCTGGCCATACCACGAAGGGTTTCCTGAAAACTACGCTGGCAAGCGATACGACATCATCTTTCCCGATGGAAATATAACTCAAGGAAAACCCGACCCTGGTAAAGGCAATCTCATGTGGAAGAGTCGCTATGGACACAATTCTGAATCCGCCATCGCCGGATGGCAACTCACAGAGAACAAACCAACATTTTGGTAAGCATCGAACGCTCACGCAATCGATGCTTTTTTATTTAAATAAAAAAGGCCGGGGTTACCGGCCTACAACACCAACTTGAGAAAAAACTAGTTAACTCTTAAACACAAGACATTTTTTGTTTTAGCAAGCTCCGAATCTTCGGGCATGTTCTCGAGTACACACTCACGCTCTGGAAAGTTCGCTCCCGGACAAGATTTCCTGGGACTTTTCAAAGTAAACCCTGAAGGTTCAATGACTTCCCCTGCCACTTGATTGTGGAAAATAATTCCGCAGAGTGGAATATCATATTTCACTTTCAAGTGGACTAAGAGCCATTCTAGAGACTTCAGCTGAGCTTCGGTAGGTTCATCATGCCCGGCGTTAAAGTTTCCACAAAGGGCCACCCCAATGTAGCCATAATCAGGATCCATCCGCATTGAATTGCAGTATATAGAATCCCGCCTCGGCTGATCTAGGGGTGTTGATGGACAAGGTCCTTTGGCCCAAGCTGGCAAATGACGAGCCTGATAAATTGCAGTCTCTTCTATCTCTCCAGCATGAATTCCCATAAAGTTTTCTGGACGGCACAAGAAAATAGTGCCATGAGAACCTATCACAAAGTGGTAGGCAATGTCGTTGAACCCCCTGCTCGTGATTTGTCCATCGCGGATCTTCCTAACTTGCTCAATATCAGTTTCTCCATCAAGGACTTTGACTTCCATGTCGTGGATCACGATTCCTTTGATGAACTTATTCAATTCATCTACAGAATTCAACTTTTCACTTTCGACATAATTAGGCCGACTTGCGTACTTGGTGTAGCTCTTCCCCGCAATAGAAAAAGAAAAAGGTTGACCGAGAGAAATTTCGTATTGCCTTTTGAGTTTTGGCCATCGTTCATCCCATTCGGCGCGCTCTATTACAAGTGGCACAAAGAGAGAATCTGTAACCAAAGTCTCTAAAACAAGAGGTGCATCAAGAACATTCTCAATGCTCGCTTCAATCAAATGTCCTGGCACAAGTAAAATCGTACCAAGAACAAAAAAAGTTTTTGTTGTCATGGTACAAAGATTTAGATTTACATAATTCTACCATACCTATATCGAGGAACAATCTTCCCTTTTGTATAAAATAAAGTTAGGATAAAAAAATGGATAAAGTACAGATAATAATCTTGGCTGCGGGTAAAAGCAAACGAATGATGAGCGACAACCCAAAAGCATTAACGGAACTGAAGGGCAAACCTTTCTTGAAGCATATTTTAGATACTGTGCATTCTTTGAATCTCCCTATCCACCCAGTCATCGTAGTAGGCCACAAAAAAGAGCGCATTTTTGAAGAACTCGGAGACGCTCATAACTATGCTCACCAAGAAGAACAGCTCGGCACTGGGCATGCTGTCATGTCTGCAAAAAATAATCTACATCAAGATCATGAAGTCTTATTGGTTCTCTCCACGGACCAACCGCATATTTCCAAGGAAACTATTTTGAGTATCATAAACACTCATTTAGAGAAAAAACCGAAAATAACTATTGCCACCGTAGTCTTACCAGACTTTAAAGACTGGCGAGTTGGTGTAGTAAATTTTGGAAGAATTGTGCGTGACCAAGAAGGAAAAGTAGTAAAAATAGTTGAAAACAAAGATGCAAGCGACGAAGAGAAAAAAATCACCGAAGTAAATCCCGCAATTTATGCTTTTGATAGCGACTGGCTCTGGCAAAATATTGAAAAACTTAAAAACGAAAATGCACAAAAAGAATATTATCTTACTGATTTACTACACTTAGCACGACAACAAGGAGAAGCCATAGAAGCTATCCCTGCAAGCAATATTCTCGAAGCCTTACAACCAAATACTCAAGAAGAAGTCACTACTTTGGAGAGTCTCATCTAATGAGTTATAATTAAAGTCTTAACATTTAAACTTGCCCCCTACTGTGGGGTATAAATTTATGCACAATCCGTTTTTAAATGCTATGGCTCAGTTAGACAAGGTCGCAGCCTTAAAAGATTTCGGCACAGAATTTATCGAGCGCATGCGGCACCCGGACCGAGATATCCGCATCTCTATTCCAGTAAAAATGGATGATGGGTCTTTGAAAATTTTTGAAGGTTACCGAGTCGAGCACAATGACGCTCGTGGACCATACAAAGGAGGAATCCGTTTTCACCCTGATACCGAAATCAACGAAGTCAAAGCTCTGGCTTTTTGGATGACTATCAAATGCGCTGTGGCTGGTATTCCTATGGGTGGTGGTAAGGGTGGCGTCACTGTCGACCCCAAAAATCTATCTAAAGGTGAACTCGAAAGACTTTCTCGTGGGTGGGTGCAGAAGTTAGTAGATAATCTAGGACCACAGAAAGATGTCCCCGCTCCAGATGTAAATACTACTCCGGAGATAATGTCTTGGATGGTAGATGAATATGAAAAACTTACTGGAGATAAAACTGGTGCCACATTTACTGGTAAGCCACTTGATAAAGGAGGATCCGAAGGCCGAGGCGCGGCGACAGGTATGGGAGGATTTTTCGTTTTCGATGCTCTTCGCGCGGATCTAAACCTTCCTGAGAAATGCAAAGTCGTAATCCAAGGTTTTGGAAATGTTGGCAGCAATGCTGCTGAAATATTTGAAGCTCATGGACACACGGTGATGGCAGTGTCTGATTCCAAGGGTGGTATCTATAATGAAGATGGTTTAGACATCAAGGCTCTTATTGAACACAAGAAAAATACTGGTTCCCTTTCTGGTTTTGCTGGAGCTAAAGATATTACAAACGGTGAACTTCTCGAAACTCCATGCGACCTCTTGGTGCCAGCGGCTTTTGAGAATGTTATTACTGATGCTAATGCTCCTAAACTTCGTGCCAAAGCCCTCCTAGAGCTTGCCAATGGGCCTGTGACTCCAGAGGCTGATGAAATACTATTTAAAGCTGGTATTCCTGTAATTCCTGATGTTTTGGCAAATTCTGGAGGAGTGACAGTCTCCTACTTTGAATGGGATCAAAACCTAAAAAATGAAAAATGGAGCGAAGCAGATGTAAATGCAAAACTCAAAACCATCTTAGACGACTCATCTAAAAAAATATTTACCACTTCAAAAGAATTAAATACAAATCTCCGAAATAGTGCTTTCATTCTCGCACTTGAAAGAGTTAAAGAAAAAATGAAATAAAAAAAGGTTGTTTGAATTTTTTCAAACAACCTCCCACTCTTTCGCTTCTTTAATTTCGTTTTTAATCCTTATCATGTTTTGCTTCTACCAAATCCGTATACAACTCCTCAAAAACAGTAATCGGAGTAAAATACAGATTTGTCCCATCTTTAGATTTAGCAAAAGAAACACCTAGCACTCCGTTTCTACCTACAACCAAGGACCCAGAGTCACCTCTCTCTATATGGAATGTGTTGATTTTGATAGAACCATCAGTATCTAGTACCCCCTTCTTTTGGTAAACCTTTCTGGAACCAAATAAAGTTAGAAGTGAAACTGAATCTCCAATCGCAGAATTCTGATCGATATTACCACTTCCCGAAAAACTGGCAATGTAGTCCAACCTAGAAACCTCTATTATTGCTGCATCTTTGGATTTGTCAGAAATTACAGTATTCCAGTCCAGGATGGTTTTTCGACCGTGCTGATCAATCAAGCTTAGCTCATATCTTTTTGTCTTATTATATTTAAAACAATGCCGAGGCAGTGCTATAAACGAAGACGCATCTTTATGAGCATAAATGAAGCAATGACACATGCTCGAACTTTCGAAGTTAAAATCAAGGTCATACTCATCGCGAGAAAACTCAAAGACATAACTTTCCGCTTGTTTTAAGGTGGTGCGAGAAGGCCCCTGATGTGAGGAAACTTGTTTGGGAGTAGAAAAACTGGATTCCTTATTTTTAGCAATAACAAGGCTTTCAAGTTCCTTAACCTTTTCCTGAAGCTCGGTGACTTTTTCATCTGTAGTGTTGTTAGGTTGAACACAACCAAAGCAAAAAGACAGTAAAATCAGCGCGATACATATCACACTGCATGGGTAAGTAAGTTTTTTCATAGAACAGCGTATTTTTTGTGTATTATACACCCTTTTTAGTAAAAAGTCAAGGTAATTGAATTTCCATAAAATTTTAGGTAAGCCAAACGCACAAATAAAAAAGCCGGATAATTCCGGCAGTTTATCTATTTCATTTTTACAGTATTTTTGTCATCTAAAACAAGGTGACCCTTCTTTCTCTTTTTCCATCCCTCCTCAGACAGAGAACAAACTATCTCGTCTTCATTTTTATTTGAAATCGGGTCATCTATCTCTAAAGAAAATTTCACAAAGAAAGCATGACCTTCTTCAAGATCAGACTCCTGAGCCAGGACAATGCCATTATGCATTTTACCCATAATCTCTGCTTCAAGTTCTCCCTTGTCCCTTTTCATTTTTTCAAAGAAATCCGGCATATCTAGTCTTTTTTTAAATCTCATCTGAGTTGCAGAAAGGGGGTGAAAAATTTTCAGATAAAAAACTACTGGTAAATTTCTTTTTTCTGGTTCAAACAATGATGAAGAAGAGGATTCCTTTAGTAGTCTAAAAAGTGGTAAATCTTCAATCCTTACCTTAGGTTTTTTTGAACTTCCCATTATATCTAGTTTTAGTGTTCTGGATTATTCCTCACAAATAATCGCATTTTAAGTCAAAATGTCAAACATTGTATTTAATCTTTATTTTTTGTAATATCAA
>CAZAFG010000019.1:0-6298 GCA_964484865.1 uncultured Candidatus Saccharibacteria bacterium | reverse complement strand
TCTTTGACGTAGAGTAGGTGACAGGTTCGATTCCTGTGTCGCTCACAGAAGTTAATAGCAAGCATAGCAGTTGGTAGAGCGACCCCTTGACGTGGGGTAGGCCAGGGGTTCGAATCCCTTATCGCGCACAAATAAAAAAAGCCCGGAAGTCCGAGCTTGTTTGTATTTTATTAAATCATGATATCAGTTTTCTGCTTCTTTTTTGAAATTACCAAGACCTATTTTTTCTGGCATTCCTAAAAGATCTGTCATAGCTTTGACTAATTGAGGGTAAGGATCAATACATGCTTTAGGATGAATTACCACCCGGACATCAATTTTATTTTCCTTATACTCTTTCAGTTTTTCAACATCAGCAAATGTAGTGACATGAACAACAGGCTTGCCGTCATTCTTAGTGATTGCATTGGGAATACCTTTCTTCATTACCCCTGAACTTTATAGATGTTCAGCTTTTCGCTCAACGCGTCAAGAGTAATCCTTGAGGAATTAATTTTTTCACTCATTTTTTCCGCATGCTGGTTAACTATTTCGTCATAGTCAGAAGCAATTGTTTCCAATGTCTTTTGGTACTCCATAGGGATGGCCTGTTTACTACCACGGATATTATCAATACTGTTGAGGATGGCTTCCTCAAGCTTTTCAATGATAAGATCTTTTTGCTCCCGCAAAGAAATTAATTCCAAAAAATCTTGGTCACTTGATTCCTCTACTTTCTCAAAGTCATCATTGATTTTTTGAATCATTCTCTTTCCATCCTCTATGATAAATTGCTTTGTTTCATCCCAGGATAAATTTTCCTTCACTTGAAAAGATTGTAATTCTTTCTTGGTAACCTCCAAATTTTTTAACATAATATCCCTCAACTGCCCCATACTCTCTTCGTATATACGAATCAAGGCTTTCTCTCTGAGAATACGATCCATTAGATAATCTCGTTGCAGTTTTTTACTATTGTAACCGTAGGAATACAGAATTACCGGAAAACCAAAAAGTACAAATGGTATTACAATAAAGGTGGCGATCATAAATACCTTACTGGAACCGGCACTCATGCCCCAAACAGTTGGGAACAAAAGAACCGCGGCTACAAATAATACTAGGGTTATCATGGCTACAACCATGCAAACCCAAAGAGTGCTAACACCTGCGCCTTTTTTGATCTGTCGATCTGAAATAATTTCTTTTTTCATGATTTGATTTTTAAGCCAACATCGGCGCACTAAGCACAAAACTACGCACAGTGCGCCGATGTCGAACAACTTTCAAAGAATTTATATCGAAAGTATTATAGCATATAATTCTCTACTTGTCGAGTAGAGTTTTTAATGCTAATATACAAAAACATGAAAATCCTAGCTATTGAAACTTCCTGTGATGAAACAGGCATAACATTGTTTGAGGCAAACGGTGGACTCAAGTCTCCTTCTTTTAAAATTCTCGCGAACGAACTTTCTTCACAGGTTAAAATACATGCACAGTACGGCGGCGTCTTCCCTGCTCTCGCCAAACGAGAACACATAAAAAACCTACCAATACTTTTAGAAAAAGTTTTAACCCGCCTTCGCAAAAGCTCCGGCGAGGCGAAGAAAAATAAAATAGACCTAATCGCAGTGACTTCAGGGCCCGGACTCGAACCAGCACTCTGGACAGGAATTGTTTTTGCCAAAGAAAAAGCCAAAGAATGGGGTGTGCCTTTGATGCCTGTGAATCATATGGAAGGCCATATACTTTCGGTATTTGGAAAAGACAAAGGTTCTTTTTCAATTCCCAAAATAGAATTCCCTGCCCTTTCACTTCTCGTTTCTGGCGGACACACTGAACTTGTTTTAATCAAGGATTGGATGAAGTACCAAGTCATTGGTGAGACATTAGACGACGCTGTCGGCGAAGCTTTTGATAAAGTCGCCCGCATGATGGACCTACCGTATCCAGGAGGTCCAGAAATTTCCAAACTCGCTGAACAAGCCCGCATCCAAGGGCATCCCTTGGCAAAACCATTACCTAGGCCAATGATGTACTCCAAGAATTTTGATTTTTCTTATTCTGGGCTCAAGACTGCAGTGCTATATCTCATCCGAGACCTTGGAAAACTCGACGAAAAAACAAAAATGACAATTGCACTTGAATTTGAAAATGCAGCTATCGAGCCCCTGATTCATAAAACTAAAAAAGCTATCGAAAAATATGGAGCGAAAACTTTAATCATCGGTGGTGGAGTTTCAGCCAACAAGCACCTTCAAAGAGAAGTAAAAAAACATATAAAGATCAAAACTCTCTTCCCTCCTAGAAAACTTTCTACCGATAACTCCATCATGATCGGTATGGTGGCCTATATGAAATATCTAAAAAATAAAGGTAAGGCCCCCCGCCCCTCTTCTATCAAGGCGGAAGGAAACCTAAGGTTAAAGTAGAAACGGCTTAGTTTATATGATATTATTGGGACATGCACGAGAAGCTAACTAAGCCTTACAACCCAGGGGAAACTGAAGACAGAATCTACAAGCTCTGGGAAGAGAGCGGTTTTTTTAACCCTGATGTATGTATAGAAAAAGGCATAATCAGAGACGATGCCGAAGCTTTTTCTATTGTTCTTCCTCCTCCAAATGTTACTGGAACGCTACACAATGGCCACGCTTTAATGCTAGCCATAGAAGACACCATGGTGCGCTACGCCCGCATGAAAGGTAAAAAAACTTTATGGATTCCAGGAGTAGACCATGCAGCTATTGCGACAGAAACAGTGGTAGTAAAAAAATTAGCTAAAGAAAAAAAGAACAAACACGATATTGGTCGCGAAGAATTTTTAAAACTTGTGAACGAGCATGCTCAAAATTCTCATGACACTATTGTGACTCAACTCCGAAAAATGGGGGCGACACTGGACTGGTCTCGCGAAGCTTTCACCTTAGATGAAAAAAGACGCCATGCTGTCTACACTGCTTTTGAAAGAATGTACAAAGACGGTTTAATTTATCGAGGCAATAGAGTTGTGAATTGGGACCCGAAAGGTCAAACCACTGTATCGGATGATGAAGTAGACCATGTGTCTCAAAAAGCAAAATTGTATTATTTTAAATACGACAAAGACTTCCCTATTACTATTGCAACCACTCGTCCAGAAACCAAGTTCGGTGACACAGCAGTCGCTGTAAACCCAGATGACCAAAGATATCATAAATATATTGGACAAACGATTGATGTAGATTTCGTAGGAGTAAAACTTTCAATAAAAATAATTGCAGATCGAGATGTAAATATGGATTTTGGAACAGGCGCCCTTGGCGTCACTCCAGCTCACTCACAGATAGACTGGGAAATGGGTGTCAGACATGATTTAGAAGCAAAACAAGTAATCAATGAGTATGCAAAAATTACTGTAGAAAATGAAGATTATAATGGCAAAAAAACTACTGAAGTTAGGGAAATTATAATTCAAAAATTGAAAGACTCTGGTCTATTAGAAAAAGAAGAAGAGATTGAACAAAATATTTCCATATCACAGCGAACGGGTGCAACCATCGAACCTTTGCCAAAATTGCAATGGTTCGTACATGTAAACAAAAAAATTCCTACACATAATGATAAAACTCTGAAAGAGTTAATGCTTGAACCTGTTTTAAATAAAGAAATCGGTATTATCCCTGAACATTTTGAAAAAATTTACGACAATTGGCTAGGCAATTTGCGTGATTGGTGTATTTCAAGACAAATCTGGTATGGCCACAGAATTCCTGTTTGGTATAAAGATGGTGAAGAAATGTTTAGTGTTAACTCTCCAGGGAGTGGCTGGGAGCAAGACCCTGACACACTCGACACATGGTTCTCTTCTGGACTTTGGACTTTCTCAACGCTTGGCTGGCCAGATGAGAGTAAAGATTTAAAAACATACCACCCAACAACTGTTATTGAAACAGGCCATGACATTATATTCTTTTGGATAGCTCGTATGATTTTGATGAGTACTTACTTAATCGGAGAAGTTCCTTTCAAAACTGTTTACTTACATGGAATGGTCTTGGACAAGAATGGCAAGAAGATGAGTAAATCACATCCAGAGACTGCTATTGACCCCGTAGAGATAATCGAACGCCATGGAGCAGATGCACTTCGTATGGCTATGATAGTGGGCGTGGGGCCAGGAAATAATAACTCACTTAGTGAAGATAAGATAAAAGCTTATACGAAATTCGCAAATAAAATCTGGAATGCGACTCGCTTCGTACTTGAAAACACAAAAGACTTTACGATATCGGAAAATCCAACTTACGACGAAGAAGACAAAAACTCCCATGAAGAGTTGAAAAATTTTGTAAAAGAAATCACGAAAGAAATGGATGAATATAAATTCTATATTGTGGCAGAAAAAATATATCACTACTTCTGGCATACTTTTGCTGATATAATCATCGAACGAAGTAAGAAAAAAATTATAGAAGCTGAAAAGACTAATAGTGATGCTTCATCTACTAAGACTTTGATTTACACTCAACTAACTACCTTACTGAAATTACTCCATCCCTTTATGCCCTTCGTTACCGAAGAACTTTGGTCGATGATTCCGGAAAAGAGTGAAAATAAAAAATTACTCATGGTTGAGTCTTGGCCCAATATAAATTAAGAAATTCATGCCAATCGGAGATCCTAAAATTTTACTCTTTGCATTTTTAGCTGGAGTTATTCCAGCCATTTTTTGGCTTTTCTTTTGGTTACGCGAAGACAAAAAGAAACAAGAACCCAAGGGGCTACTAACTATGATATTTATCATGGGCATGATATCAGTGATATTTGTCATACCGCTTGAACGCTTGGTTGAAACTCATATTGCCCACCACAACCTCGAATTAGTACTCTGGGCTTCCATCGAAGAAATCATAAAATACTTTGCTGTGATGTTGATACTCTACCGTTCTAAATATATCGATGAGCCGATCGACTGGCCAATATACTTGATCACTGTCGCTCTTGGTTTTGCTGCGCTTGAAAACATGCTTTTCTTGATTGAGCCATTCAATCTTGGCAATTCTATCGTGGGGCTTTTAACTGGCCAACTTCGATTCTTGGGCTCAACACTCCTCCATGCTGTAGCTACGGGCACTATAGGTATGGCACTAGGTCTTTCCTTCTATATGAGTCAGGCCAAGAAAACTTTGTATGCTTTTTTAGGTATTATTATCGCTATCGTGTTGCATAGTGTCTTTAATTTTTTTATAATGAAGAATGAAGGAGGCGACTTTATGAAAGTGTTTGCCTTTCTTTGGGTAGTTACTATTATTATCATGCTCCTTTTCGAAAAATTAAGAAAAATGTGCCGAGAATAAACGCACAGAATAAAATTATATTATGAAAAATAAAAAAAGAGGTTTCTTTGAGAGATTGACTGGTGGTATCCGTATGGATGACGACATGCTCGAAGAGCATGATGAAGCTCCACAGGCAAAACAAACAGAGAATTGGATGGAGGAAGAAAACGACGAAGCTGAGCTCGCTGTCGATGTGTATCAAACACCGACTGACATAGTGATCCAAACTTTCGTAGCTGGCGTCCGACCAGAAAATCTAGATTTAACTATAGCACGGGATATGATCACCATCTCTGGCAAAAGAGAAGAAAACCGAAATGTCGGCGAGGACAACTATTTTACTAAAGAACTCTACTGGGGTAAATTCTCACGAACTATTTCCTTACCCCAAGAAATCGAACCAGAAGAAGCTGAAGCTACTGAACGCCACGGATTACTCACTATCCGACTAGAAAAGATAGATAAAGATAAAAAGACCAACATCAAAGTCAGATCTGTATAAAACAAAAAAACGCCCAGTGGGCGTTTTTTTGTTTGTGTGCCGAGGACCAGAGTTGAACTGGTGACATCTCCCTCTTCAGGGGAGCGCTCTACCAACTGAGCTACCTCGGCATATTTAATTTGTAAATGTATCCTTAAAATTACTTATGGAATCACTAGTATCTTGAAAAAAGTGAGTTAATTTTTCAAAGTATGGTTGAATAAAATAAAAAGCCCCAATACCAAGACCTATAACTATAACCCAATACACACTCCTGAAAAAGGAGGCTATTTTTTGGGCATGTCTCATCTTTTTTAAGAGGGTGTTATTCTCCTCTGCCAACCTATATGTTTCTTCAAGTAACTTTTTGGACTCAGGTTCCATGGCAATATATTATCATAAAGTCCTCTAAAATCCAATTTTGAAAGGACCCTACGATGTGTTAGATTATAGTTTATAAGTCCTCGTAGTTAAATGGATATAACGACTCCGTCCTAAGGAGTAATTGTCGGTT
>CAZAFG010000018.1:9098-12195 GCA_964484865.1 uncultured Candidatus Saccharibacteria bacterium | reverse complement strand
TTACCGTTTGGATACGGACCATAAACATCACTAAACATTTTTTTATCTAGCACTCTCCCTCGAACGACTACCACTTTCGGCAAAAGTTCTTTAGTAATCCCAACATAATTAAAACTCTTATCATCTTTTTCTTTAGTATTATAGTAGGGCTGATGCTTCTTAATTAAATTCGCTTCGAGAATCAAAGCCTCCAGTACAGAATCCGTCTCTTGCCACTTGATATCTTTTGCCTTAAAAACCATGTCCAAAATTATAGGCCCACGATTAGCTATCAAATCCTTACCGAAATAACTCCGCACTCGGCTCTTAAGCGATGTCGCCTTGCCAATATAAAGAATAGTGGAATCTTTACCCGCCTTCATACCAGACTTCGGCGAGGCGAGGAAGAAATAAACCCCGGGCGTATCAGGCATTTTTAGTTTTTTAATATATTTTGCTTCCATATTTATTTCTTCCTCAAAACTTTCTTGAGGTACTGCCCAGTGTAGGACTTTGGAGTATTCGCAACTTCTTCCGGAGTACCTTTAGCAACTAGAGTTCCACCGTGCACTCCCCCTTCCGGACCGAAGTCTATGACATAGTCAGAACATTTTACGATATCTAAGTTGTGCTCAATTAGGACAACTGTATTTCCTTTTGAAACAAGCTTGTTTAACACTTCCAAAAGTTTCGCCACATCATCATAGTGCAGTCCCACAGTCGGCTCGTCTAGGAGATAAATAGTTTTCTCTAAATGCGGACGGTAAAGCTCTGAAGATATTTTTACTCTTTGTGCTTCTCCTCCGGAGAGCGTCGTCGCAGACTGACCGAGCTCTAAATATCCAAGACCCACATCCATTAAAGTTTCTAGTCTATCAGAAATTGCAGGAACATCTTTGAAGAAACTCAGTCCTTCTTCTACAGTCATTTTCAAAACTTCATACACATTTTTCTTTTTGTATTTTACAGTTAGAGTTTCTTTATCAAATCTTTTTCCTAAACACACATCGCAAGTCACATACACCGTAGGAAGAAAGTGCATCTCTACAGCAATCTCACCATTTCCTTCACAAGCTTCACATCGTCCACCTTTCACATTGAAAGAAAATCTATTAGCTTTCCATCCTCGTAATTTTGCTTCTTCAGTCAATGCAAACAAATCTCGGATATGAGTAAATGTCCCTGTATATGTAGCGATATTTGAACGAGGAGTTCGGCCTATCGGAGACTGATCTATCAATATCACTCGAGTGACATATTCAGTACCAGAAATAGAAGCCACATTGAAAACTTGGGCAGTGCGATATTTTCTTTCAAGCCGTCCTTGTAAATTCTTGTGCAAAATCTCATACATAAAAGAACTTTTACCAGAGCCAGACACTCCAGTGATACAAGTCATCACACCGAGAGGTACTTCAACATTTAAATTCTTGATATTAAAAACTTTTCCACCAACGACTCGTATTACACCTTTAGCCTCCCGGCGCTTTTTAGGAATTTCAATTTTCACTTCATCTCGCAAGTATGCAAGAGTTCGTGAACCACTGGTGTTTTTCTTTGCAGTTAATAAATCTTCCAAGTATCCACTCGCCACAACTTCACCCCCATGCACTCCAGCCTTTGGACCGATGTCTACAATGTAATCAGATGCATAGATAGTATCTTCATCATGCTCCACAACTAAAATTGTATTTCCTAAATCACGCAAATTGAGAAGGGTTTTAATAAGTCTGTCGTTATCTCTTTGGTGTAAACCAATCGTCGGCTCATCTAATACATAAAGTGCACCGACGAGTCGAGAACCAAGTTGTGACGCTAGACGAATTCTTTGCGCCTCCCCTCCTGAGAGAGTGTTCGCCTTGCG
This sequence comes from uncultured Candidatus Saccharibacteria bacterium, assembly GCA_964484865.1. GTDB lineage: Bacteria > Patescibacteriota > Minisyncoccia > Phycocordibacterales > UBA9973 > UBA9973. The sequence continues at coordinate 10,352 of CAZAFG010000018.1, read as the reverse complement.
AGAAAGCTGGAGATAATCTAATCCGACATCGAGCATAAATTGAAGTCGGGCTTCAATTTCTTTTACCACAGGTACAGAAATTTCTCGCTCTTGTTCGGAGAGTTTTAAATTTTTGAAAAAATCATGAGCATCTTTTATTGAAAGTGACGCTAGGTCTAAAATATTCGTCTTTGTTTTCCCAGTTGTTAAAAAAACATTGAGCGCTTCCCTTCGAAGTCGTGCACCCTTACAGTCATCACAAACTTCGTCCCCTCCGAAATACTTCGTGCCTAGACCATTACAAGTAGGACAAGCACCATATGGAGAATTGAAGGAAAAAAGTCTTGGCTCTACTTCAGGGAAAGAAAATCCATCATTTTTACAAGCAAACCTTGCGGACATGATAAATTCCTCATCACCGAGTTTTATAGTCACCAATCCATCAGCTTCCAAAAGCGCTCGCTCAAGGGCTTCAGATAAACGCATCCTACTTCCTTCTTTATCATCAGTAAATTCATGCACCATAAAGTGATCCACCAAAATATCTATATTGTGCGCTTTGTTTTTTGAAAGAGTGATTTGCTCGCGGAGTTTGTGCATCTTACCATCAAGCCTGATTTCAGAAAAACCCTTGCCGAGTAAATCATAAAGTAATTGATAGTATTCCCCTTTTCGTCCGCGAATAATTGGAGAGAAAATTTTAATCTCTATTTCATTCCACTCTACACCCATTACTTTCTTATTACCCTTTGTGTTTTTTTGAAGCACGCTAACTTTGTCCAAAACGAAATTCAAAATCTCTTCGTTGGAAAGTTTTTTAATTTCTTCACCACATTCGGGACAATGCGGATGCCCAATACGCGCATACATCACACGGAGGTAATCATAAATTTCTGTAATAGTTGCCACTGTAGAACGCGGATTGTTGCTTCGAGATTTTTGATCAATAGAAATAGCTGGGGAGAGCCCGGTAATCTCATCCACATCTGGCTTCGGCATTTGATTTAAAAATTGGCGAGCATAAGAAGATAAAGACTCCACATATCTCCTCTGCCCTTCAGCGAAAATAGTATCAAAAGCCAAAGATGACTTTCCAGACCCCGAGACGCCAGTAATAACCACCATTTTATTGCGTGGCATTTCAACGGAAATGTTCTTCAAATTATGGGTCCGAGCCCCCTTAACTATTATTTTATCTATCGGGTCTTTTTTCATAACAACCCAGTATTATAACACAAAATATCTTTTTAGCAATTATGTTTTAGGGTTGTAGTT
>CAZAFG010000018.1:2104-9088 GCA_964484865.1 uncultured Candidatus Saccharibacteria bacterium | reverse complement strand
AATAAGATCTTTTTCTATTTTCCACTATCTCTTTCCATCCTCTCTCTTAGTACTCCAATTTCGTCTCGTAAAATAGCCGCAGTTTCGAAATCTAGTTCTTTGACTGCTTTACTCATTTCACGCTCTTTGATTTTAATTATCTTTTCATAAACAAGATCACTCCTCTCTTCGTCTGACATTATTAACTTCACTTCTGTGACTCCGTCTTTTTTACTTACTTTTGGTTTATTATCTTTTAATTCTTTCGCATAAGCTTTTTTAAATATCTCAATATCGAGTGACAGCTCAGAATTCACCGCTTTCGCGTGCTCGCTTTCCAACTCTTCAGTGATGTCCTTAATTTTCTTCAAAATAGTTTTCGGAGTTATGCCGTGCTTTTTATTGTAAGCCAGCTGCACATCTCGGCGTCTTTTAGTCTCACCAAGTGCCCGCTCCATTGAACCAGTCAAAACATCTGCATAAAGAATCACCTTACCTTCTGCATTTCTCGCTGCACGGCCGATGGTTTGAATAAGCGAAGTTTCTGAACGAAGAAATCCTTCTTTGTCAGCATCTAATATTCCAATCAAGGCAACTTCGGGCAAGTCTAATCCTTCACGAAGCAAGTTCACACCGACAAGCACATCAAAAACTCCCTGCCTAAACTTGGTAAGAATTTGAATTCGTTCAATAGTTTTAATATCACTATGTAAATATTCTGCTTTTATCTTTTTATCTTTTAAATAAACAGAAAGATCTTCTGCCATTTTTTTTGTCAGAGTTGTTGCTAATACTCGAAATCCGCGCTTAATAGTATTTTCCGCTTCAACGATGAAGTCTTGAATTTGTCCTTTATAGTTCCCCTTCTCAGCCACTGGTCGAATAATAGTTTCTGGATCCACTAATCCAGTCGGACGGATAATTTGTTCCACTATCTGTTCACTTACGGTTCGCTCTTGTTCAGATGGAGTTGCGGAGACATAAACCACTTGTCCGATTCTTTCTTGAAACTCTTCATATTTCAGTGGTCGATTATCTTTTGCAGAAGGCAACCGAAAACCATACTCCACCAAAGTATTTTTTCGGGATGCATCTCCCGCATACATCCCTTGCAGTTGAGGTAGGGTCACATGACTCTCATCGATGATGGTTAAGAAATTTCCCTTGTAGTATGAAAGCAAAGTTTCTGGCGGTTCGCCTTCGCGCTTCCCAGACATGTGGCGAGAATAGTTTTCGATGCCGTTGCAGTACCCAACTTCTTTAAGCATTGCTAAGTCATAATTGGTCCGTCTTTTTATTCTCTCTGCCTCAAGCAACTTTCCTTCTTTCTCAAATTTTTTAAGTTGTACTGCAAGCTCTGCTTTGATATTTTTAATCGCATTCCCTTTCTTGGCTTCATCGGTGATGAAATGCTTGGCTGGAAAAATAAATACACTGGGAACTTCTTCTAAAATTTGAGAGGAAACGGGATCAACTTTTACAATTCTAGAAATATTTCCACCGGTAAGTTCTATCTGATACATGAAGGTCTCAGATACCGGCATAAACTCAACCTTACTTCCTACTGCTCGGAAAGTTCCTGAAGTTAAGTCCGCATTGGTCCGAGAAAAATGAATCTCAATCAACCGCTTCATAAGAGTCAGCCGGTCCATCTTGGTACCGACTTCTAATTTCAGATTAACTTTTTCGTACTCTTCTGGAGAGCCCAGTCCATAAATACAAGAAACGGACGCGACAATAATCACATCTTTCCTAGTTAAGAGCGCTTGAGTGGTAGCATGTCGAAGTCTATCGATTTCTTTATTGATCTGGGCGTCCTTCTCTATATATGTATCGGATACCGGCATGTACGCCTCAGGTTGGTAGTAATCGTAATAAGAGACAAAGTAATGCACTGCTGCGTCAGGGAAAAATTCCCGGAATTCTTGAGCGAGCTGTGCAGCCAGGGTCTTGTTGTGAGCTATAACCAAAGTCGGCTTATTATGTTCTGCTATGACATTCGCCATAGTAAAAGTCTTTCCTGTACCCGTAGCTCCGAGGAGGGTCTGTCGTTTCATACCCTTATCTAGTCCTTGCAAGAGCTTAGAAATCGCCTTAGGCTGGTCACCATCTGGCTTAAAAGGACTATGGAGTTTAAAAACTTTAGCCATTTATTTATACTAGCACAAAATACATGTATCCTGATTTTTCTTGATTTTTACACGTTTTACTTGTATATTACTCTAATCGCGCCCGTAGCTCAGTCGGTAGAGCAGCTCCCTTTTAAGGAGATGGTCGCAGGTTCGATTCCTGCCGGGCGCACAGAAATGTTATAATAATTATATGTTCGAAACACACAACCCCCTTACAGACAAAAGAAATATAGATCCTCATGCTGATGCTCTTATTGAAGAATATCGGGCAAAGGAAAAAATTGCAGAAGAAGAATACAACGCGAGCAAGCCTGTAGACGAAGATAACAAAAGCTCTCTAAATTAGAAAGCCTCGAGTAAAAACTTTTCAAAAACTGCTTCGTCGTCTTTGCGTTCTCTCCGTGCTTCAGGCAAGAGGTACGACATTTTTCTATCCATAGACTGCAACTCTGCTTCAGTGAATTTTTGAAAATTTTTCTTTAAAATCATATCCTTCAGTTTCCAGTGTAAAATTCCAAGTAAAGCTTCCATCATAGCCCCACTCTCGATAGCAGTCCTAAAGTAAATCCAAAGTTGTAATTTATTCCTATCTCCTAAAGCATTCGCCAAAAGAAAGTTGTTGAACGATTCTTTCTTTTCAAGTACGCGTTCAAAGACATTTATTTCCGCTCGAGATTTTTTAAATGCATCTAAAATCGGCTTTTTCAATTTACCATCGGAAAAGATGAAGGTATTTTTAGAACTAGCCATCTCGGGCAGGTGATCTAAAATAAAATTCCTACTCTCTTCTCGGTCCAATACTCCAATCAAAACAACTCTGGTCTCAGATGCAAACAAACTTTCTCCTGAATACAAACTCTCAAGATGCATCGGACTAAAATCTTGCTTATCTATAAAGATAGTTTCTATGCCACTCTTAGCGGAACGCAAAAAAATCTCTAGAGCTTTTTTCTTTTTTTCAAAGTCATCACCAGTAAAAAGATAAATCATTAGATTTAAAACTTAACCTTACTCTTATAGTCTTTGTAGGCTTGACCGTAATTTTCTCGCATTACCATGTCATGTCTCTTTAAGATCAGAAGCTTGCTAACTAAAAAAGAAAGTACAGTCAGAACTACCACAAAGAATGCGTTGGCGATAATGCCAAAACCTAGTACCAAAAAAAACAGTCCCCAGTGAGTTGGGTTTCGGCTATAGCAGTACGGACCGTGACAAAAATTCTCCGTGGTTACTTCTGGTACATGGAGCATGGGTGGCTTTCTTTGAGCCCAAAATATGACAAGCGACCCAATAGCAATAGAAAATATTCCAAAAGGCTCAGCAAAAGAACTAGGAAAAATACGCACAGAAAATATCAAATCGAGGATTACTCCTATAATAAAAAACAGGAAGAAAGATGAATAAGAGTGAGCTAAAATACTCTGTATTTTTGGGTGTGAATGAGGCAAGGCTCCACTTGTTTTTTCTCCGTTTAATGTTGGTTCCATAATATAAACTATAGCACTAAAATTACTTAACTTCACCCAAATTCTTACCCGAACCAAAATGTACCGTGAGGGGTATATCTGTCTTATATTTCAAGTAAGACCGAGACAAAACTCCCTCCATTGCAGTCTGAATTAAAAGTTCGGCTTTTTCTTTTACATCTTCTTTTATCTCAAAGACCAGCTCGTCGTGAATTTGAAGCACCAAGTGCGCATGTTCTAGTAGTCCTGCCTTTTTCAAATCTTCGTTTGCATAACGAATAGCGAGTTTGATAATGTCTGCAGCGGTCCCCTGCACTGGAGCGTTGATAGCAGTCCGTTCAGCCATAGCTCGAAGAAATGGAATTTTAGAATTTATATTTGGAAAATATCTACGGCGACCAAAAAGAGTTTCAGTGTATCTAGTTTTAACTGCAAATTCTTTTACAGACTCCAAGTAGTCCCGGACACCAGAAAATTGATTGAAATAATTATCATAAAACCTCTGAGCTTCCTCCCTAGTACCACCTAGATTTTTACGGAGAGCCGACACACCCATACCATAAATAATTCCAAAATTTATGACTTTTGCCTTGCGTCGCATTTCTTTATCCACTTTATCTATTGGCACTCCAAACACGAACGAAGCTACCCCTGCATGAATATCTTCCTTATCACGAAAAATTTGAGTCATCTTCATATCCCCTGAAAGCATAGCCACCACTCGAAGTTCAATCTGAGAATAGTCAAAAGCAGACAATACAAAACCTTTATCTGCTACAAACCCGTCTCGAATTCTCCGGCCGAGCTCGCTCTTGATCGGTAGGTTTTGAAGATTAGGATCAATAGAAGAAAACCTGCCAGTAGTGGTACTGTTTTGTACAAATTTAGAATGCAACCTTTGATCCAGTCCTGCCATTTGTGGAATAACATCTACATATGTAGAAAGTAGTTTCTGTAATTCTCTATACTTCATAATCTCCGTGATAATAGGATTCCCCTCTTCTAGCTCCTCTAGCACTGAGATTTTGGTGGAAAAATTTCCACTAGCCCCCTTCTTTTTTCCAGGGTTCATCCCCATCTTTTCAAAAAGAACTTCGGCGAGTTGTTTAGGAGAATTAATATTAAATTCTACTCCCGCCATCTTGTAAATATTTTGAGTCAACTTATCCAGCTCTAAGTGATATTCTTTTGAAAGATCTTTAAAATATTTTTGATCTATCAAAATTCCGTATTTTTCCATCTGTGCTACTGTCGGTATAATTGGAGCTTCAACCTCTTGGTACACTTTATCTAAACCCTTCTCCTTTAGGTTTTTAAAAATAAATTCATAAGCAGTATTAAAATCCGTGGTTCGCGCATACCGGAGAATATCTTCGAGTCCTGGAGTCGGAGTATCAGAGTCTAGTAGCCACAGCGCAATACTAGCTTCTTGGAGCTTTGTTTTATCTACACTTTGTAGTATTTTTTCTTCTTTCTCTGTTTCTTCGTACAGTGCCTCGGTTACACTAACGCTACCGCTTTTAGAAAAGAAACTTTTAAGTCGAGCAAACAAACTTCGAAACTCAAACTTGGTAAACATCTCTTCAATCTTTTTCAAGTCAGCACTCTCCCAAAAAGTTTTTTCTGGAATCTCAAATTTGATAGGGGCATCAATCCGAATTTGAGCCAAGGTTTTTGAAAATAAAGCTTCTTCTTCGTTGTCTTTGATTAGGTCAATAATCCTAGGAGTGATGCCAACTTTTTTAAAAGCCCCATCATCTTTCTTAATTTTTTTATAAATTTCTTCGATGGTGCCAAACTCCGTGATTAGAGTCGTAGCTGTTTTCTCGCCAATACCTTTAATACCGATGATATTGTCCGACGGATCTCCACGAAGTCCTTTATAGTCTGGTAAAAGTGCTGGCTTGAAATGAAACCTTTCCACGACTGCATCCTCGTCATATAAAATAGTGTCGGTGATTCCCTTTTTCAAAGTATATATTTGAACTTTTTTACCATCTACTAATTGCATGGTATCCATATCTCCTGAAGCGATGATTATATTTATACTCTTATCCTTTTTGAGTTGCATGGCGATAGTTCCCAAGACATCGTCTGCCTCAAACCCAGGGGCATCATAGATAGGAATATTGAAGGCTTGAAAAATCTCACGAGACTTTTTTAGTTGAGCAATCAGGGCGTCGTCAGCCTTGGCGCGGCCCGCTTTGTATGCATCATAAGCCACATGCCGAAAAGTTTTTCCAGGTAGATCATAACAAGCCACGATATAGTCTGGTTTAAGATCAGTGACTATCTTCATGAGCATAGTCGAGAGTCCATACAAGGCCCCTGTGGGCTCGCCAGATGAAGATAAAAAGTCAGGCAGCGCATGATAGGCACGGTGAATTATCGCGTGGGAATCCAGTAAAACTAAGGTCTTAGTTTGTTTTTTAACACTTGCCATATAGGCATTGTAACATTTTAAAATAAAATTTTGGCAATAAAAAAAGGCCCGCAATGGCAGGCCTATCAGGTTGAAATTAGCAGTGCAGCTAGGCTTTGGCAACATCATTTATAAGAGATGTCACCTGGTTGAGTTTTACCTGATTGAGGCAATACTCTTCTCGAGGTAATGAAATGACTATTCCAGTCCTTTCCAAAGGTCTCATTTGTTGAGGTAAGAAACCTTTCGGAATTCTTAAAGTCTCTGAAAGTTGGTCAAGTGTCATTGTAGGCACATTTTCAAGTTGCCCAATAATTTCCCGACGAACATGAGAACTCACTGCCTGTACAGCAACAAGTGCTTCTCGAGCTTCCATAGCATCAACCTCAATTGGTCGTTCTCCTCCCTTGAGGACAATAACTTTTCTTTGCTTCTTCATAGTTAAAACCGTTTTTAAAAATTGTAGTGAACTTGTTTGAGAACAAAAAAACAATGCCTTTGCATTGAGTTCCGGATATACTTATAGCACGAATGGGAATAAAAATCAAGCCTAGAGGTCAAAACTCCTCTCTCCTTCTTTTAAATGCTTTATTTTTATCTTGTAGTGCTTCTTGGGCATAGCTTTTTTGACAAGTTCCGGCCATTCAATGAAAACAATATTTTCAGGGTTACTAATAGTTTCCTTCCAACCAAGAGCTATCAATTCTTTCTCGTTTTTTAGTCGGTATGCATCGAGGTGATAAAAGTTCTTAAACATCTCATGCTTGAGTGGGTAGCGCTTCATCACCACAAAAGTCGGACTCGCAACTTTTTTCTTAATTCCAAGCTCTTTGGCTACATATTGAGTAAAAGTGGTCTTCCCCGCACCCAAGTCCCCATATAGTCCAACAACACAGGCAACTTTGTTTTTTGTTTTAGAAATTTTCTTTACAAACTCTTTAGCCAGCTTTTCAGTATGGACGGTATGTTTCGAAATCTTTTTCAT
>CAZAFG010000018.1:0-2004 GCA_964484865.1 uncultured Candidatus Saccharibacteria bacterium | reverse complement strand
TAGATGGGTAGAAGTAACTACCCCCTCCATAGTTTCCATAACAGCTTCCAAAACCTGCGAAAAGTGTCGCGGCAAACGAAGATCGAGGCCTATCATCAACCACAATTACTGACTGACGCACATAGCGTCTCGTCTTTCTATCAAAGACCAGATCATCATCCTCATCTTTTGGATAAGGCTGATACTTTCCGGAATTAGTAGAGATAGAACCACTGCCGGTGTTGATGTTCACATTCATGGAACTGTTGTCGTTCAAGTTGAATGTTACACCATCTACACCAGGAATCTTTAGACTGTCACCAGACTGTTGATTCGCTAGTTGTTTCGCTTGTTGCTGTCGGAACCACTGCTCTTCTTCCCGTGATTTAAACCTAGGAGGAGTATTGTTTCCAACGCCACCAGTTCCTGTGTTCTTACTAGGATCTGGTTTATCAGCACCACCAGAAGCGCCTGGATCAGCACCACCACCAGAAATATCACCGATAACTCTGGGACGCTTTGGTGTCTTTAAGTCTCTGTGGTCTCGCACTGCATTTTGACAACACAAACAAGCCAAAATTCTGACTGGGTAAGGCTTACCAAGTGAATCAACAATCCCAAATATTTTGGTAATGTCGAGTAGTGCTACATGTTCCGGACCGTGTGTTTTTTTAGATGAATCATCTTCGTCATATACATACGACTGACGATCCTCCCATTTTACAGTGTCAGCAGAAAAAAGTGCGACTGTAATACCCTCACCTGAACTCCAGGTCATGGTAGCGTAAGTCAGACTATCTAATAACCAACTCACATTTTCGGAAGACATAACTCCACCTTCAAAGTGACCTATCCAACCATCTTGAACGCCAAGTTCATTAACAACAGAAGTATAGACTTCCAGTTGTTTTGGTTTGTTCGGTACATTACTAGCCAAATCGGCTATGGTATACCCACCGCTTTTGCGTTCAGCAAAACAGCCGGGGCAAGAGTTTTTCTGAGCCAACAAAGGTAAAGAAAAACAAATAAGCAACAAAAGAATTAACTGTCTCATATGATCAGGTTTAAGATGTTTAACAAAGAATGAATTTACTTATATAGTATAGCACTTTTTGGCACAAAAGTCAAGCCTTATACAGCCTTATAAATACTGTATAATAAGGGATATTATGTCTGATTTCGATGAAGAAAAACAAAACAAACAGCTAGACGAACTACGCAAAGAAGAGGAGGAACAACTTGTTGAGGTCTTGGCTCGCTCAAAATACAATCTACCGTATGCGAACTTACACCGTTTAGGTATAGACAACGAAGCTCTGCGCTCCATATCCGAAGCTGATGCTCGCGAACTCAAAGTCGGCCCGTTCAAACTTTCTGGAAAGAATATTTTTATCGCCGTTCGATCCCCTTCACCAGAACTCCTTACTCGTTTAAAAGAAGACATGGAACGCCAAAGCTTAGTGCCAACTTTTTACATGGCATCACTCGCATCCTTGGAAAAAGTCTGGGAGCGATACTTGGAATTATCGATGGCAGAAAATGCTATGCAGGGAGGATTAGAAATTTCAGGAGAAACACTTCGCAACACCGCTAAAGAAATCCGGCACATGCAAGACATCGAACGCTTGATGAAGGAAGCAAAAGCAGATACTAAAATACACAAAGTATCGCGCATACTAGAAATAATTCTAGCTGGTGCTATCGCTATTAAAGCCTCTGACATACATATCGAACGCGAAAAAAACGACGCTCGGTTGCGCCTTCGTCTCGATGGAGTACTACAAGATGTAGATTTTTTTGAAGTAGATTTATATAACCTCCTAAACTCTCGTATCAAACTTCTATCTGGAATGAAGTTAACTTCCAACAATGCTCAGGACGGTAGATTTTCTATCATCGAAGGTGATGAAGAAATTAGTATCCGTACCTCTCTGGTACCTGGAGCTTATGGTGAAAAAATCGTGATGAGAATCTTGGATCCAAAATCAATTCAAATCACCCTAGAAGAAATTGGTATTGAGGATT
>CAZAFG010000017.1:0-13347 GCA_964484865.1 uncultured Candidatus Saccharibacteria bacterium | reverse complement strand
CGCAAGGGCCACACCTCTTCCCATTCCGAACAGAGAAGTTAAGCCTTGTTGAGCCGATGATACTCCTTGTGGGGAAAGTAGGCTGTCGCCAGCACAAAATGTTTAAAACTAAAACAGCCTTTGAAATATAAGGCTTTTTGTTGTCTCCTAATAAAAGCGGTCGCTGTTATTAGGAGATGATGATGGAGTGGGGTTAGTTTTTGTTACGGTATGTTACTTGCTTTTTGTTTGTAAATATGATATAATATAAAGGTAGATAGTTTGATCTTCGCAATAATTTCAATTTAACTTTTAAATAAAAACCAGTTATGTATACTCCGATTTTATTTTTGGCCATAAATTGGTCAATGTATAGAACAGTTTCGATTACTATAATTGTTGTTATGGCAGCAGGAATCTTCTTGTGGAGACAAATGCTCATTATGCTTGAAAAGTGGGGGGCAAAGAAAAAAGAGCATGATGCTTTCATAAAATCTCGGGAGAGGCCTGTAGACTTCCCTGAACCACTCTTCATTAAGGTGTCCCACTCAGCCTCAAACCATATGTCATGGAAACTTCCACCAGAATATGTCGGAGAGGATTTAGTTACTCGCCTCCAGAAGCTTTTGGATAAAGAGCTAAATAAACACGGAAGACTATCCATCAAGGTTGAGAGTGAGCCCGACGGTATTCGGGTAAACTTAAGAAAAGATCATTTCATGGAGCTATGGGATGACACCATAATAGAAGCCGAAAAGTTCTTCAAGGACTTGTTCGGAAGAAGTATGGAGTTTATTTCAGCAAGAGTTAAGCAGGTTGCCCCTTCGGGGTAATCTGCTTTTTTTATTTCTACTTTTATTTTATAGCGAAACTACCTTTGACGGTAATCATGATTTCTTTTTCAATTGTAGAGGTGTTGTACATGCCGTAATCAGAGACATCGATAGAGTTAGGAGAGAGGACTTGAACTACACCAGAAGAAGCGGATTTTAGAGTACCAACTTTTTTACCTCCAGCCTCTGCTAACTTTTGAGCTCGAGCTTTAGCATCGAGGACGGCGTCAGCTAGGAGTTCTACTCGGACTGCTGGTAGTTGTGAGTAATAATACTCAAGAGAATTTGTAGAGAAGAGAATTCCTTTGTTTATGATGAGTGAATTTGTATTTTTAGACAAGTTGTCTATCTTGGCGACATCCGCAGAATTTATTTCTATATTTTGAGTTAGGTTGTATTTCTTGTCTGCACTTGGGTACTGTTCATAAATTTCGTTCATCCAGATAGGAGCGACAGTTATTTCAGTTTCGGGGATGCCATTTGCGACAAAAAAAGCTTTGACTTCTTTTAGGTCAGCATCCATTTTTGAATACCCGTCTTTAATATTAGAAATAGTTGTCGGTCGAGTGATGGAGGTGATCCATTTTACTTTGTCCGAAGTTACTGCCTTTTTAGCAGAACCAGTGGTGGATATGAAATCTTGAGAGCGTAAATTATAAAAAGTGTAAGAGCCGATAATAGCTGAGAGTACTAAGGCGAGGCCTAAGATAAAACCGAAATTAATGAGGTTGTTTTTGTTTTCCATACTTGTATTATAACTTAAAATGGCCAAATATGCTAAATCTGATATACTGGGCGCATGAATAGCTGGTTTTTATATGCCATCATTGCGCCCTTTCTCTGGGCAGTAGTAAATATTGCGGACCAGTATTTGATCGCCAAGTACTCTGATAGAGACAAAGAAAGAAGCTCTGGTGGCTTGGTGATATTTTCTAGTGTCATTGGTTTAGTTATCGCCCTTTTGATTTTTGTTTTCACTAACGGACTTTTTGACATTCCTCTAGTAGACAAACTTCTTTTACTTCTCACTGGAGTACTTACTATAATTTGGGTGGTTTTGTATTTGTTTGCTCTCGAGATTGAAGAAGTCTCACGCGTGGTACCTTGGTTTTTGACGGTGCCGGTATTCGGTTACATTTTAGGCTATTTGTTTTTAGGAGAAACACTTAACCTAGAGCAGGTCATCGGAGCTATCATCATATTTGTGGGTCTCATTATAATTTCTGTTGACTGGAGAGAGACAAGTAAAAGAGTAAAAAAGAAACCACTGTTTTATATGCTCGCAGTATCTCTCACAGTAGCTGTCTCTGGAATTATTTTTAAATATGTAACTGTGGAGAATAATTTCTGGGTTTCTTCCTTTTGGGAATATCTCGGATTGGGTCTCTCGGGTGTGCTTATATTTTTTCTCATGCCAGAAAGGCGTAAGGAATTTATGCATATGAATAGGACCGGAGGATTGAAAATATTTGTAGTAAATGTGGCGAGTGAATTTATGACTGTTTCTGGGAATTTACTGACAAATTTTGCGTTGATTTTAGCACCGGTAACCCTAGTCTTTATTGTGAGTGCTTTTCAGCCTGCTTTTGTACTCCTTTTGACTGTGATCGGCACATATATGTTTCCTAAAATTATCAAAGAAGATATGTCTTGGCAGGTACTGTATCCAAAGATCGTGGCTGTAATAGTGATGGTGATAGGTAGTGCTATCTTGTTTTTATAAATAATGTGGTAAAATAATGCTGTTATGCCAGAACAAATAGAAAAGAAAGGTAGCAATTGGTTCCTGTTTTTAGTAGGACTTTGCTCCTTGGCGGTTATACTAGCTTCTTTTTACTTTTTCTATTTTAAAAAAGATTTTAATTTTTTAATTGAAACTGCCTGTGATCCAACTAGGGAAGTTTGTATAGAGAGGGATTGTGCAAATCCAGATGATTGTCCGCCGAATCACTTACCTATCTTTAAGAGATATTTAGTAAATGCAGAGGATTTCCAGTTTTGTGAAAATGAAGATTGTCTGAGTGTTTGTGAGTCTGGGATTATTGAGTGTGAGTTATTGGAGTGTGTTGCAAGCATCGAATGGGGAGAAACTTGCACGCCTACAACTCCATAAATTATATGTCTCAAAAAATTGATTATGAAAGAATAATGTTAGACCGTAAGCTTTTTAATGAGACAGTTTATACTTCTCTTTCAGAGGCAGTAAGATTGCTCAAAGAAAGACAAAAAGATAAAAAATTAAAAGAAAAAATAGAATTCCTTTTAAGAGGAAACATTCCAGCACCTCTTGGATTAGGCGAAGATTGTGCTGTGCAGTTTCGCCAAGTCGCTACGCCGAACTACGACACGCGATGGTTTTTAGAGTTAACCAAAGACAATAATTTAAAACCAGTATTTTTTGAGTACCATGAAGATAAATTTACATCTAATAATGATTTTAAACATTCATTGGGGCAGTTGCGTGTGCATGAGTTTTTGAATAAAAATGGCGACAATATAGAAGAAAAATTTACGGTTACAGATTTTAATAAATATAACGGTAAAAAGTTTAAAGAAGTTATGACATTGTGGGGTGAACCATTGATTGATTTCCATAAAAGATTATTCGAAGTTTGTGGTTATAATAAAGATGAATTCTGTTTTTACAATGCATCAGATTGGTTTAAACAAAATGGGCTAAAGGCTGTTGATTATTATGAGAATTTTTTGTTATTATTTAGCTGTCACGGTATTTTATTTGAGAATTTTTTACTGGATGGTGAGGAAGGTAGATTTACTAAGGAAATATTTTTACCTGCATTTGAAAAGGCCTACGAAGTATCTGGAGTAAAACCTTTGATTGTGCCTATTCCACCAATGGATAATCAGATTGACACACACTGGGTTTCTTATGGGCACAAGACTGGTTCTTTTGTGAAGAAAATTTTACATGATTGATTTAACCACAATAATAAATACATGTTTTTTAACAACAGATGCTTTGCGTGATATAGCTTTTTATTCACATCTAATTCCTGTTTTTTTTGTTTTACTTCTGGCACTTCTGGTTTTTTTTAAAGCCAAAAAAAACTTACTTTCTAGAATCTTTCTTTGGTTTAGTGTTGCTTTTTCTTTATGGCTTATAGGTGATTTAATTACTTGGACTTCTAATAACTATTATTTAATATACGCCACCTGGTCTACTCTGGTTTACTTAGAGACAGCGTTTTATATTCTCGGTTTATATTTCGCTCTGGTTTTTGTGAAGCGCTCTGATATTGCCATTTGGAGTAAAGTTGTCCTTTTTCTAGGAACCCTAATTCCTTTTTATCTCACAGTTACCCAGCAGTCTGTAACAGAGTTTTACCATCCTGTATGTGAGGCTTCGAATAACCTATTTTTAGATCAATATAAGTTGTACATTGAAATAATCATTCTAGTTGTTGTTTTGCTTTGCATTTTATTGCCATTTTTCAAAAAAACTTTAAACTATACAAAAAAATCAAGTCTCATGATGCTGGGTTCAATGTTTTTATTTTTGTCTATTTTTAGTGTTACAGAGTACTTAGCTTCCACAACAGGTAATTATGAATTGAATTTATACTCTTTATTTGTAATTCCTGTATTTTTAATAGCAATTACATATTCTATATTTAATCTCGATGTCTTTAATCTTAAAATCGTTAGTACTTACTTTTTAGTATTTGGATTTGTTATAATTTCTGCCCTTCAATTTTTCTTTGTGTCGAGCAAGACTGACAGACTCTTAACCATCATTACTATGGTCTTGTCTATTAGTTTGATTTATTTATTGTTTAAAAACCTAAAACGTGAATCTGATCAACGCGAACGCATTGAGAAACTAAATGTTGACTTAAAAAACCTTATCCAGCAGCGTGAATCGTTGGTTCATCTTATTACACATAAAGTGAAAGGCTCATTTACTCGCACCAAGTATGTCTTTGCGGAGATGTTGAATGATACTTTTGGAGTACTCACTCCAGAGATGAGGAAGATGGCGCAGACTGGTTTGGAATCCGATGATACTGGAATCAAGACGATTGATTTGGTTTTAAATGCATCTAATCTCCAGAGTGGAACGGTGAAGTATGAGATGAAAAGCATAGATTTGAAAAACATTGTGGAGAATATGATTACAGAACTTAAAATTTCTGCTGAAGCAAAAAATTTAAAAGTAAGTACTGATATCAAAGAAGGTTCATTTAATGTAAAAGGGGACGAATTTTGGATGAAGGAAGTAATTCACAACTTTATCGAAAACTCTATCAAGTACACTCCGAATGATGGAGAAGTAAAAGTAGGACTCGAGAACAAAGATGGAAAAGTTTTATTCTCGGTTTCTGACAACGGTGTGGGTATTACCCCCGAAGACATGTCTCATCTGTTTACCGAAGGTGGCCGAGGTAAAGAATCTACCAAGATGAATGTGGATTCTACGGGTTATGGACTCTATTCTGCAAAACTTATCGTGGATGCGCATGGAGGTAAGGTATGGGCACAGTCCGAAGGCAAGGGTAAGGGTTCTAAATTCTACGCGGAGTTTCAGGCGATTTAAACTTCGATATGTTACAATACTCCTATGACATGGGCTTTTAAACGGCAATTCGCATATTTAAGTATACTTATAGTTTTCTTTTTGGGTCTCGGATTTTTATTTGCTTACCCATACATAAACTCTAAACCAACTTGTTCTGATGCAAAGCAGAACGGCGCAGAAACAGGTATCGACTGTGGTGGTTCTTGTGCACGAGCTTGTAATTTTGAAGTCGACAGACTTTCTGTGGTCTGGGCTCGGTCTTTCCGAGTTACAGATGGCAGGTACAATGCGGTGGCTTATGTAGAAAATCAGAATATCAACACTGCTATTTACCGCATCAAATATCGTTTTCGTTTTGCGGATAAAGATAATCTATACATAGGTATGCGAGAAGGGGAAACTTTTGTTCCGCCGTCTGGTAAGTTTGCTATATTTGAACCAGCTATCGGAGTTGGCAATTCTACCCCAGTGTATACTACTTTCGAGTTTACAGAGACCCCGGTTTGGGTAAAGGTACCAAAAGAAGAAATTGAAAAAATGAAAGTTGTTGTTTCGGATATTCGATTAGAAGATGAGACTACGACTCCTCGCATGACTGCGGACATGAAGAATGGATCTCTCTATAATATCCCCGAGGTCAATGTCGTCGCGCTACTTTATGACAAAGAAGGCAATGCCGTATCAGTGAGCCGGACCTTTGTGGATGTTCTCCGTGGTGAGCAAACAGTACCACTATCATTTACTTGGCCAGAACCATTTCAAACTCCAGTTGTACTCAAAGAGATAATCCCGATGTACAATATTTTCCTAGCCAAGCTCTAAACGATATGGCAAATTTTGTGACCAAGCAAATAGACTGGCTGCTCGTCTTTTTCGTCTTACCGATTATGGCGTTTGGTCTTTTTACTATGAAATCTTTTGTGCCGGCCGAATCGGAAGGAAACTTTTTTGAACGACAGATGATTTGGATATTAGTATCGTTTGTGATTTTCTTTATCTTTTCTTTTATTGATTTTAGATTTTTGAAGCGCACCGATATTTTGGTTTTTCTTTTTATATTTTTCTCTGTAATTTTGTTATTACTTTTTATTGTTGGTACTGTCGCCAACGGCGCTCAGAGTTGGTTTGATTTTGGGGGTTTTTCTTTTCAGCCTGCGGATATGATGAAGTTGGTGCTGGTCTTGGTCTTGGCCAAATACTTTTCTCGACGACATGTTGAGATCCGAAATATTAAACATATTTTTATTTCCGGATTATATGCTTTGGTTCCGTTTCTACTAGTTCTACTTCAGCCAGACTTTGGTTCAGCGATGATTATCTTCTTGATCTGGTTTGGAATGGTCCTAGTATCTGGAATTTCCAAAAGGCATCTACTCCTGGTATTTTTAGGCGGTACGCTGATATTTGTGTCGATGTGGTTTTTTGTTTTTGCAGATTATCAGAAAGACCGGATCACAAACTTTTTGAATCCCTTAGCTGATATTCACGGATCTGGATACAATGCTTTTCAGTCCACTATCGCAGTTGGGTCAGGTGAAGTCACAGGTAAAGGATTGGGTTTTGGCACTCAATCACGATTAAAGTTCTTGCCAGAGCCACAGACTGACTTTATCTTTGCGGCTTATTCAGAAGAGTGGGGATTTGTCGGCTCGGGGTTGGTCTTGGTTTTGTTTGCGCTCATCGTCTGGAGAATATTACAAAATTCAATGTATGGGGCTACAAATTTTGAGATGCTATATGGCATGGGGATTGCGATTTTTTTCATGAGTCATATACTCATAAACATAGGTATGAACTTGGGCATCATGCCAATTTCAGGAATCCCGCTGCCGTTTATGAGTTATGGTGGGTCGCACTTGATTACTGAGTTTGCAGGCCTAGGGATACTTATGAGTATGCGTCGGTACGCCCGGATTGCTCATCGAGATGATATGAAGAACGAATTTCTAGGAGCTTAGTATTTCGAATACTGCAGAATAAATTATATATGCAAATAATAGACGGAAGAAAAATAAGTAAAGAGATTTTAGAGGAAGTAAAAAACGAAGTTGCTAAACTTCCTTTTACCCCTATTTTTTGTGATGTGTTGGTGGGGGATGATGTTGTCTCGAAACAATATGTAAATCTAAAAAGAAAAAAAGCTGAGTCTATCGGTATCAATTTTTGTGATGCCACTTTTTCAGTTACTTCTAATACTGAAGAAGTGGTTTCAAAAATACAAGATCTGAATCATACGAAAAATATGTGCGGGATTATCGTGCAGTTGCCATTGCCTGGACATTTGGATACTAGAGCGATCCTAGATGCCATTGATCCGAATCTCGATGTAGATGCCTTGGGCTCTATCGCTAGTCAAAAATTTTATAGTGGTGAGTCAGGAATTTCTTTTCCAACAGCGCTCGCATGCATGAGATTGCTTGAGGAAATTCCTGATTTTGATAAAAAAAATATTGTCGTTTTAGGAGAGGGCGAGCTTGTTGGTCGGCCCGTATCTGCTCTTTTATCTCGGAAAAATATTTCTCACCAGACTTTGAACCAAAAAAGTGAAAACAGTGTGGAGATTTTGAAACAAGGGGATATAATCATTTCTGGTATTGGTCGGGAGGGTTATATTAAAGGTGATATGGTCAAAGAGGGTGCTAGCATAATTGATGCTGGGACATCTGAGTCAAATGGTACAGTAGTAGGGGATGCAGATTTTGAATCCGTAAAAGATAAAATGAGTTTTATTTCTCCTGTACCCGGTGGTGTTGGTCCGGTGACTGTAGCTATGATGCTTAAAAATGTCTTAACCGTTGCGCAGCAAAAATTAAATATAAATGAATAATCTAATTTTTTCTTTTTTTTATAATTTCTCACATCAATCAAGTTCGTTGGATTTGGTGATCACTTTTTTGGCAGTTTACTTGCCGTACCTTGTAGTGCTCGGTGCTGGTATTTATTTATTGATGCACAATGATGTTCTTCCGAATAAAAATCCTATGTTAGCTTTTCGGCAAAAATGGAGTGAAATTTTTGTTGCATTTCTCGCAGGAGGAATCGCTTGGCTGTTAGGAGAAATTATAAAAAATATCATAAGTTCACCTAGGCCATTTATTGCTCTCTCAGAAGTTGCTAATTTATTTCCAGAAACGGGCTATGCTTTTCCTTCGCAGCACGCAGCTTTTTTTACAGCTCTCGCTTTTTCTATTTATCTGCAACACAAAAAAGCTGGGTACTTTTTCTTATTTTTGGCTTTGTTTATAAGTATTGCTCGAATTGCGGGAGGGGTGCATTATCCGATCGATATTTTAGGAGGCATAGTTTTAGGTATTTTGGTGTCATATATCGTACACCATTTACGGTTTGCAAAAGTTATAAATAGGGTATAGAATAGCGCTATATTTATGATTAAGAAAAGAATTTCGACTGTATTAATTTTAGTGCTCGCCCTATTGGTGGCTTTTTTTGTATATAAGTCTGAGTATAAGCTTAATAAGAATTTTGGGCAGGCTAGCTCATTTTTACAAAATCACCAATTTCGCCTAGGGCTCGATCTGTCTGGTGGTAGTCACTTGATTTACAAAGCTGATATCAGTGGGGTAGAGGCTGGCCAGGTGGATGATTCTATGGATGCACTCCGAGATGTTATCGAGCGCCGTGTGAATCTTTTTGGAGTTTCTGAGCCTGTGGTTCAAGTGCAAGGAGGTAGTCTGATATCAGGCAGTGAACACAAACTCATCATAGATCTACCAGGAGAGACTGACTTAGAGAAAGCAACAGCTATGATTGGACAGACTCCACTTCTAGAATTTAAAGTTGAAAATCCAAAACCAAAACAAAAGGTAACTGTGGATGACAAAGGTGTAGCCAATGTTGTGATCGACGAAAGTACTTTCTTTGCGGAAACTGACTTAACTGGACGATACTTGAAACGAGCAACCTTAGAATTTAATCCAAACACCCAAGAACCAACCGTGAGTTTACAATTCGATGATGTGGGTACCGAGCTTTTTGCCAAAATTACACAAGAGAATATCGGCAAGCCGGTAGCAATATTTTTGGATGGTTCACCAATTTCTACACCAATTGTTCGCGATGCTATACTAGACGGTAAAGCTGTTATCTCTGGATCCTTCACCCCTACAGAAGCAAAGCAGCTAGTGGGCCGATTAAATTCTGGAGCCCTTCCTGTGCCTATTACTCTACTTTCCAAGCAAACTATCGGAGCCTCTCTGGGAGATAGCGCCGCATCTGCGGGTATCAAAGCCGGCATCATTGGTTTTATTTTTGTCGCGTTATTTATGGTTCTATGGTACCGCTTGCCAGGACTTGTGGCTGTGGTTTCTTTGTCTATTTTTATCTTGATAGTGCTCGCCCTATTTAAACTAATTCCAGTTACTATCACTGCTGCGGGTATCGCTGGGTTCATCATATCGATGGGACTCGCTGTGGATGCTAATGTGCTTATCTTTGAACGAATTAAAGAAGAACTTCGTGGAGGTAAGAGTATTCAAAATGCCGTGCAAAATGGTTTCTCTCGAGCTTGGTTTTCTATTCGAGACTCCAATACATCCAGCATCATCACAGCTATTATATTGTTTTGGTTCGGTACTACTTTGATTAAAGGTTTTGCACTTACTTTGGGTATAGGTGTCTTAGTCTCTATGTTCTCTGCTATAACTGTGACCAAGATATTCCTTTCAACTTTGTCTTTCTTAAAAGAAGGCAAAGTTTCCCGATTCTTGTTTTCGAGCGGACTAGCCAGTGGCAGAATTGTAAACTCTAAAGAAGAAGTTAAATAATAAAATTATGTTCATCATTAAACACAAAAAAATATTTATCGGTGTCTCCATTTTGTTGGTAATACTATCGATCGTTTCCATGTCAGTTTTTGGTTTCAATGTCGGTATAGACTTTAAGGGTGGGGCGCTGACTGAAGTCGCCTATGATACCATTCGCCCAGCTCAAGAAGAATTAGCTGGATCTCTTGAGGCGCTAGGATTTGGATCAATAACACTTCAGCCTACTGGCCCCCTTGGTTACATTGTAAAATCTCGAGACCTCGTGGACCAAGAACACTTACAACTTTTGGGTGCACTTTCCGAGGGCGGTAAGGCGGGTTTGAAAGAAATCAGTTTCAACTCTATCGGTCCGTCAGTAGGTAAAGAGCTTACTCGTAAGTCTATCGTGGCCCTAGTCTTGGTTTCACTCGCGATTATTATGTTTATCGCTTATGCTTTTCGAAAAGTTTCCGAACCTGTGTCTTCTTGGAAGTATGGATTGATTGCTATTGTTACACTTCTCCACGATGTCGTCATTCCAGCTGGAATCTTCGTAATTTTTTCACATTACTTTGGTGCTGAGCTCGATACACTCTTCGTAGTCGCTGTACTGACTATCTTAGGTCTATCTGTTTCTGATACTATAGTTATTTTTGACCGTATCCGAGAAAACTTACGCCTGAATGTTGAAAATAGAGTTAAGGAAGTATTTGCTTTAACCGTCGGTAAAAGCCTAGAGCAATCTTTTGCTCGTTCTATTGCGACCTCGATGACTGTTATCCTGGTTTTGATTTCCCTTGTATTATTTGGTCCATCAACTACGAAGTATTTTGCTCTTATGCTCACTGCTGGGATGTTTTTTGGTACTTATTCTTCGATTTTCTTAGCCTCATCTCTCTTGGTTTGGGTGGAAGAGCGAAAACTCAAAAATTAGCCCTTTTGTGATACAATAAGGGTATGATATACATTTTAATTCTTTTAGCTGTTTTAGTGTTGTGGGTTATTTATTTATATAATCGTTTTGTTACTCTTCGGAATCGCACCGAGGAAGCATGGGCAGATATCGAAGTGCAACTAAAGCGTCGATATGATTTGATCCCAAATCTTGTCAGTACTGTGAAAGGTTATGCGACCCACGAATCAACTGCGTTTGAAAAAGTAACTGCGGCTCGAGCGAGTGCTATGAGTGCCAAGACTATGGGCGAGCATACTAAGAGTGAAGCAATGCTAGGGGCTGCAGTCACCGGATTGTTTGGTATTGCCGAAGCTTACCCAGATCTTAAAGCCAATACTAATTTTATGGAGCTTCAGCGAGAACTTTCTGATACTGAAAACAAGATTCAGGCTGCTCGAAGATTTTACAATACTAATGTTCGAGATTGGAATATTGCGCTTCAAACTTTTCCTTCTAACATTATTGCTAACATCTTTCACTTCTTGAAAAAAGAATTCTTTGATATTCCAGACGATGGAGTGGAATCCAAGCCAGTAGAAGTAAAATTCTAACTCTCATGCCAAATAAATTTTTTGGTTCAAAATTAAATAGCGTTTTACTTCTAGTGTTGATAATACTTATGGTTTTTGCTTTGCGGATAATGCTTAAAGACAAGGAGACTTATTTGCCTTATTTGAATAATTCTATTGAGATTAATGAAGAGTCTGCGCAATCTAATACAAATTTTTCTAAAGAAGACTCTATCAATGATGTAAATGATGGTCAAGTGAATGAATCACCATCTGAAGTATCCATGGAAGCTGAAAGTGAATGGGCCTCTTCTGGTCCAAATGGAATGCCTCCAGGATGGGTTACTTGGGAAGATACCATAAAAGGTGTAAAAGTTTTGAAAAAAGGACCTAGCATTTCCACTGAGAGTTATGTTGTGTCAGGACCTGTGCCACTCTTTGTAGATATTAAAAATAAAAGATGTATAGGAGATACCGAACAAACAATGTGTGCAGTAGGGGGAAATTCTGAAGTCATAAGATATTTTAATCTTATTAATTACTATTATTAATATGTCCTCGAATTTATACACCCATCAATCACAAAATATTACAAAGACATGGATTCTTATGTCTATGTTTTTAATTGTTGTTATCGGGCTCGGTTGGTTTTTTTCTTATTACTACCAAAACCCATCTATCTTATATTTCTTTGTGATTTTCAGTATCGTGATGAATATCACGAGCTTTTGGTTTTCGCACAAGATAGTTTTGACCCTAGCTGGAGCAAAAGAGGCGAAAAAAGAAGAGTATTATGACTTGTATACAATAGTTGAAAATCTTTCTATTACTGCAGGACTTCTAATGCCGAAAGTTTATGTAGTGAACGATCCGGCGCCGAACGCTTTTGCGACAGGACGAGACAAGAAGCATGCTGTAGTTTGTACTACGACCGGACTTCTCGCAATCCTCGAAAAGAATGAACTTGAAGGGGTGATAGCACACGAGCTTTCACATATAGGCAACAGAGATATGCTTGTGGCGACTGTCGCAGTTGTTCTCGTTGGTTTTGTTTCAATTCTCGCGGATGTGTTTATGCGAAGCATGCTTTGGGGAGGAGGGAATAGAGATAATGATAATAAAGGTGCTGGAATTTTAATGATAGTCGGAATTATTTTTGCTATTCTCTCTCCACTTTTTGCTATGCTTTTGCAACTAGGAATTTCTAGAAAAAGAGAATTTCTTGCTGATGCTTCCGGTGCACTTTTGACTCGCTACCCTGAAGGCCTTGCAAATGCATTAAAGAAAATTTCTGCATATAGCCGTCCTATGCAAAAACAAAGTAATGCTATTGCGCATCTATACATAGCAGATCCAAAAGGCTCAAAAGTCGGGCAAAAAATCGCAGGCCTTTTCGCTACTCATCCACCGGTGGAAGCGCGAGTAAAAGCACTTATTGGACAATAGGCATATAGGGTATATAATTTGGGCATGAAAGAACAACTTCAATCTATAAAGAATTTAGGAAAAGCGGTAGGAATTACAGCATTAATGGCATTGGGAGCAAAAGAAGGCGTATCTCAAACTACACAACCTGTAAAAACAGAACAAAGTGAAGTTAAAAGAATAGAGAGTCCTAGATTGGCAGAAATGTCAGATGCTAATATGCCTGATGGTTTTGAACGAAAGCACTTATATGCAAAATTAAATGGTAAAGAAACAAACATGGGTAGTGTCTTCTTTTTTGAACCTGGTAAAACCCAGGCTCGTTTTTTAAGTAATGATAAACATG
>CAZAFG010000016.1:5290-13911 GCA_964484865.1 uncultured Candidatus Saccharibacteria bacterium | reverse complement strand
TGCTTCTTCAATCTTCTTCTTAAGATCATCAGCTTCAGCTTTCTTCATTCCTTCTTTCAAAGTTGAAGGAGCTGCGTCTACCAAGTCCTTTGCTTCCTTAAGTCCAAGACCTAGTACTTCTTTCACAACCTTCATAACTGCAATCTTCTGCTCACCAGCGGAAGCTAGCACTACAGTGAAAGCATCCTTTTCTTCAGCTGCTTCAGCACCTGCGCCTGCACCACCTCCGGACATAGCTACAGCTGCAGCTGATACTCCGAACTTTTCTTCGATAGCTTTTACAAGCTCGTTTAATTCAAGAGCTGTTGCACCATCAAGATTTTCTATAAATGAATCAAATTTTGACATATAATTATAATTAATTAATTTCTAATATTATTTCTTCTTTGCTACTTCGTTTACTGCGATAGCAAGTCTTTGCATCGGACTCTTCAACAGGAACGCAATCTTAGCAAGCAATACTTCACGAGGAGGTATAGTTGCGATTTCAGTCATGTACGCAGCATCTACGAACTTGCCATCAAAGATTCCACCTAGGATATTTAACATACCCTTGTGAGTCTTTTGGAAGTTGTAAACTTCACGCGGTGAAGATATCTGATCCGCTGAGTACGCGATAGCGACTTCACCACCGAGTTCTGGCAGACTTCCCTCCGCTACGCCATCGAGCGCGCGCTTGAGCAAAGTTTTTCGTGAGACCTTGTAGCCTACTCCTTGGTTTCGCAATTCGCGTCGTAGTACTGTTTCGTCAGAGACTTTCATCCCATGGAAATTTACAAAGACGACAGATTTTGAATCCTTGAAAGTAGATTTCAAGTCTTTCAACATTTCTTCTTTTTTGGTTTTTAACAATGCCATATATTTATTTTAAATTAAAAAAACGGCTTAATAGCCGCAAGTTTTCTCCGTCAGACAAAATAGACTTTCAGGATATCGACCCACTGAACAGGACTTATTGTTTATCCCTCGCTACGCTCGGGACCTACGGCCTATCTTCTTTGCGGTAGAACTACTATAACACAAAACCCTTATTCTGCAACTGTCTCGTAGTATTCGTATCCTTGGAGAGCATTACCACTCAAATCTCCTCTCTCCTGCTCTCCCAAATAACTGATCAAAAATAAGCTCAAAAGCCCGATCAAAATCATGGCCATAAATAACACCAAGGTCTTCAAAAAGTGTTTTGTTATCACGAAGGTATTATAGCAACAAATGAGGAGTATATTCAAACTAGAAACCACCAAAGTTTAAGTTGCTAGTTATAAAATAATACAGAAGATAAGAATATATGAATGGGAGTATAAATACAAAAACTGTATGCCACGAGTACAACTTTTTCTTTGAATAAACATCTTTCAACATGTTGGGTATCTTAAAACTCAATACTGGTGCAATAAGGAATATAACTACCAAAAATAGTACGCCACCAAACTGAAGAAGGTACATTAACAGTGGAACTAAAAAGTAAAAAAAGAAAAGATATACAAGATACAACAACACAGTAAACAAAAACTTACTGGAACTTCTAGAAAGGTCGAAGTGATTTTTGAATTTATTTAACATAAATATATTTTATAACTTTTATTTTAAACTATCCAGCAAGCTATTAATAGTAACGAGTAAGACATCTTTCTCTGATTGTGAAAACTTTTTAAACTTACCTTTATTGTCTTTAACTTTCTCTATTATCTTTTCAAGTTTTTCCATGAACTTATTATCCTTTTTCTTCTTCAGCTTTTTCTCAAGTTTATCTACTTTCTCCAAAAGTGCTTTTTCTACTTTCGGCTTGAGATCCAGATTCTTAATAAAACTTCGCAATACATCCAAGTAATGAAATGGTCCTGCTGGAGGAGTAGGTTCGATGGTTTCCTCGAACACTCCATCGCCATCACTATCCATCCTCACCTCATATTCCTCTCTAGGGTGGTCTTCACCGAGCATGATTTCCCCTTTGGCTTCTGTACTCTCCAGTGGAATCAACTTCCACTCATCTGTACTGGTCACCTCGTCTTCAGAATTTTGACTTTTCACAACCAAGTCATATCCTCCCGTAGTTGTAGCCTCAGTCACGACCTTATAATTTTCTCCGTCTGGAAGAAATGCGAACTTTTCACCGCCGATAATATCATACTCAACTCCTGGAATTTTATTCTCAATGTCTCCGCTTGGAAGTGGTCCTGTATGATTTCCTGCTTCGTCATAGATGTGAAGTTCTACTGGACTATGTACAGATACATTTTTACCAGATATATTGCAGTTCGTATCGCTACTTAAAATATTTTCATGTGAAGCAACTTCATCACCTTTCAAAATAGCTACGACTGCTTCTTTAACACCATCAGCTGATGGTAAAGTGCCATGAGAAATTCCTTTTACAAAATACTTTTCTCCGCCATCTACCGCCCCTGCAGAAACTTCAGGCACAGTACTGTCTCCGTTTACATACTTCAAATCAAAATCATCCGCCATTTGAAAAGTCGAACCCACCCAAGAAAGTTTTCGCTTAAAAGTTATCTCACCCACAGTCTTGCCACCGCATCCTACAAAGTTGTGCACTTCTATCCCCGAGAGATCCATATCATCAATATCATTGTGCAAATTTTCTGCAAAAGGAAACATTAAAGGATTCCTTCCATCGACTAACATTTTACTTTTAGTCTGTGCATAATTTAAAGTTAGAGGATTATTTTCATTTTCCTGATTTATAACATATCCGCCTGCGTCATTAATATATTTCTGACTCGGTAGTAGCTCATAAACTGCTGGCATATTTTGAATAATTATTTTTAGTTGTTGAGGATTTAAAAAACGTATATCGTTATTAGAACCACCAAACAAATCAATACCAAAACCCATGTCGTCTCCATACATCAAAGCTTTGAAAGCTTTCGGTGCACCCGTATGCGGGGTTCCTAAAAATATAAGTTGGTCTATCTTCTCACTACCTCCTTCAGCAATATAGGCTTTGGCTAAAATTCCCCCCATAGAATGCACTATGATATCTACTTTTTCGGCAGCTGAGTCCTCTAAAATATCTTCTATTTTTTCAGACAGCAAGATTGCATTATATGCATTACTCATCCGCCAATCGTATGAAAATACAAATAAGTCTTCTCCTTCGACATAGCCCTCATCTTCTAAGTCCTGAATCAGTCCATCGAAAATATGGGCTCCACCTTCTCTGCGAATAATATCTCCAACTATTAATGGAAAGCTTAACCTTTCCGTGCCGTCTTGACTGAGTGCTAAGTCACTTAAAAAAGTGTCAGGTCCAGGTAAAACAAGTTGTAAAACATTCGGCCAGATCTCCCCTTTATTTCCATAATCTTTAAACAAATAAGAACCAGTGGTCCCAGGAATTATTATCACTGGATCACGAGTTGATGCTACCCCTCCAAACTTTGCAGTTACATGAATAGTATTTCCGCCACTGTCTGCAAGAGCGACTTTGGGACTTACAATATTGCGAACTTGTGGAGGTGGCTCATTGGGAGATAAATAAAGATTGCACTCAAAAGTTTCACCCTTCATAGATTGAGGTAGCGGAGCACCATGCAAATCCTCATCATAATCAGAAGGACACTCCCCTTCAAAACATGGAGCATCTATAGAAAGCTGCCAAGTATCTGTCTCATCTACCGGCTTGTTGAGTTCTCCGTAGGCGTTAAAATTGTGAGTGTTCTTTTCGAAACCAATTTCTGTAGTCTCTCCATCGGTCGAAGAAAGTGATAAGTATGGGCAGAGGTTTGGCACTTCATCTATACAATCCCCCGTCTCTTCATCTTCGAGATCACAGAGAGTGATTGGACTTATAGAATAAGTTGCTTCACCTTCAGTGTACGGAGTATAAGTTTCATCAAAAGAAATATTGAAAGTAGAAACATGACTCTCCTCTGGAGATAACTCAACCTCCACATTCTGTGTATCAAATAAAAAAGCGGCGTAGTAACTTTGAATAAAGATACCGCCACCAAATAGCAAAAACCCTGGCAGGAGAAAAAATAAATATTTAAAAATCTTTTTCATTAAAAAATAGGATTTTTAAAATCTCGATACTTAAATTTTATTCCTGAAAAATCAGCAAAGCAAGACTCCCTGTGGAAAACTATTCAGAAAAAGGACCGTCCTTTTTCTGAAAATTAAGCCACTGATCTAAATAACTTTGAAAATCCACAAAAGAACTGAAATACTCTGGAAAAACAGACCTTGTTAATATAAAATCTTTATCTTCGTAGGCATAAATTCCATAACTTGAGTATTTATAGTCTCCTAAATACTTTTTAGCGCCTTCAAAATCTTTAATTCCATCTTCTTTCCACTTAGGGTCAAACATTTTAACTGGATTCAAATGTATATATGAAAATAAATATTTAAGATGATTATCACTTACGACATGTTCCGCTTTAAATCGACCGGAAAATAGCGATCCAATTCTTTGTTTTTTAGAATTAAAGTACATAGAATAGGCAGTAGTTAACTTTTTCATAAAAATACTTATCCCATCTTCTTTTTTTTCTTTAATGAGAATATGGAAGTGGTTAGGCATCAAGCAATACGCACCAATATCAACCAATTTTTCTCCCATGTCTTCATTTGTTAAATCAAAAAAGGACCGTCCTTTTTTGAAAAGCTGAGACAAGTTAAGTGCCTTCTCGCCATTGCAAAGATGGAGAAGTAAAATAAAACGGTTATAATCATGAGCATCATCGAAAATTATTCTTTTATCTGTGCCTCTATTGTATATATGATAGAATTCACCGAGTGAAAAAATAAATTTTCTCCTCATGAGAACATTATACCTCCATTTCCATGGAGTTACAAAGTAAAAAGGACCGTCCTTTTTCTTAATAGTTATTCTTCAATCAACCCCAATTTAACAAGCCGAGACCGGATACCCCCTACCTGCCGGCCGGAATGGGATGCAATTTCTTTTACAGATTTTCCACTTTTAAATAATTTTATTAATTCTTGTTCTTCTTCAGGGCTCCATTTTTTGTAGGCGTTTTGGTGACTGGCACGGATTTGTTCTAACTTACCGGGAGCTTCAGTCGAGGCGGGTTTTGGTATTGTATGCCCTTCTTTCCATTTACCACCAAGGGCAACAATAAAATTCTTGTGCATTTTTTTGAGTTCGGTTGGTGTGAGAGAACCGAAAAGTTTTTGGGCTTGGTCGGAGCTTTCTCGAAATACAATATCTTGTTTTAAAATATCTGGATGCACCTTTAAAGCTTGTTCGTTTAATCCAAGTAAATACAATCCTTTTAAATTGCGAACACGAGAAAGCGCCACATAACCCTGACCGTATTCAAATACTTGCGAGAGATCCATAACCGCAGCATCCATACTCATACCCTGACTCTTGTGCACGGTGATGGCCCAGGCGAGGCGAAGCGGCACTTGAGTGATCTTGGCCTTGATCTTGCCCCCCTCTTCTACACTCCAGTCCATGGGCGAGATCTCGATACTCCGACCATTTTTTAATTTTATAATTGGGTTACCAGAAAATTCATCAAACTCAACGACTCGGCCGAGAGTGCCGTTTACAAAATGTTCTTTCGGATTATTTTTTGTACACATGACAATAGCACCTTTTTTCAAAACTAAAACTTTTGGAGAAAGACACCCTTTCTCAAGTGCGGCGACGAGTGATGCCGTGCCAGTGGACTCCATCTCATACCGCCTGAATTCTTCTTCGATTTGAGAGAGCTCATTGTCATTGACTCTATCTACATCAAAATTGTGAGAGAAAAGCTTGGTAGTGTTTTCTGGAAAATCATCGTGATCGATATGGCGAGATTTCAGGTGAGTATGGTGAATTTTTTTGACTTGATCTCGCCGGATAGCCAAGAGAAGCTCTAAAAAATCTGCATCATCTTGGCGGTGCTGTTCACTGATATAGCATGTGATAGGGTTCGCCCGTTTCCAAGCATCAGACTCGTAGGCAAATCTTTTTGGTTCGTCCTCTATAAGAGTTTGGTGACGACCGATCTCTTTGGTTTTTGCTATTGGTGGCAACTGAAAAAAGTCTCCAACAAAAATAACTTGAATACCACCAAAGGGGTCACTGCTTTGTTTCACCTCCCGACAAACTGCATCCACCATAGCCAATGTGTCCGCATGAAGCATGGAAACTTCGTCAATAATTAAAACTTTAGTTTTACTTATCCGGCGATTGAGGTACTCACTCGAAGCGATCTTGTCGAGTTCGTATTTATCTAGAAAACTTTTTATGCCAATACCACTCCATGAATGTATGGTCATGCCTCCGATATGCGTCGCAGCAATACCCGTCGAAGCGGTGACCGCCGGCTCGATGTCTTGTGAGCGGAGGTAAGAAATAAATTTGTTGATAGTAAAAGTTTTTCCAGCACCAGGCTCACCAGTGAGATATACATTCGCACCAGTTTTTAAAATATCTAGCGCTTCCGTTTGGGTCATCCCCTGATTATATTATATAAATTGAGAGATAAGCAAAATTATGATAAGCAATATACAAACAGCCATAGCTATCATGTATGGAAGTTTCCACTCAGCGTTGTGCGAATGCAGGTATTCCTTGAGACGGTTATAACCGTCTTGAATCATCAACGCCGGTAAGACAAATATTAAAAATATAACTGTTTGAAACACACTTATATTATACCATATTCAGAGCAAAAACACAAGCATAAAATTAGACAGCAAAAAACCATCCTGAGGTTACCCCCAGGATGGTTTTTTGTAGAGTTTTTATTTTACGCTAACTGTAGCTGAAACATTTCCGCCACAAGAAACCGGGTACTCCCCGACTGTATCAAACTTAGAGCTCAGCATGTAATGTAGAGAATCTAAGTCTTCAGTGCGGTCTAACACTTTAAGTTCTAAGTTGTTAGAAGTAGAATTGTTTGCTACCAATATCCTAGTGCCCACTGCGACTTGTAGAACTTTTGGTGTAGCCATACAACTCTCATCAAATAGCACGCTCATGTCTTTGTACTCTGCCAAAGCTGTATGATAACCAGACGCTACCCTACCTAGAGATGTATTTGGAGTTAAAAGTTTTTCATCTTTAATAGTGCTATCACCTGCTACCTCCGGACATGGCTCACCTGTTTCCTTATTGAATTCTTCTCCCTCTTTACAAGGTTCCATACTCTCAGGGAAACAAGGCTCCCCAGTGGTCTGACTGAAAAGATCCCCCGGAGCACAACCTTCTACTTTAGAGACAAGGTTTTCAGTTTTCTTGCCTGTAAAGAAAATGATTCCCAAAATAATAACAGCTAAAACTATAACGCCTATAATTCTATTCTTCTTCTCTTCCTTGCTTACACCGCCATTCTTAATAATTTCTGACTTCCCCGGACCCGCTTGATTTACTTGATTGTTATTCATACCCATATTGTACCTAAATCACAATAATTATCAACGCAAATTAGGCCTGCCTGCCGGTAGGCAGGCAAACAAAAAACCACCCGATTAAGGGTGGTTTTTTGAATACTTTTTAAGGTGTATCAACCAGAGAAACAAACTAGATTAGACTAGTTACTGTCAAGCCAGACACTGTCTGTCTTGTAGTCAGTCATATTGAATGTGTACAAAGTATCACCATCAATAGGTGTTGTAGCGTACAAGATACTTGTCAAAGATGCAGATGCAAATACATCAGCTCCTGATCCAGCAATTGTAACTACGAACTCTCGTGTTTGACCTTCCTTAACTTTGAAAGTACTGTTCGCAGCAGTTTCACATGATGAACATTCAATAACACCAGCGGCTACTGAAGTAGTAGAAGCATCAATGTCTTGATATGTTGCACCACCTGTTTCATCTGCAATGATAGTTCCATCTACATAGATGTCTGAATCAAATGCAGTTACATCAAAGTAAATCTTGAATGTACCAGTATCATCAACAGTAGCTACTCCACTTGGAGTCGCAGTAGCTGTAGCTCGATCAAAGGCAGCCATAATACCTACATCGTAGATACCATGAGCATCTGCAGCAGCAGTACCAGTGATGTCTGCAGTTCCCACTGATTCACCAGATTCATCTTCCGCATCAAAGTCAGCATCTGCGCCAACTGAAACTTGGATTGTGTCTCCGTTTGCAACTTCATGTCCAACAGTAGCATCAAGGTCATTGATGTCAGCAGTAACTGTGAAGGTTACAGTGTCTCCAGCATCGATAGTAAAGTCTAGATCTTCAAAGATAATATCGTCAGATCCATCATCATCAACAGTAGATTGTGAATCAAGTTCTTCACCATCAGCCCACAATGTTACTCGTGAGATACCGTCAAGAACATGCATTCCAGAAGTTGCAACAACTATTGGAAGTTCTTTAAGCATGATGTCTGAATTTCCGTCAGCTTCGATATCAAATGAAAGTACTTCTACTCCATCTGTATCAGAAGAATCGTCGATATCTAGAACATGTGCATCGTTTATATCATCTTCATCAGATAGAGAAATTTTCATTTCAAGATCAGATGCTGATGCGAAGTCTGTGAAGTCAAATGTCTGATCTGCATTTCCTGCAGTATCTTCTGTTGTAACTACACCTTCAGCGTCTTCAAATCTTACATTAGCAAGATCTGCAGTCCACTCATCATCGTTAATATCTCCAGAGTCAAGATTGTTAAC
>CAZAFG010000016.1:3800-5190 GCA_964484865.1 uncultured Candidatus Saccharibacteria bacterium | reverse complement strand
CAAGATCTGCAGTCCACTCATCATCGTTAATATCTCCAGAGTCAAGATTGTTAACACCAGATACAGCAACTGAGAATTCCTCAGTATCTCCAGCTCTTACGATAGCACCGTCAAGAGAGATAGACTTTGAGTAAACATCACTGTTTTCAGAAAAGTCTGATACATCTGCATCTCCAACTTTCTTAGAACCCATCCATACGGATACATTCTCAGCGTAGTCATCGAACTTGTCAGATCCAGTTCCTGATGTAAGTTCAAAAGTAACTTTAACAGAAGTGATTTCTACATCTGATTCGTCATCAGCTTCTACTTCGAAGCCAAGAACTTCTACATCTTCTTCTGCTTCACCAACTTCTTCAGAAGTGAAATCTGAAGTTCCATCAACTGTGATAGAACCTGCTCCACCACTTAGAGGACCGTTAGTTGAAGGTGTTGAAGTTGAACTATCACACTTTACGCCATTGACTGTACTGTAACCTGAAGTTGAAGTACATCCAGTTGGAAGTGAAGTTGTGTTAGTGCAAGAAGCACCAGTCATACTGTTAAATAATGCACCTGTAGGGCAACCTGGAGTTCCAGTTGTTACGCCACCAGTAACATTTTGTAGCTTTCCGCCTGTGTAAGCACCAACAACACCGTCGGCTACAAGAGCGTTAGCAGTTTGGAAACACATAACAGCAGCCTTTGTAAGACCACCGAAGTATGAAGATTCCATTCCCATTGAACCAGTTCCAGAAGCAGCAACTTTACATGAAGTCATGTTTAATGTCTTCTGTAGTTCCATAACTTGTGAACTAGTCATACCCATCTTAAGAGTAGTTGAGTGCATGTAAGCTGCGTTAGCGGTTGTGAAACCGAATACTGCAACTACTGCAACCAAAGCTCCAAGAAAGAATTTTGATTTTAATAAACTCATATTTTTTATAATTTTACGCCATTAATAAGTTTCGACAAAACTAAGAGCGTAATTCTAATCATCATCTCGTCTACCAATAAATAATAAAAATAATAATAGTGGAGACTTTGCGATGATGACAGATTTCAAACCTTTTACTTACATTGAAAACCCGTCATAAATTATGCTTCGGCCTTGCGACCTCTTCATAATCTTTTATTTAGTTTTCAATGACCTTTCCATAATCTCTACCGCAATTTTTTTCGACGCTTGCGCTAGAGGTTATTTACTCATACATACTGCGAATATTTACAGATCGCTCTGTAAAATTGCAATGTGTAACAATTATAATATATCGCCGTATAAACGAACAATATATTTTGTGGATAACCACGCGATAAAACAATGATTTCTCACAGCTCTATCACAGATGCAATATTCTCACATCTTTAGATTAAATGCAACTTTGAGAGCAAAAGGTTACAGCTATATATA
>CAZAFG010000016.1:0-3700 GCA_964484865.1 uncultured Candidatus Saccharibacteria bacterium | reverse complement strand
GACACCCTCTTCTATCAAGGACAATAGCTCTCGTTGCAGAGTTTTTTCACTAGTGTCCTTTAGGGCAGTTTTAGCCATAGACTTGATGTCCGTAATGGTGACACCTAGTGCTTGTCCCTTAGAATTTTGCTCTAAGTTTTTAGTTTTAATGATGAGAATGATCTCGTCCTTGCGCTCCTTCTTGAGCAAGTCGAACTCTTCACGATGCTTTGGAATAGATTGTGCTTCAGGTATCTTTGGAGTAATTTTATCGGACAATGCCTGCATCAATGTGCTCGCTTTTTGTACTCCGATGCGTGTCCCTGATGATTGTGGAGTGTGTCTGATATGACCAGAGGATGGATTAAAGGACATATGGTAAACGGAAGGTTGTTCATCATCTCTTAAAAAGTCTGACAAGGAAGCTTGTCCGCGGTAAGGCTTTTGAAAGACTTCTGATTCGCGAATTATGTCTCGAAGTTTAGAGAATTCCTTCTCTAAAATGTTTCCATTCATGGAGGAGATCATACCTACTGTCACCCCTATAGAAAGGTGTGAAAGCACAGAATCAATCCTAGAAAGAAATGTCTCTAATCTGTGAGCATTGTTTGTGTCTTTTAAGCCTTGCATGTCCGTTAGGATATCCAAACCGAGAGAGCGAAGCCTGGCTCGCATTGGCTCATCTTTGTCCATGATGTCCGTGACCATGTAGAGTGCGGTAATGAGTTTTTGACCCTTATTAGGTGGGATAGAAATGGAGTTGTCCTTTAGATTTAGACTAGTGTCCCTGATGTCTCTAAGGTTGTTTTCATCTCCTGTCATGGTGTCCATTATTATCTAATGGACAAAAAAAAGCAAGAGATAAATTTGGTTCCCCCTCAAAACCAACCTCAATTTAAATTTAATTTATTTACATGCTAAAATATATCAATGGCAAAGAAAAAAACGATAGAAAAAAACGATAGAAAAAACTCCAAAGAAAAATCTCTCAAACCTAAATTAAAAACCGAAACACAGCATGGAATCTGGGCGGTGATTTTTTTTGTTTTAGCAGCGCTTTTATTTATGTCCGCCTTCGGAGGCGCAGGGGTCGCCGGTGACAATATATATAATGCTCTCTTTATGCTCTTGGGCTACGGCTATGTGCTACTCCCCATACTCTTCATCCTACTTGGATTTTCATTTATCAAAAAAGGAGCGCCGACAGTCGGCAGTACCAAACTCTTTTCTTCGCTCCTGTTCTTGCTCTCAGGATTAGGAATTCTCGACGCGGGTTCATCTACTCACACTGGAGGATTCTTGGGACGAATACTAGGTACCCCATTAGTTAAACTTTTTGATGTGTACGCTAGTATGCTCTTCTTGGTAGCCCTACTCGTGATCTCAATCCTGGCGATGTTTGATACCAGACCAGAGCTCATAACTTTTGCTAAAAAAATCTGGGCCTGGTTAACCAACAACAAGGAAAGCGAAACTCGAGAAGAAAAAATCAAACTACCAACAGAAGACGAAGAGGAAAACGAGGAAGAAGAACCTGCTGGCAATAAATTAAAACGAGTTTTGGGAATGGAGAAGAAAGGACCAACTTTTGCAAAATCTCCCGAAGAACCAGAAGAGGAAGAAATGCCAATTAAAAAGAGAAAGGGTGGGCTCATCTCGACTTACACTCCTCCCCCACTCTCACTCTTAGAAGAAGACAAAGGTAAACCAAATACTGGAGATGTAAAAGCCAACGCCATGATCATCCGCCGAACCTTACAGAACTTTGGTATCGAGGTTGAAATGGATGAGATCACCATCGGACCCACCGTCACTCGCTATGCATTGAAACCCGCAGAAGGTGTGAAGCTATCTCGAATAGTTGGACTACAAAATGACCTAGCGCTCGCATTGGCTGCCCACCCTATCCGTATCGAAGCTCCTATCCCTGGTAAGTCTCTCGTGGGTATAGAAATTCCAAACAAAGCTAAATCTACCGTCGGACTGGGTACTCTTTTGGCAGACGAGAAATTCCAAAATTCTCCCAATCCCCTCACCACAGCTCTCGGCCGAAGTATTTCTGGAAAAGCTGTGTTTGGAAACTTGGCTAAAATGCCTCATGCTCTCGTAGCGGGTACTACTGGCTCTGGAAAATCAGTAACTATTCACTCTATGATTACTTCGTTAATCTACAAGAACGGACCGGACGACATGAAGTTCATCATGGTAGACCCTAAGCGCGTAGAGCTCACCCTGTACAAAAACATCCCTCACCTTCTCACCCCAGTCATAACTGAAGCCAAGAAAACAATCCTGGCTCTCAAATGGGCAGCCAAAGAAATGGATCGGCGCTACGACATCTTGGAATCCGAGTCTGTGCGGGACATCAGTTCTTACCATAACAATGTCTTTAGTAAGAAACCAAAGAAAACGATAATAAATGACGCCGGTGAAGAAGTCGAAGTTGATGCAGAGAGAATGCCATACATCGTGATCATCATCGATGAACTCGCGGATATTATGACCGCCTACCCTCGCGAACTCGAATCTGCAATCGTTCGCCTAGCTCAGATGTCTCGTGCTGTCGGTATCCACTTGATTCTCTCCACTCAACGCCCAGAAGTAAATGTCATCACTGGACTCATCAAAGCCAATGTACCTGCTCGTATCGCCCTTAAAGTTTCTTCTCAGATAGACTCACGAACTATTCTCGACGCTGGTGGAGCGGAAAAACTTCTCGGTGCTGGAGATATGCTGTACTCCTCTGGTGAAGCTCAACCGGAACGACTCCAGAGTGCCTACATCACCGAAGGTGAAGTAAAGAAAGTCGTACAATACCTTGCTGACGCATATAAAGATGAGATCATGGATGAGATAAATATATCTTCCGGATCAATATCAAACGATAAGAGCATCTTTGAAAGCACGCTCGATGGTGAAGATGATGATGAAATGTATGAGGAAGCACGCCTTGTCGTCATCGAAGCTGGAAAGGCTTCAACTTCATATCTACAGAGAAAATTAAAGCTCGGCTACGCTCGTGCTGCCCGCCTCATGGACAAACTCG
Source organism: uncultured Candidatus Saccharibacteria bacterium (assembly GCA_964484865.1). Classification (GTDB taxonomy): domain Bacteria; phylum Patescibacteriota; class Minisyncoccia; order Phycocordibacterales; family UBA9973; genus UBA9973. The sequence continues at coordinate 675 of CAZAFG010000016.1, read as the reverse complement.
AAGAACGAGGTGTCATCGGACCCGGAGATGGAGCAAAGCCTCGTGAAGTTCTTGAAAAAATAAACCACGATGAAGCCGGCGGAAACATAATGCCGACTGAGTAGTAAGATGAGTAGCGATGTAAAAAAAATTCTAAAATTTGGAACCCTAGCAGTATTCTTTATATTTATCATCGTATACGCTTTTTTCCGCTCTAAAGATTTAATCTTTGGCATAAAAATCAAGGATGTAAATTTAATTGACGGCACAAGCACGACTGAAAGCGTGACTCATATCTCCGGGAACGCCCGAAATGCCATCCATTTATTCTTAAATGGCCGCGAAATCTCTATAGATCAAAAGGGAAATTTTGAAGAGACAATTGCCCTTCTCCCGGGGTATAATGTAGTAAGTATCGTGGGTACAGACAAATTTGGCAATAGCGACCTTAAGATTTATCAATTAACTTATTCCCGAGAGGAACCACAATAAAAATATGAAGAAAAAAGTAAAAAAAACAAAAAAAACAACTGGTGGTGATGGAGCAAATATATTAGAAGATGCTTTGAAGTCTATTCAAACTAAATTCGGCGAAGGAGCCATCATGAAATTTGGTGATGCTCCAAAAGTTGATATCAATGTAATTCCAACAGGATCTATTGGGCTCGATATGGCACTCGGAGTTGGCGGTATTCC
>CAZAFG010000015.1:0-15597 GCA_964484865.1 uncultured Candidatus Saccharibacteria bacterium | reverse complement strand
CTAAACCGTCGTTCCTTAATCGGAACCGTGAGTTCGAATCTCACCGCCTCCGCAAATAAAAAAAGAGCGTGAGATTTTTTTAGAATCACGCTCTTTTGCTTTTGAAAATTACAAATCTGGACATCAAATACATAACCAAGGTGGTCGGGATAATTGTATACAGCTGTGTATGTACGAAATCTAAGTGATAATAATCTTTGACTTGATTTGTCAGCTTAGTATTTATGTAGGCTATCGTCATATACCCTATCCATTCCAATGGCAATCTATCAAGCTCTCGATCTTTAAATGCTACATATTTATGATACAAGAATTTAATATTGTAATTTGCTACATAGGAAATAAACAAAGACACATCAGCCGAAAGTTTAGTCAGAATTATAAACGACACTAATAAAACATAATGTGCGGTTATACCATAAAAAGCTCCCAGTAGATAATGTTTTAGACGATACATCTCGACTCTGCGTATATAAAGCCAAAGACGTAAAAAACGGCGACGCTTGGGATTAGTTATCATAATCCCAGCAAAACGAATATTGTTTCTCATTTTGAAAGGACTTTAGTACGAATACAAGACTAACACCATAGAGGAGAAAAACCAAATTCTTTGATATACTAAAATGAATGGATATAAAACAATTACAAGAAGAAAATGAAAGACTAAAACAACTGCATGGAGTAAAGGCAGATATTATTTCTATTTCCGCCCACCAGATCAGAACCTCTATCTCAGCTATCAAGTGGATCATCAAAATGTTCCTAGATGGTGACCTAGGACCAGTGACCGAAGAACAAGCCAACCTACTCCGAAAAGCCTACGACAGCAACGAAAAAGCGATCTCAATCGTAAGTGAACTTTTACTAGTAAATAAAACTGAAGATGTTACGGAAAAAGAATATGTACTCGAAGAATTAAATTTAGTAGAGCTTGTCGAGAGTGCCATCTTCAACTTCTCAGGTGAAGCCTTCGCTCGGGGCATAGAGACTATATTCTTGAAGCCTGAAGAAATGTTGCCTAAAGTAATCGGAGATAAAGAAAAAATATCTGTGGTTCTACAAAACCTTTTAGAAAATGCGATCAAATATAGCAACATGCATGGTAAAATCTTCATCCATCTCAAGGAACGAGATGGTGAAGTATGCTTCTCGATCAAAGATAGTGGTGTCGTAATATCAGAAGAAGGTAAAGAAAAAATATTTGAAAAATTCTACCGCGACCCAGATGCTCAGAAAAAAGAGGCTATTGGCTCCGGCATCGGCCTTTTCACTATAAAAAAGATAGTTGAGCGTCATAATGGCAAAATATGGTTTGAAAGCTCGAAAGAAGGCGGTACTACCTTCTACTTCACAATCCCCATAGCCCAGAGCTAGACATACTTTGCATAAGATACAGCGAGTAGTATAATAGGAATACCATGGCAAAAACAATACTTATAGTTGAAGACGATGATTTTCTTTTAGGGCTAGAGGCTTCTAAATTAAAAAAACACAATTACGAAGTAGTAACCGCTTCTAATGGAACCGACGCTATAAAAGCTATAAGCGGAGGTACCAAGATAGATTTAATCTTGCTTGACTTGATGCTCCCAGATGTAGACGGATTTATGGTGCTAGAAAAAATCCGTGACAACAAAGAACTCCTCACTATCCCTGTCATCGTGTTCTCTAACCTTTCTGAAGATAAAGATGTAAACCGAGTAAAGAAGCTAGGAGTATCAGACTTTATGATTAAATCCAACTTCACTCTCGATGAACTCGCAGAAAAAGTAAAAAGCTTGATTGGAGAATAACCAGCAGATATGACGCTCTCGGACAAACTAGAGCTAAAATTTAAATTAGATGCAGGACAGAAAAAAGCTTTAAATCGTTTAAAGCTTTTTTCTGTTTCGGACCTCTTGTTTCACTTCCCTACCCGCTATTCTGATATGAGTACAGTCAAAAAAATATCTGATCTGGTACCTGGAGAAACCGCTACTGTGTACGGTAAAGTCTCAAAACTAAAAACCAAAAAAGCATTTCGATCTGGCATACCCATGGGTGAAGGCGAGATCGCGGATCTGTCTGGTAAAATAAAAATTATGTGGTTTCATCAAGCCTACCTCGCTAAAATGATCAAAGATGGCGAGAGTGTAAAGCTAACTGGTAAAGTCGCCGAGAGTCAAAGTGGAATATACCTAACTAATCCTGAGTTTGAAAAAATTCCCAATCTACCGATTGATTCCCATGATAGCTTGTTTGGTGACAATACAGAACATGGTGGATTCTCTTATCCTATTTACGCCGAAACCAAAGGCATAACTTCAAAATGGTTCTACCATGCTATCTTGAAAATCCTAAAAGATAAAACTTTGGATGATATCCAAGACTATATTCCTGAAGACATATTAAAAAGATACAACTTGCCGACCTTGCGCACAGCACTTATTTGGATGCATACCCCCAAAAATGCAAAAGATGCCGAAGCTGCCCGCAAACGCTTCGCCTTTGAAGAAGTATTTTGTATTCAACTTGAACGACAGCATGACAAACAGGAATTTCGTAAAAATAAATCTTTTCAAATACCAAAAAACTCTGAGCTCACAAAAAACTTTATGGATCGTTTTCCTTTTACACCGACAAACTCACAGACCAAATCAATCGAAACCATAATAGACGATATGGCAAAAACTTTTCCAATGTCACGACTCCTCGAAGGAGATGTCGGCTCTGGTAAAACTGCAGTAGCTGCCACAGCTTCGTATGCAGTTGTAAACACTCGGCCAATAAAGGACGGTCCTTTATTAGATAGGCAAACTTTTGGAAGTTTGCAAGTCGCTTACATGGCGCCCACTGAAATTCTAGCTTCGCAGCATTTTGAATCCTTTATTCAGTACTTCAAACACTTACCAATAAATATCGGATTGATCACTGGATCTGGGTGCCGGAAATTTCCCTCCAAAGTAAATCCTAGTGGATGGACCCAAATCTCTCGGACTCAACTGCTAAAGTGGGTAGCGAATGGTGAGATACCGATACTGATCGGAACTCATGCCTTGATCCAAAAATCAGTGAAATTTAAAAACTTAGCTCTTGTGGTTATAGACGAACAACACCGCTTTGGAACAGCTCAAAGACGAAAACTCGTTCGCAAGGACGGTATCATGCCTCACCTATTGTCAATGACCGCAACTCCAATCCCCCGCACACTAGCACTAACAATTTACGGCGACTTGGATTTATCACTTCTTGAAGAAATGCCTCAAGGAAGAAAGCCTATAATAACTGAAATAATAACTCCCAATAAAAGAAACGAAACCTATAAAAAAATTCACGAAGAACTTGCGGCTGGTCGCCAGCTGTATGTGATCTGCCCTCGTATCGACGAGCCAGACCCTGAGAAAGAAATGGCTTTAAATGTTAAGTCTGTAACTTCTGAAGCTAAACGACTAAAGAAAGAAGTATTCAAAGAATATGAGATAGGAGTACTGCACTCTAAAATGAGCAAAGAAAAGAAAGACAAAGTTATGAAAAATTTTACTGAAAACAAAATTCAGATTCTCTGTGCTACCTCAGTGGTGGAGGTAGGAGTCAATGTTCCAAATGCAACCCTCATCATCATCGAAGGTGCCGAGCGCTTCGGACTCGCCCAGCTTCACCAATTGAGAGGTAGGGTCATCAGAAGCAACACCCAGGCTTATTGCTATGTCTTTGCTGATGCCAAAACAGATAAAACACTACAAAGATTAAAGGCACTTCAAACTGCTAAGAATGGTTTCGAACTTTCCGAACTTGATTTGACCCTTCGTGGTGCAGGTGAACTAGGTGGTACAAAGCAATGGGGCATCAGCGACCTTGGCATGGAAGCTATCAAAAATATCAAAATGGTAGAGGCCGCTCGCACTGAAGCCATCCGACTAATCGAAGAGGATTTAGAATTAAAAAAGTATCCCCTCCTCAAACAAAAAGTTCGCCAAAAAACCGACGAATTTCATTTCGAATAAAATTTAATTCGGTGCCTTGCAGCCCTCTTGCTCATACTTAGCAGAGAGGTTTGGGTCAAGTTCAAAGAGTTTTAGAAGAGCGTTCCACTTGTAGGCATACACTCCCCCACACAGCCATTTTCCTTTTTCTCCGTCAAAAGATTGTGAGACACTGTAGTAGCCATTTTCATGAGGCAATAGTTTAAATCCAGCAAAATTATTTACTCTAGATACTTGGAGTAATGACCCAGGTACTTTGGAACCGTCGATTGCAGTTTCTTTAGTTAATGTTATGTAATCATTTGCGGTTCTCCAAAAAATAAAATAAGTCTCATTGCTATTACCAGAAGCTGCCACTACTACCTCTTCAGCACCATCTCCAGTAAGATCCAAAGTTTCCGAAATACGGAACCCTGAATAATTATCCTCGAAATTTTCCAGTTCTATTAAAGACTGAAAAACTGACATAGATACACTATGCCAATCAAACTTATTTTCAGTACCTTCTACTACTTCTAACTCAGTAACAGCAGTTTTATCTTTTTTATTATTGGTATATAAAGTAAAACCAACTATGGCTATCAGAATTAAAAGCAATATATTTGTCAGCCACCTTTTGTTCATACTCAAAGTATAGCCTTTTTTAGAATATTTGTCCGTCCTCATGGATTCGAACCATGGACCCCAGAGGTATAAGCTCTGTGCTCTAACCAACTGAGCTAAGGACGGTTATTCATCCATACTACAAAATTAACCAGATTTTCGCAAAGATAATGGATGGTTTTATACTAACCTTCTATAACAACACCAGATTCTTTATTGTCTAACTTCTTGGGTGTGATTCCAAAAGGCAAAAGCAAATTGTTGTATGCTTCCTGTTCTAGTGTTTCTACTTCAATCAACTTTTTAGCAATAGCATCAAGCGCCGCTCTATTTTCAGTAAGTACTCGTTCAGCAGTGACCAAACCTTCTTTAAGAATTCGAGTAACTTCAGCATCAATAATTTGAGCAGTTGCTTCAGATACAGTAGACTCTCGGCCTTCTGCCCAAGGGCCTCTCGAAGAATTATCAGCATAAGTGACTGGTCCTACCAAGTCTGACATCCCCCACCTAGTCACCATGGCTCGCGCCATATTGCTCGCAGTTTGAAGGTCTGAAGATGGGCCAGTAGTAACATCTCCAAAAATCATTTTCTCAGTAACATAGCCACCTAAGGACATAGCAATGTCGTCAATAAATTCTTGCTTAGCTTGAAGTTTTCGTTCTTCGAGAGGAAGCTTCATAGTGTAACCAAGTGCACTACCACGAGAAATAATAGTAACTTTATGCACAGGATCAGCATGTGGCAAAACTGACGCCACTAAAGCATGACCTGCTTCGTGATAGGCAGTGATTTCTTTTTCTTTTTTAGAAAGCAAATGACTCTTTCGTTCGGGCCCTAGCATAACTTTTTCAATCGCTCGAATCAAATCAAATTGGAAAACTTTTTTCCGATTCTCACGAGCAGCCAAAATTGCACCTTCGTTCATAATAGAGTGCAGATCAGCACCAGAGAATCCTGGAGTTCGTTCAGCAATTACTTTTAGGTTTACATCTTCAGCTAAAGGCTTTTTCAAAGCATGGATATTGAGTATCGCTTCGCGATCACTTCGGTCCGGCATGTCGAGAAGAACCTTACGATCAAATCGTCCTGGACGAACGAGCGCTGGGTCAAGAACATCTGCGCGGTTTGTTGCCGCCATCACGATAACTTTATCGTTCGGCTCAAAGCCATCCATCTCAACTAGAATTTGGTTTAAAGTTTGCTCTCGTTCGTCGTTACCTCCACCATAGCCTCCCCCTCGAGTACGACCAATAGCATCAATTTCATCTACGAAAATAATTGCTGGAGCTGCTCGCTTAGCCATCTTAAAAAGATCGCGCACTCGAGATGCTCCGACACCTACAAACATCTCCACGAATTCAGAACCAGATAAATGGAAGAACGGAACTGAAGCTTCACCAGCTACTGCCCGTGCCAACAAGGTTTTGCCTGTTCCTGGAGCACCAGTAAGTATGACTCCCTTTGGGATACGAGCACCAATATCTAAAAACTTTTTCGGACTCTTTAAAAAATCTACGATTTCTTTGAGTTCCTCTTTGGCTTCTTTATTACCAGCAACATCTTTAAAAGTAACTTTGGTATTTTTATCATTCGGGTCAGTGATGCGGGCCTTGGATTGTCCGAAAGTAAAAGCTTGCATGCCAGCACCTTTTACTTGGCGTGACAAATACCAAAATAGAAAGACAATGAAAATTATTGGCAAGAGAAACGGCATCAAGTTTAAGAGCACATAGCCTAGTCCTGACTCATTTTTTATTTCTATTTCCACCTGAGCCAAAGCTTCTTTACTTACTCCGTAATTTGATAGCGTCTCAGACAGAGAACTCTCAGCTTCTTTTTTAGCCTCTTTGACTTCATCGGTTATGTAAGTGATTGATAACTTCTCTCCAGCCACAGTTATTTTTTTCACTTCTAGGGCTTCCACATTTTGAGCCAAGGTCGATATTGGAATTTGGACAACTTCAGTAGAGCTACCTGAGATAGCCAGGTAAAGTGCCGCTAAAAGCATAAATATCAGTATGGTTGAAGCGATACTTCCGAGAAACTTGGGCTCAGGTTTCTTCTTCTTACCCTTACTGCCCTCTTCTTTATTTTTTAGAAAATTCATTTGCATCCTTAGATAATATCATAAAATACCTAAACAAAAAACCCAGACTTTCGTCTGGGTTTTTTGTTTAGCAAAGATTATGCTCGCTGTACATTTACAGCGTTCTTACCTTTGTCAGAATCTTCGATGTCGAAAGACAATGTGTCTCCTTCATGAAGATCTGCGTATTCAACTCCTACTAGAGACTTGCTGTGAAAGAATAAATCTTTCTCCAACCCTTCTGCAGTGATGAAGCCGAAACCTTTGTCAGTAAGCTTTTTAATTGTTCCTGTCATGAGATTTTCGTTAAGTTATTAAATTACAAATATAAGCAGTTTGCTATGATCGACTTTAAAACTCTACGCTTGAATATTGTTATAACAAGTATATCATATCCTAATATAAAAGTCAATGCTGTGGAGACGGGGGAAATCGAATCCCCGTGCAAAAGGAAACCCCAAGGAAGTCTACATACTTAGCTTGTTTTTTGGTTTAAATTGAAAAGTTAAGAAACAGGCAAAATATTTTTCAATCGATTTCTTGATTTTAATTCTGGAGGCGAAAAGGCTCCAAACTTATCCCGATAATATTACACCTAAGCCCATATATCGGAAGTCTATGGGTTAGACGCCAGTTACGCGAAAGCGTTTACTGGAACAAAGTCCTTCATACTAAAGTATGAGGAAACTTGTTTGAATCCTAATTTTGCAATTAGATTTTGAACAAAGATTTACGAGATTATGTCCGTACTCGGTATGCATCAAAGGTAGCCCGCCTTCTGTCTATGCCTGGCATCCCCATATTTATTTTCAAAGTTCTTACCTCTTGTACTCTCGACGAACCTCTCGATCCGTCTCACGCTTTTTAATAGTTTCGCGCTTATCAAATTTCTTTTTTCCTTTCACGAGTGCGATTTCTACTTTAATTTTGCGTCCTTTATTATACACTGAAATAGGCACTATCGTCAAGGATTTATTTTTACCACTGTCACCAAGCTCTCCGATTTCTTTTTTGGTTAAAAGCAGTTTTCTATTTTGAAGTGGATCATAGTCTTTGGGAGCGTTCGCTACTTGGTACGGTGGAATGTTGGCATTCATCAGATACGCTTCCCCACCCCTCACAATCACAAAAGAACCTTCGAGTGACATAAGACCCCCTCGAATTGCTTTAACCTCTGTGCCGATTAGTTCAATCCCGCATTCAAATTTCTCCAGGATTTCATAATCAAACCGAACTTTTCTATTTTCCGCATAACTTGCCATATAATAAGATATTAGCATTTGCTACTAAAAAATCATAAAATAGAGTCATGGAAATAAAACCTAAACTTTCAGTCACCGGTTACCGTGCCATCTGGGGAACAGATCTAACCGAGCAAATTGCATATGAGTATTCTCGTGCCTATGCAAAATACTGCAAGTCACAAGGAGCCAAGAAAATTCTTGTCGGACGAGACGCTCGACAATCAGGACCAATGATTCTATCTAGCGTCACAAAAGCATTTCAAGCAGAAGACATAGATATAGAATATGCTGGAATACTCCCAACACCCTCCATGCTTTTATTGGTCAAGAAATTAAATTTTGATGCTGGTGTGATGATTACAGCTTCCCACAATCCAATAGAATACAATGGCATAAAGTTTATAGTCCACGGCGGCAGATTAACTAATGCCGAAGAAACAAAAACCATACAACAATTCTACGACTCACTAACTACTGAAGAAAAAACTATCCAAGGGCATCCCTTGGATGAACCAGCTATAGATAATAAAGAATTTAGAAAAATTCACATCGATGAGATATTAAAAAACATTGATGGCGATTTAATTCGTAGTTGTGATTTTAAAGTAGCTCTCGATCCGATCAACAGTGGAGGGTCTTTGATTACCCAAGAACTACTAAAGGAGCTTAACTGTAAAGTACAAGTGATAAACGGAGAGATGACTGGAGTATTTGCGCACCGCCCAGAACCATTACCAGAAAACTTAACTGAGACTGCAGAATTTGTAAAAAATGGAGCGGTGGATGTCGGCTTTGTGCAAGACCCAGACGCGGACAGACTTTTAGTGATTGACGAGTCTGGTTCAATTATCGGTGAAGAAAAAACATTGGTGCTCGCAATTAAAAATGTTTTGGCTAAAGAACCTGGAGATATCGTGATCAATCTTTCTACTTCTTCCATGAGTGAAGTTGTCGCCAAAGAATTTGGTAGAAAAACCTACCGAACAAAAATCGGTGAAGCTAATGTGGTTCAGAAAATTCTTGAAGTTGGCGCACCGATCGGTGGTGAAGGCTCTTCGGGGGCAATTTACCCCAAAGTAAACACTGCTCGGGATTCCCTAGTCGGAATAGCCCTCATCCTCGAACTTATGGCTCGAGAAAATAAAAAGATATCTGAGCTCTCAGACTCTCTACCAAAGTTTTATATGAAAAAAGAGGTAATCCACTGGGGCGGCGACTTACCGAATTTATATAGCAAACTTAAAGACAAGTGGAAGAACGACAAAGCAAACGAAGAAGATGGTGTACGGTTTGATTTCGAAGACTCATCCTGGATCCACATCCGTCCATCCAATACAGAGCCTGTAGTCAAGATTTTCGGAGAGGCCACTACCCCCGAACGGATCCAAACCTTGGTAGACCAAGTGAATTTGACTTTAAACTCGAATTAAGCTAGAATCATGTGTACTAAATAAAGACATTTAGATCAATTGCGCGAAAGAATTAACAACCAAATACGGGTACCAGAACTACGAGTTATTGGGGCCGAAAACGAAAACCTGGGGGTTTTGAGTACTAAAGAAGCACTCCAAATGGCAATAGACTTGGGACTCGACCTGATCGAGATCTCCCCTAACGCCAATCCACCAGTTGCTAAAATCATGGAATTTGGCAAGTATCAGTATGAACTTCAAAAGAAGCTTAAAAAAGCTAAAGCTGGAGCCAATACCACTGAAACCAAATCTATCCAGATTAAAATCGGTACCGGAGACCACGATCTAGGGCTAAAAGCGAAAACCGCTTCCAAATGGCTCAAAGAAGGTCACCGCATCAAGGTTGAATTATTCTTAGCCGGACGCGCAAAGTTTATGGATGAGAAATTTTTAAAAGAGAGACTCGACCGGGTCCTTCACCTCATTACTGAAAACTACAAAGTGGCCGAACAAGCTAAACGAGGTCCAAAGGGACTAGCGCTGACGATAGAAAAAGCAAAATAAATTATAAAATACAAATATATGATGAAAACAAACAAATCATTTTCCAAAAGATTAAAACTAACCAAGAACGGCAAAGTTATTGCTCGCAAGGCTGGTTTTAACCATTTCAATTCCCGACAATCCCGAACCACTCAACTAGCTGGTAGAAAAGGAGTGGCTTTCGTAATTAAAAACAAACCTAAGAGTCACTTGTTGCCTTTTAGCTAATTATAAATAAGATAACAGAGATACAATGACAAGAGTAAAAAAGGGCGTACATGCATTAAAGAGACGAAGAAGCGTATTGAAGCAGACCAAAGGTATGCGACATGGTCGCAGTACTAAGGAGCGACAAGCTAAAGACGCTCTACTTCACGCTGGTTCCTACGCTTTCGCACACCGCAGAGACAAGAAGAGTCATAACCGAAAACTCTGGAATATCAAAATCAATGCAGGATCTCGAGCGACAACAGGCATGTCATACTCTAAAATGATGGGAGCTCTAAAGAAAAACAAAATCGAAGTTGACCGAAAAATCCTAGCTGACCTAGCTGAGAACAACCCAAAGACATTCGAAAGAATCCTCGCAACAATAAAATAGGCAACAAAAAGGACGGTCCTTTCTCAAAAGAAAGGACCGTCCTTTTTTATTTATTATAATATTTTGTATTCCCCTACCTTATGAGCCTTTATCATGGCCATAATATCCGCTATCATTTTCTTTGGGTCATCTGTAGTGATGATGTTGTTATTAACTCTATGACTTTTGGCTACAATTTCTTTTAACTGATCCCCCATTTCCCAAGGTCCCTCGTAGATGCCTAGAGGTTTTCCATCTTCGAAAGCGATAGTGAATTCATGAATAGTACCTACTCGCCCACAACCACATATCACCGCGTCAGAAGAACGAGTAAGTAGTAGATCCCTGCCCGCATAGCCAAAGCCTGTATAAACAATCAAATCCATGTAGTCTAGTGGTAGCTTGTAAGTCTCAACATGTTCCCTCTCTGAAGTTGCTGGAGAAAATCCGATAGATATACCACCGACTTCCTTGGCACCCATAGCAACCCAAAGCGGAAAGCCAGTAGTAGCACCCGAGACAAGAACGGCTCCCTGGCGAGCAATTTCCCTACCAAGTTCTTTAGCTTTTTCAAGAGCATCTACACCACAGTGTCCAGTTTCCGCTGCGCCAGAGATGCAGATCTTGTATTGTTGATGTCCGTGTTTTTCGTAAAAATTTTTTGAATCCATTGTGATTTTATATTATCAGTTATTAACAAACTTAACAAAGTTAGCAAATCAGAGACACTACATCGTCCTGCTCGGGGGCGTAAGCCTCGAGTCCCAAATTGTCCCGCAATTTCTGAACCAAGAACATAGCACTCTTTGGCTCACCCATGACTACAAAAACTTTCTGAACACTTTCTTTCATATCTTCTACGAACGCAAGTAGCCCATCCGAATCCTTGTGTCCTGAATAGCCATAGATAGTGACGACATGTGCTCGTACATCTACATAGTCCCCTGAGATTCTCACCATCTTGGCCCCTTCTTGAATCAGCCGCCCTGGTGTGCCCACGGCTTGATATCCAGTCAAAAGCAAGGTGTTATTAGGATCAGGCAAGTAGTGGCGCTCATGGTGAACGATACGGCCCCCAGCAGACATACCAGAGCCAGCTATAACAACTTTGGGATTTGAAACATTCGCAATCATCTTGGATTCTTCAGTTTTGAGGGTTGAATGAAGTCCTGGAAAATCAAACAAATGTTTGTCCGTCGACATTGCCTTCTGTGCAGATTCATTAAAGTATTCTTTGTATTGTTTAAAGACTTCAGTCAGGCGAATTGCTAGTGGTGAATCTAAAAATATAGGCATAACCGGGATACGATTGCCTTCGACTAGATAATTTAATTCGAACAAAAGTTCCTGAGATCGTTCGAGTGAAAAAGTAGGTATGATCAGAGTTCCCTTTCTTTTGTAGTTATCTTCAATAGCTTCTTCTAGGAACTTTCGGCGTTCATTGCGAGATTCATGATTTCTATCTCCATACACACTCTCCATTATGAGGTAATCTATATCAGTGACTTTTTCCGTGTCTGGTAAAAGTGGTGACGGACTATTGCCCAAGTCCCCCGTGAAAAGAATCTTTTTGTTGTTATACACAAACATAATCATAGCTGAACCCAAGATATGCCCAGCGTTAAAAAGAACAGCGTAAAGATTATCCGTAATGCGGATCTTGAAATGATAATCGAAACCCTGCCAAGATCTAAGCGCAGTGTCGATATGTTCCTTGGTGTAAATTTTATCCAGATTAAATTCAGTGTTCTTGGAAAGGATCACCATGGTATCGTCGAGCATTGGCCCCGCGAGTGCTTTTGTAGGATGGGTAGAATAAATCTGTCCCTTAAAGCCTTCAGAAATAAGTTTGGGTATACGGCCTAAGTGGTCTACATGAGCATGAGAAATAAAAAGAAAATCTATCTTACTCGTATCATAAGTAAAAGGACTCCAATTGATATCATCTGCAAGCTTGGTACCTTGAGTCAGTCCACAATCAATCAAAATTTTCTTACCATCCGCCTCTAAAAGAAAATTCGATCCCGTGACCGAACCCGCTCCCCCACAAAAAGTTACTTTAGCGATGTTGTCCATAAAATAATACTCGTATTATACCGTATTTGAGGACGGAACGATAATCCTCTTGAAAAAATAAAAGATAGCTGTGAAAGCTCCAGCAAGATCAAAGCAAATATCAGACATAGTATCATAAATATCAAAACCATTCTTGGCGATATTTTCATCTACAAAATATTCAAACACTTCCCAAGCAAGTGCAAAAAACAATACTCCAAGAATTGTGCCTAGTATAGCCTTGGGTCGATTTTCCTTGAGTGGAAACAAGTACACCATAGCAAGCCCAAGCCATAAACCACCAAGGTAGTGCATAGGTATATCAAACCACCAGAGTAGCGAGTACCAATGCAGCTTCATAGCCACATAATTTATCAGAAATATAAAAATAACTAGTAGGCTGGTCCGAATTGAAAGTTTTTTGCGATTCATATCTATAGTATATCAGCAAATAATCGCCCATAAAAGAAAAAATCCGCCTGGTTTACCTTGTGGCGAATTACTTCTTAGGGCTATCCTTAATGTATTACCATAGCGATAAGCTAGGTGGGTACCAGACGCTTACAACCAAAGTCATAACCGATCGAGGTTCCCAAAAAATATTGTTCTAGGTAATAAATTAAAATAACCCTACAGTAAGTTTACTACTTTTCACCCTTTACGCAATATTTTTGACCAAAAAACCACGACTTTTCAGGAAAAACAAGTTTACTGCTCGAGAGAATTTTTACAAATGTCAAATTTCAAAATCTTTCAACTTTTCTAAATATGATTTTATAGATTCATCGGTAATATCCTCTGGTTTTAGAGAGCACTTTGAGAAAATTTCTTTTTCTATTTGGCGCACAGAATCATAGAGAACATCTCTCATCTCTTGTTCAATCGAACTTACATCAATATATCTTTTTTTTCCATCAAGCAATCTTTCTTCGAGCCCTGCTACTCCCCAAGGTGCTACCCTTGAATCAGCGTAAGCTGAAATTTTACTATCCCAATCCCCCTCTTTGTGAGTATTTTCCCAGTTATCAAAACCAATCGCATCAACACAAGTCAAAACATCTTGCGAAGCGCCCAACTCTTCCGAAATCTTTAAGTTTGCATGATGCTCATCAACTCCATATTTAGCAACAAAATCTTCTTTGACTTTACTCCAGTAGTCTATGCCTTCAGGCTCTAAGGTTTCCGGGAAATATCCAAGTTGGAATTTAATTATGTTCCCCATATCATGCAACAAACAAGCACAGACTATAGTGTCTGTTTCAACTTCTATATCCAGAGAATCACATATCTGCCAAGCCACCGCAGCCACGCGCATCTGATGCTCCCGCAGATTTCGCATGATATTATACTCTTCATAAATCTCGGAAATTTTCCGCATTTATTCCTTATGTTCAGCGTACACGAAATCAGTATCAATTTTCTGATACTCGAAAATTTCATCTTGATTGAAGAATCTCTTTACCTCTTCTTCGCCAGCCTCAATAGAATCTGAAGCATGAACCAGGTTAGATTGTGTTGAAAGAGAAAAATCTCCTCGAATAGTACCAGCTGTTGCTTCCCAAGCCTTGGTAGGACCAACAATAAGTCTGAGCGCCGATACAGCATTGATACCCTCTACTGCCATAACTATAACTGGGCAAGCTTTCATAAAGTCACGAATCCCAGGGAAGAAAGGCTTGTCTTTAATGTGAGCATAGTGCTCTTCAAGCAAAGCATCTTGAATACTCATCATCTTTGTTCCTATAATTTTTAACCCCTTTCTTTCAAGTCTAGAAATGATTTCACCAATCAAATTACGCTGTACTGCGTCTGGCTTAATGATTATTAAAGATTTTTCGCTGTTTGGTCTTGTCATAGATAATTCTTATTTTAAATTCTAATATTGCCTATACTAGCAGATTTATACAAAAAATCAAAACTAAAATTCCAAGAATAATGGTGAGTGATCAGACACTTCATCAGGTAATACTTTAAATTCTTTTACATTTATATCAGGAGAAACAAAAATATAATCTGCATGCCTTATTGACTTAGGATAAAGACTTGTGCGAGTAGAAGCTACATTATATTCTTTTATTAAATTTCTCATTCCTTCATCTAGAATAGACACACTCTCAGTATCAGGAGACAAATTAAAATCACCACATATTATCTTATGCCCCCTAGAAGAGTCAACGAAACTCTTTATAGCTCGTGACTGCTCTAGTCTTTCCTCCGAATCCCCCTTTCCTTTTCCATTCCAAAGACCATGCACATTTGATATCGTATATTCTTTGCCTAAATAATTTATATGGATATATTGTAAATTTCTGGGATGATCTGCACCGCCTTGATAATCTGCTTTTTTGTAAATTAAAACTTCCCCTTCATCTAAAATTTCTAAACCTTTTTTAGCAAACAACGCTAGTCCGTAGTTTGAAATCGAGGGCCTAAAATAACTTTCATAATCTGGTAAAACTTGTTGTATATCAGAAAATAAATTTAATCTATCTTCTTTATATTCAACCAGAACATCTTTGGCGTTGTGATATATTTCTTGTAAGCAAAAAATATCTACATCTTGATGTTTTTTAAAAAAATCCATAAGTGGTTCACTGACTCTACCTCCCCAAGTATTTAAAGTAATGATTTTCATAGTTACTGCATCGTGTTGTATCTACTCATAATTTCTTCTTCGACTTCTTCCCGGTCGCGGCCGAATTTCATGTAGGATAGTTCTTTTAGACTATCAACTATGTCGGGATTACCCGCTTCTGGGGCGATGGTTTCCATATTAAAGGGTTTAGTTGGTTGGCCTTTCACGAGCATACTAACATAAGCATTGTAGTTGTCGAGCTTGGCGATATCACTCGCAGTAAAGACTGGCTTGAACTTTTGTTCAAGAAAAGTTGCATCTTCAGTACCAACTCGAAATACCGCCATCGAGCCCACATTTCCAAACACTGCATTTTTAATATTCTCTTCTAGTTGGTTGATGTATTGATGCGCGATGTTAAGTGAAAGTCGGTACTTTCGAGCTTCAGAGAGAATTGAAGAAATAGAATCAGTGGTGACATTTTGGACCTCATCAATATATAGGTAAAAATCATTCATCGGTTTACCAAACATATC
>CAZAFG010000014.1:0-17300 GCA_964484865.1 uncultured Candidatus Saccharibacteria bacterium | reverse complement strand
CGATGAGGCCGTTTAACAGAAAATATAATATAACATTTTCCATAAAAATGCAAAATAAAAAAGCTGCGGTGGGGTGCCGCAGCTTGGAGCGTTTTGAGGCTAAGCCTCTTGTAGTTGTAATTCACGCTTTCTCGCTTTTGCTTTATCCTTGGATAAGAATGTTGAAAGCGTTTTTCTTGTTCTAATGTTTTCGCCTTGGTGAAAGGTTTCATTTATCACTCGAGCGACATTCGAAAGATCTTTACGATACACTGTATCCTTAATTAGTTCTTTAAGTAGGATTACTTCTTCTGATTCAAAAGGAGTGTTTCCTGCTTTTAGAACTGTTTGCCGGGATCTTATTTTCCAGTGCTCATTTCTGATTGCAAGATATTCCTCATGAGCCATAAGGCCATGATAGGAATAAGATTGATCGTCATGGAACTTTCCATCATACCCACCCAATGCGTAACCTAGGGCCATTTTCAATCCATCAGTAGATATGCTTCCGAAGATATTTGCCTCCATAAGTATGTTGCGAAATTTCTTTGCAAGATTTTCTACAATTTCTCCTTGCTTGTACTCTTCCGCTATTTGTGGTATTAAGGTCTTTATTTTAAGACCATCTTCAATATTTTTGTGGATTAACCATAGTTCTGTTCCACGACCATTCTTGTTTCTCATATATGTCAATTGTTTAGTTCTGAAAAAATTATAACACACAACTACAAAAAATCAAAGACAAAATCAGATTCTATAATTTTAAAAATATTATATAATTAATTTCTGATGCAAAAGTTTGTGAAAAATATAATCATGATAGGCGGGCTTGTGCTCCTGGCCTACATATTTCGAGCGGACTTGGTGCTCGCTTGGAAAGAGATTCGGGCGAGATATTTTCCCTGCGAAGACCCGATACTCTATAGCATCGGTTCGTTTGATGAACGCTTTGGAGTCAGTAAGGCTGAGTTTGAAGAGTCCATTGCTTTAGCTGAAGAAATTTGGGAAAAGGAAAATGGCAAAAACCTCTTTGAATACAAAGACAGCGGAGACCTCAAGGTAAACTTGATTTACGATACTCGCCAAGAAGCTACTGACAAACTAGAGGAGATAGATGAAGAGCTAGATAGTGATCGTGCAGATTATAATTCTCTCAAGAGCAAATACGATTCGTTGAAGAAAAATTATCAAGCTAGCCGCGCATCTTTTGATTCTCGGGTAGAAGCTTTTGAAGTTCGGAAAGCTAAATATGAAGAAGATGTAGAATATTGGAACGGTAAAGGTGGAGCGCCAAAAGAAGAGTATGAAAAACTCGACAAAGAAAAAACCTGGATCAATGAAGAAGTTGCCAAGTTAAATTCTATGCAGAACGACTTGAATAAAGAAACTGAAGAAGTAAACAAAACTGCTCGTGCCTTAAATGCACTAGCAGGTGAGCTAAACTTAAATGTCACTAAATTCAATGAAATAGGTGGAATGCATGGCGATGAATTTGAAGAAGGAGTATATGAACGAGATGTAGATGGGGAGCGTATCAATATCTATCAATTCGATAATAAAGATAAATTAGTGCGAGTCTTGGCACATGAGCTAGGTCATGCTTTAGGACTAGACCATGTCGAAGACAAGGAAGCTATCATGTATCGACTAAACAATGGAATCAATAAAGAGCTCTCACAGAGTGATAAGGATGCATTGGCACTTAAGTGTGAGAAGAAGTAAGGAAAACTATTTAGTGTGCAGAGTCACATAGATGTCCTCGAGGGCACGGACAGCGTCGCCAGAAGCGATGTTGTTTTGATGGTACATGATGTTTGTGCAGTCTCCAGCCGCCCAGATACCTGGAGTCTCAGTTTTGTTGGTCCATGGGTCTATTTTAACTCGATTGTATTCGTCTAGAGTTACAACTTCTTTCAAGTAATCAGTATTTGGAATTTGTCCGATTTCGACGAATATTCCAGAAACTGGCAGGGTAGTTATCTCTCCTGTGTTGATATTTTTCAACACAATACCATTTACAAATTTCTCTCCAGTCACTTCGAGGATATCTACCTCAGTGATAGTTTTCATCTTTGGGTTTTTCAAAACTTTTTCTACAGTGATTTCGTCAGCTCGGAATTCTTTCGAACGATTTATAAGAGTTACTGATTTACAGTAGGCGAGGAGTTGGGCCGCAGTTTCAAAACCAGCATTACCACCACCGATGACAGCTACATCCATATCAGCAAAAAGCGGACCATCACAAGAAGCACAGTAGGTGAGACCCTTGTGTTCTAAGGTATCAGCGCCTTTAGCAGGAAGCTTTCTTCGTCCAGATCCAGAAGTTATGAGTATAGTTTTTGTGAGGTAGCTTTCCCCAGATTCAGTTTCTACTTTAAAAAGATCTCCTTCTTTTGTAACTTTAGAAACTTTAACGCCATCTTTGGCTTCGAGTGTTGCATTTGCATCAGAAGCACCCTTTGCATTCGCCAGTACATGATTTTTAAGATTTAGAGCTAGGTCGTTCCCTGAAATAGAAGTAGTACCTATCCAATTGTAGATAGTTTCGGAAACGATACTTTGTCCACCCCATTCGTAGGTGAGCATCAAAGTATTTAGTCTTTTTCTAGCAGCGTAAACAGCAGCCGAAGCCCCAGCGGGTCCACCGCCAATAATTATCAAATCGTAAGTCATATATTTATTTTAACTTATTTTTTGTTTCGTCGCAAAAATGCAGGGACAGCACTCCAGTCGTCAGTATCGTCATCGATGATGATTTCTTCGATAGGTTCTGATTTCTTTTCAACTTTCTTTAGAAATTCGTTGTTGGAGATGTTTGAAGTTTTAGAGATTTCGATGGTGTTATGGATTTCTTTTTTTACTTGTTCTCGTGGTTCGTCTTTGACTAGAGGCTTGCTTGTTGTTACTTCAGGAGTTCCCGCAAAAAGACTTTTCTTTGGAACATCGGTACCGAAAGAAGTAGCGATCACGGTCACTTTGATTTCACCTTTCTTCATCTTTTCATCGCGGATAGTTCCAAATATAACCTTGGCATCCTTGTCGATAGATTCGGTGATGATTTTTGCAGCTTCTTGGATTTCGTGGATAGTGATGTCGTCGCCACCAGAGATCGCAAAGAGTACACCCTTAGCACCATTGATAGAAACTTCGAGAAGTGGGGAGTTGATAGCTTGGAGAGCTGCAGTTTCAGCTCGTTTTTCACCAGAAGCTTGACCGATACCCATAAGAGCGGATCCAGCATCAGACATGATAGCCCGAATGTCAGCAAAGTCGACATTGATGACACCTGGAGTGGTGATCAAGTCTGAAATTCCTTCTACGGCTTGGCGAAGAACATCGTCACATTTTGCGAAAGCATCTTTGAAGTTTGTATTCTTGTCCGCGAGTTGAATTAATTTGTCGTTTGGGATGATGATGATAGCGTCGACTTCTTTAGCGAGTTCCTCAATACCTTTCTCAGCGATTTTCATGCGGTGATTTCCTTCAAAGAAAAATGGTTTAGTGGTTACCGCAACTGTAAGTATTCCTTGTTCTTTAGCCGCGCGAGCAACTATCGGTGCTGCGCCTGTACCAGTGCCTCCACCCATACCGCAAGCGATAAAGATCATGTCTGCACCCTTGATGACATCTTGGATTTCAGATTTAGTTTCTTCAGCTGCTTTTTTGCCGACTTCTGGATTCATACCAGCGCCGAGTCCTTTAGTTAGGTTTTTTCCAATGTGAATTTTTTTCTCAGCTAGAGAATTATGCAAGTCCTGAGTGTCAGTATTCATGGAGATGAAAGAGACACCTTTGACCTTGGAGTTGATCATGTGGTTGATAGCGTTTTTACCGGATCCTCCGATACCGATGACCACAATTCGAGCGAAGCTTTCTATTTCAGGGTTTACTTTTGGCATAATTTTTCATTCCGAGCCTTATAAGACAAGGGTCTTTTTCAAGCTCAGGGCTTATTCAAAATATAATAATAAGGATATAATAGCACTTCCTGGGGGAATTGCAAAAGGAATTTTAGTTAAAAATAGATATACACATATGCGCCATGGCGCATATGTGTATGGGTGTATAATTCTATTATGAGCCGGAAAGTTTTCAATTATAAGGGTGTGAAGGTAAATATCTTTGGAATTCCGACAGAGGGTAAAAGAATTATCCCGAAGACTAAACGAGTGAGAAAATTTTACAATATTTCTTTTATTTCATCCTTTGCTAAAGATGCACCGAAGAATTTAATTGTTATGTACGATATCCCTTCTGAAAAAAAGAAGGAAAGAGATTGGTTTAGACGGCAACTCAAAAACTTTGACTTTATAATGATTCAAAAAAGTGTTTGGGTGGGCCCCTCACCTTTACCAAAAAATTTCATTGACTATGTAAAAGGAGTAGGTTTACAGTCAGGCTTAAAAACTTTTAAGTTAGCACAACCGTATACTGGCAAGGAGAAAGTTTTCTAAATGTTCTATGTATTTGGTTTACACATATCAGTCATGGCGGATATGTGTAGCAGTAGATTGACTTATTTTATTGGAATTGTAATATGAATGAGAAAATATTGATTCATTTACATAAATACGATCTACAATGGCAAAACAACTCTCGATACAAACTTCGAAAGATATTAAAGAAGTTGATCGAACAGAAATTGCAGTAAAAATAGTTGGTGCAACTTTAAATGGTGATACCAAAAATTTGCTTGCGATAATCAAAAAATCCACAGAAGATTCTGTAAGTTACATGGCTCTCAGTGGTTTATTCCATTTACTGTCTCAAGACAGCGAAGAAAGTATTCCAGAGTTGCTTGATTTAGAATATGACAGCAGCTCTGGTTACCAGGAATTACTTGCGCTCTTTCTCAAATTCGAGAAAATTTTAGAGAAAAAAGATTACAAAAAGTACCCTGTGGCGGTTTTACCAAGTTCCAATATCAAGAGTGGTGATTTTATGCATGAAAGTTTTAGTGGTATTTTGAAAAAATGTCTTCATAAAATTTTTTCAGCTTCTCATGTAGGATCCTATTCAAAAGAAGATGCCTTTGAAGGCCCAGATTTTGTTAATTGTATTTTTCGGATAGTATCTTCTTGTGAACTTATTGATTCCGGGAGATTCTTTCGTGAGACAGTAACTACTATCACTTGCGATGTGCTGGATGCTAATTACATAAATGGCTTGTCGAACTCCAAGAATAAAATTTGGGATGCACAACGAGCAGCTCGGGATTATTTCTTGAGAAAAGTAATTGTATTTAATTCTTTGATTCCTAGTGTATCGAAGGATAGCATCAATTGCCGGTGGCAAGCATGGTTTATTTTGGAAGACAACTACAAGTCTCAAAACTTAAGAGTTGATCGAAGAAAATTGCTACCTCAGATGCTAGAAATACTTGAAAATTTTAAACACCCGACTTAGTTGTTGGGTTTTTTTTATTTTCCGATTTTACGGTTTTAGTTGTTTGATACCACTTCTTAGAGCAGATTTTATACTTTTGAAAAGGTTGAATGAAGAATCGTCTCTGTATGATTCGTTATCACTCTCGTGCATGAGTAGTCCGAGCGCAGTGTACCAAGCTGGATCTCGAAGTTTGGTTTTTGTATTGCCGAGCATCTCTGGCATAGCTACTTTCGAAGGAAGCTTGAGTGATGATTTTGAAAGTGCTTCGATTCCCGGCATGTTTGCTCCACCACCGACAAAGACCACACCAGCGGGCAAGAGTTCGGAGCGTTTTATTTTCTTCAATAAGTTTTCAATGAGTTCAAATATATCTCCCAAGCGAGCCTCGATGATTTCATCCAATTTTTTCTTGGAGTATTCATGGTTGGTAGCTCCGAGTTTCAAGCTCTCTGCTTCTTCTAGAGTTATTTTCAATCCTAGAGCCACATCATTAGTAATGTCAGAGGAGCCGATGGAAAAAGAATGAAGAGCAATCAAAGTATTATTTTCAAAAACAGATAGGGTAACTGTTTCAGAGCCGATATTGACCAAGGCCGAGCCGACTATCTTTTGTTTTTCGGAAAGAGATATCGCACTGGCTGCGAGTGGGGATACTATTAGATCAATAGGAGTAATTCCTGCATCGGCAATAGCTCCAATCAATTCATCTAGATGTTGATTGGATACAGTCACCACCATGGCTCGCACTTCGAGCTTGTTGCCATGCATACCTTCAGGGCGGCCTAGGACTTCTTTGCCGTCGAGTCGAAAGGCAACCGGGGAAACTAGGATTACTTTTTTATTTCCAGAGTTTACACTTTCTTCACATTCTTCGAGAGCTTTGTTTACATCGAGTATGGTAACTTCTCCATCTGCTTTCGAAACTATAGCGACTCCAGCTGCTAGGTTGCCGCGGAGAGTAACTCCACCGACGGCAATATACGCTCGACGGATGCGGATACCGGAAGTTTTTTCAGCTTGCTCTACTGCTTTTTTGATAGATGTAGTTACGACAGAAGGAGTGACTACATAGCCATGGCGCATACCTTCTGTAGGTGCTTCGCCAATACCAAGAACCTTAGGATTTTTTTCTCCTTTTAAGAATTCGCCCACTACCACTTTGGTTGAGTGAGTTCCTATGTCTATGCCCACTGAAATATTTCTGATCATGTTTTCTCTCTTGTTCTTCCATTATACTGCCGTGGAGCATTCCTTTCAAATGAAGCATACCGTGGATAACTAAAAATCCGAGTAATTCTTTGAAATTCCTTTCAAACTTTTTGGTTTCTTTTTTGATTACAGATGGACAAAGTACTAACTCTCCAGAATTTTTTGAGAGCGCAAAAGATAAAACATTTGTCGCCTTATCTTTGCCTCGCCAAGTTTTGTTTAGTTTTTTAGATGTAGCAGGTGAGACAAAGGCCACTGACAAAAAATATTTTTCACCGAGGATGTCTTCCTTGATTGACGCCAAAGGGAGTCTCGGTAGAGACCCCTTAGTTTGATTTGATATTGAGAGAAATTCTTCCATTAGATATGGAGAGGTTTTATCTGATCTTGCCGAGTTTTCGTAGCTTTTCAGTTTCCTTTCTTTTGTTTAAGCGCTTTAGAGTACCCATCTTAACTTTGAGTTTGGATTCGCTGCGTTCGTTGTAGCGGCCACCTTTTACTTTTTGGATGATGTTGGATTCTTGAATTTTACGAGAAAAACGGCGCAAAAGACTTGCGTTGTTTTCGTTTGGGTTTTTCTTCACTTCGATAACTGTTTTTGCCATAGACAATAGATTAACATATATAAAATATATAGCAAGTTTGAGTGCCCCTGGTGGACTTTTTGACTTAAAAAATATAGTATAGGGTGTATATGCAACAAACAGATGATTATATTACAGAAGAAAAGAAACTATCTCTTGAGCAAGAACTCAAAGATCTAAAGGGTCCAAAGCGAAAAGAAATACTAGATGCTCTACAATATGCCAAGTCCCTAGGAGACTTGTCTGAAAACGCTGAATATCATCAAACTCGGGAAGACCAGGGTAAACTCGAAGCCCGTATTCAGAAAATAGAAGAAATACTAAAATCATCCCATGTGGTAAAAGGTGGTGGTGGTGATGTCGTCGAAGCCGGTTCTAAGGTTGTCGTAATCAAAGAAGGCGAGAAAGAAGAAAAGACTTATACTATAGTAGGCAGCGAAGAAGCCGATATGAAAGAAGGCAAGATTTCAAACCGCTCTCCATTTGGTGAAGCTTTATTTGGAAAAAAGAAAGACGATACAGTATCATTTATTACACCCAGAGGATCTGTAAATTATAAAATAATAAAAGTTTTCTAAAATTATGTCTGCGATAGACGAAATACGCGAAGTTCGTATAAAAAAACTCGAGCTATTGAAACAAAAGGGTATGGATCCATATCCAGCACGCATAGCGCGTGACATGTCGCTTTTGGAATTTAAAAAAGATTTTACCACGCTTGAATCTAGTGCTAAGACTTTATCTTTGTCTGGCCGCATCCTAGCTATCCGAGGACAGGGCGCGATACTTTTTGCAGTTTTGTACGATGGTACTGAAAAAGTTCAAGCTATCATCAAAAAAGACGAAATGCCTGAAGAATCCTTTGCGCTTTTTGGTGATGCCGCTGATATTGGAGATTTTATTTCTGTCAGTGGTATCCCAATCACTAGCAAGACTGGTGAGCAGAGTCTTTTGGCAAAAGAATGGACCATGGCCTCAAAATCTATTTTACCGCTTCCAGAAAAATGGCATGGTCTGACTGATGACGATGAGCGCTATCGTAAACGCTACTTGGATATGCTGATGAACCCGGATCTTTTAGCTATGTTTGAGAAGAAAGCTAAGTTTTGGGAGGTGACTCGTAACTTTATGAAAGAAAAAGGGTTTATTGAAGTTGAGACTCCAACCTTGGAAGTCACCACTGGTGGCGCTGAAGCCAATCCATTTAAAACTCACCATGATGATTTTGATATTGATGTGTATTTACGAATTTCAATCGGTGAACTTTGGCAGAAGAGATTGATGGCGGGAGGATTTCCAAAAACTTTTGAAATCGGACGGGCATATAGAAATGAAGGTTCCTCTCCTGAGCATTTGCAAGAATTCACTAACATGGAATTCTACTGGGCCTATGCATCATACGAAGACGGAATGAAACTTACTGAAGAGTTGTATAAAAAATTAGCGCTTGAAGTTTTTGGTACTACAAAGTTCACTACCAAAGGCCACACTTATGATTTAAATGATGAATGGAAGAGAATCGAATATGTCGATGAAGTAAAACGAGTTACTGGAGTGGATGTACTTCTAGCAACGGAGGATGAGATGAAAGATAAACTCAAAGAGCTAGGTGTCGCTTATGAGGGAGCGAATCGAGAACGGTTGATGGATTCATTGTGGAAGTACTGCCGAAAGCAAATAGCTGGTCCAGCATTTTTGGTAGGACATCCGAAACTCGTGTCACCACTTTCTAAAGCGCGAACTGATAATCCGGAGCTGACTGAAAGATTTCAGCCGCTACTCGCTGGTTCTGAAGTTGGAAATGGATTCTCAGAATTAAATGACCCCGTGGATCAACGGCAGCGTTTTGAAATCCAAGAAAAACTAATCGACAGAGGGGACAAAGAAGCCATGATGCCAGAATGGGAATTCGTAGAAATGCTTGAACACGGCATGCCACCGACATGTGGCTTTGGTTTCGGCGAACGACTCTTTGCATTTTTTGTAGACAAACCAATCCGCGAAACACAACTCTTTCCACTAATGAAGCCGAAAAAAGAGGAATAAAAAAAGAGAGCGCCGTCAAAGTCGGGCACTCTCCATTGTTCGCAATGCGCAGGGTGGGTTACTACTTTAAGTAGTTTTGCTCACTGCGGGACGCGCCGCACTAATACGGGGCAACGCCTCTTTAAAGAGTGTAGTATGCCATGAAGTCATTTTGCATATTTCGATGCAGAACTCGGTCATATAGGTTTTTCACTCCTTGGGCCGTTTTTTGAGTACGGCTTTTTCTTTGGTTGGTTTTTGGCTTGGTACAAAACCAGTCATCATCTTTTATTTCAATGATTTGGTTTATTTCCATTGTAGTAGTTTCGGGTTTTTTGGTTGGGATTGGGAAGGTACAAAACCAGTCATCTTTCATATTCTTTGTGTTTTTTTTCTATTATTTATAATACCACAAAAGTTTTAAAATGCAACAAAAAGGGGAGCTAGTTATCCACAATTTTGTGGTGTTTTTTGTGTGTGCGGAATATCACGGTGGAGGATAATGTAAGACCAGTGGGAAAAAGGGGGAAATTAGGAAATTTAGAAAAAGTTAAGAAGTTGCAAAATTTATGTTGATCGGAGAATACATTCACACCATAGACGACAAAAACAGAGTTTCTCTGCCAGCAAAGTTTCGCAAGGTCATGGGCAAGACTGTTATCGTCACCCCAGGACTCGATCAATGTTTGTTCATTTTTACAGTTAAAGAATGGGAGAAGGTCACTGAGAAACTATCTCAATCTGACCTCTCATTTCTTTCAGCCGACCAAAGAACTTTCAATCGAAATATGTTTGGTCAGGCGGTGGATGTAGAAGTGGATTCGATCGGACGAATACTTTTACCAGAATTTTTAATCGGACGAGCCAAGCTAAAGGGTAGTGCAGCACTAGTAGGTGTGCAGGACCGAGTAGAAGTCTGGAACGATAAAGTCTGGGTCGAGTACAAGAAGAAGGCAGAGTTGGCAGCTGAAGGTTTAGCTGAGAAATTAGCAAGTAAGCATGCTGCCTAAGATGGATACAGTTCACAAAAGTGTTCTTTTAAAAGAAAGCATAGAAGGTTTAAACCTTAGTCCTGGTGCAAGAGTACTCGATGGTACTTTTGGTGGCGGAGGGCACAGTATGGCAATATGTGAATCTGTGAAAGATGTAAAAATAGTAGCCTTTGATCAAGATCATGATGCACTATCTCGTGGACGAGAAAAGTTTAAGTCTATGAATTGTGACATTTCCTTCAAACATACAAATTTTCGAGATATGGATAAGGTGGGCGTAGAAGCAGAATCTCTCGACGGCATACTACTAGACTTGGGCCTGTCATCAGATCAATTAGAAAATTCTTTACGAGGATTTTCATTTCAAAAGAATGAGCCATTGCTCATGACCATGAAAGAAAATCCTTCTAAAGAAGTTCTGACCGCAGAAGATGTCGTGAATACATGGAGTGAAGCGAATCTAGCAGACATCATCTACGGCTATGGAGAGGAGCGATATGCAAGGCGGATAGCCAAAGGCATAGTCGATAGTAGACAACAGAAGGAGATCAAGACGACTTTTGATCTAGTGGAGATCATCAAAGCATCGGTACCAGGTAGTTATAGAAACGGCAGGATTCATCCAGCTACAAAGTCATTCCAGGCCATCCGAATAGCATTCAATGATGAACTCAATACTCTAGAGCAAGGTATTCTAAACGGGTTTGATCTGTTTAAATAGGATGGACGATTTGTAGTGATTACTTTCCATAGTTTGGAAGACAGGATAGTGAAAAAGTTTTTCAGGGGCGTGGTGGACTTGGGCGAGGGTAGATTGGTATATAAAAAGCCACTGACCGCTACACCAGAAGAACTAAAAGAAAATCCGCGAGCTCGTAGTGCAAAATTAAGAGTTTTAGAAAAAACAATATAAATCAAAATAAATTTTATAAAATGAGACAAGCAACATTGAAATTAATAGGGTACGCCAGCAGTGTACACATCATAAATAATAATCACAATATTAAAAGGCAAATTTTGTCCTTAATTTTCGGAGCCCTAGGTATCCTATGTATTGCTTATGCTTTTTTCTTGGGGAGTATGGTTTTAAATATAGTTGAAAGGAAAAATTTAGAGAGCGAAGCTCGCTCTATCGCGAGCGACATCGGCAACTTAGAATTAACTTATTTTTCAAAATCTAGCGCCGTAGACTTGAGTCTTTCTAGCACTATGGGTTTCAAGGAGACCAAAGCAAATTTTGCTACTCGCAAATCTCTTGGCAGCCTAAAAATTGCTAAAAATGAAATATAGTTTTTCATCTCGAATTCATATCCTGACCCTTTGTATTTTAGTTTTCGCTGTCCTCATGATCGGACGGCTTTTTTGGGTTCAAATCGTAAAACAAAAATCATATAAAGAAGATGCCAGTCGTCAGTACTATACTCTTTCGTCCAGAGTATTTGAGCGAGGCAGTATTTTTTTTGAAAGAAAAGATAAAGAGTTGGTTTCAGCCGGAACTCAGGTTTCAGGATACAAGTTGGCTCTTAATCCCACCCTCATAAAAGATAAACAAAAAACTTTTGATGAACTTAATAAAATTATTCCAATCGATGAAGCGGACTTTATGGAAAAAGCAGGGAAGGCCGATGATATCTATGAAGAAATACAGATAAATATTCCACTCAAAGATGGAGATAAGATCAATGAATTAGAACTTCCTGGGGTTAGCACTCCGTCCTCTAAATGGAGATTTTATCCAGGTGGAAATATGGCTTCTCAAACTCTAGGCTTTGTGGGTTATAAAGGCGACGAACTCGGTGGCCGTTATGGGCTCGAGCGTTTTTATGACGCAGAGCTTTCTCGTGATAAAAACAGCCCAAAGATAAATTTCTTCGCTGAAGTTTTTAGCAATATCAAAAAGAATTTATTCTCGAGTGGTGCTATGGCGGGGGACATCATCACCACCATCGAACCAACGGTTGAGAGTGTCTTGGAGAGGGAGTTAAACACCATCAAAGCCAAGTACAATGCTGATGGTATCGGCGGCATAATCATGAATCCAAAAACTGGTGCCATCTATGCTATTTCTGCAAAACCTGATTTTGATCCTAATAACTTTTCGAAAGTTGGGAATAATAATTTGTATGCCAATCCTTTGGTGGAAAGAGTTTTGGAATTCGGTTCTATCGTCAAACCTTTGGTTATGGCGGCAGGTATTGATGCTGGGGTAGTGAATGCAAATACTTCATACAACGATACAGGCTCAGTCATTGTGGAGAAAAAAGAAATTTTTAACTTCGATAAAAAAGGCCGCGGCCCGGGCACTACTATGCAGACAGTCTTGAATGACTCTTTGAACACCGGTATGGTGCTGGTATATCAAAAACTAGGGCGAGAACGAATGCGAGATTATATGCTCTCTTATGGCATCAAGGAAAAGACTGGTATCGACCTGCCAAACGAAACTAGTGGTTTGGTTTCAAACTTAAATTCTCCTCGTGATATCGAGTATGCCAATGCTGCCTTTGGGCAAGGCATAGCGCTTACTCCGGTAGAGATGATCCGAGCCCTAGCCTCGCTCGGTAACGGTGGTGTTTTGGTGACTCCGCATTTGGTGGAGAAGATAAAATATACGGATGGCCGAGTGAAGGAAATGACTTATCCGACTACTCCCTCCAAGATTACTCCTGAGAGTGCTACCGAGATCACTAGGATGCTGGTGACGGTGATGGATAAATCGCTCAAGGGTGGACTCGCTAAGTTTGAGCATTATAGTGTCGCCGTAAAAACTGGAACTGCGCAAGTTGCCAATACTGAAGGTGGAGGATATTATGAAGATAGGCATACTCACTCATTTTTCGGGTATTTTCCAGCCTACGATCCAGAGTTTGTGATTTTACTGTACGCGATCAATCCAAAAGGAGTGCTGTATGCATCCCAGACTTGGGCCGACCCGTTCATTGCTCTCACCAAATTTTTAATCAATTATTACGAAGTTCCGCCCGATCGTTAAGATAGTAATCCAAAATATGAAAAATACATTTAAAAAAATAGTTTCTAAAATACTTATATTTGAATCTCGGTTGGTACTTCGAAAGTACAAACCAAAAATAATTGCTATCACTGGTTCGGTGGGCAAGACTTCCACCAAAGACACTGTGTACGCAGTTCTTTCTGCTTTTGCAAAGGTTAGAAAAAGTGACAAGAGTTACAATAGCGAGATAGGATTACCACTGACTATCTTGGGTGTGCCTAATGGTTGGAATGATCCAGTTCGTTGGATTTTAAATATTTTTAAAGGTGCTTGGCTTATCATTTGGAAACATAAATATCCAGAGTGGTTGGTGCTCGAAGTCGGCGTCGGCAAACCGGGAGATATGAAGAAGACTGCTTCTTGGCTTCGAACTGATGCTGTCATCATCACCACTATGGGTACGACACCTGTGCACATAGAATTTTTTAATTCCTTCAAACATTTAGTCGAAGAAAAAAGTGGACTTATCAAAACCCTCCGCCCAGACGGACTCTTGGTGCTAAATAAAGATGATGAGGCTGTCATGTCGATGAAGAGCAAAAGCAAAGCTCGCACTATCACTTACGGCTTTACCGAAGGCGCGGATATTTTAGGTAGTGGAGAAAGTATTTTTTACAATGCAGATGGCATGCCTGAGGGAATAAATTTCCGGATTGACGAAGGCGGAGTCAGTATCCCTGTTTTTATTGAAGGAGTGTTTGGTAGAAACCATGTTTACGCGGCGCTGGCATCCTTGGCACTGGCTTCCGGGTTAAAGTGGAACATGCTTGATTCGGCAAATGCTGTAAAGAATTATGATGTGCCGCCAGGCCGAATGCGACTCTTGCTTGGCATCAATGGTTCTTTTATTATCGATGATACTTACAACTCTTCACCATTTGCTGCTGAAGCTGCGCTTAAAACACTAGGTGAAATTAAATCTACCCGAAAGATAGCTGTCTTGGGTGATATGCTTGAACTCGGAAAGCATACTGAAGAAGCACACAAGAGTATTGGCGGAATAGTTAGAGAGCAGGCGGATATCCTAGTTGTAGTTGGACCTAGAGCTCAAGATATAAAGGAAGGTGCGCTTTTAGCGGGAATGATAAAGAAGAGTATTTTTGAATTTTCTAATTCTTTTTTGGCAGGTGAGTTTTTGAAAACCTTTGTGGAGAAAAACGATTTAATTTTAGTTAAAGGGTCACAAGGCATGCGCATGGAGCGCGCAGTGGAAGCTATTTTAGACCCTCGTCTCGATAAAACAAAATTCTTAGTTCGCCAGGATAAAGAGTGGAAGGACAAAGTATAAAGAAAAAAATACCTGCAAACGATGTTACTCATTTGCAGGTATACGGGTAATATTTTGTATTTGCTATAAATCTTCAGTAGTGATGATGACTCTTAGCACTACTCCTGTAGGATGATGTTGGTCTGTGTGACCCTGAGCTATGGGTTCATTAGAAAAAAAGCTCGTGTTTGCTATATCAATGTGTTCAGGATTTCCTTCATTCGGGAAGGGGTTTCCATTTGCGGGGTCTCCGACTAATCCCTTAGTTGGGACATACACACTAAAAAATACGGATCTAGGCATTATTTTTTTGATTTATAGGTGGAAGAAAAATTTCTAACTGAACTATATACCTCGTCAAATATTTTGTCGAGTACGCATCAAAATAATTTTTTGACTTTCATGGTTTTGTATGTTACTTTTTGGGAAACGCACATTAAAATCTCTAACCAATGAAGAATAAGAATTTATCTCAAAATTATGGTTCGTATAAGAACATTATGGACATAGAAGTTTTGGTAGAATACTTCCGGCTGGAAATATTCTGCCAAAAATTTTCTCCAGAGCTTAAACGAAGGCAATTACAAGCCTTCGCTAGCGCTATGTACTTAAACTTGTATAAGTTACCGAGTGATCAACAAGATTTTTTTCACAATGCTCTCTTGTCGCAATTTATTGCTATGGGTGGTTTTGACTACACTATAAGTCCTGGGTCCATGACAAGCCACTTTAAAGTGTTCCAGAAGGCAGTTCTGTATAGGTCAAAAATTGACCAAGAGGCCTCGGAATACTTGGATGGAGTCTACTCATTGTCTCTTGAGAGTGTCGGTATCAAGCGCAGGCTACTAATTACGCTTGATAGGTTTCCCTTAGCTTTTGCGACTACCAGCTTTAAGCTGGGCGAAGAAATTGTGGTAGATATCCTGCCAAAAACCTTCTACGCTTTTGTGCGGCTAAAAACCAAAGACAACAGGTGGATGAAAATACTGTTCGATCTTTTGGGGGAGCTGAATCATGCTCGCTTAAAGCAAGATCTTATAAGTAAAACTTTGGCTCAGCTTGAAAAAATACAAACACAGTTAAATTGAAGACTCAAAACACCGGTGCAGTTTACGAAAGTAGACTGCATTTTTTTTATTTTACAACTTCAACAAAAGACTTTGCAGTTTCGTATAGTTTTATTTTTTCAATTGGAAGACCAGATGCTTCGAGCTTTTTAAAACATTCTTGTGCCAACAACTCTGCAGTAGTAGTGAAGGGAAGGATGTCATTTAAAAATTGGTGATCCCAGACATCAAGGATTTCTTTTTTTACAATTGCGGATATATCAGCAAAGTCCATAATCATGCCTTGTTTTGATCCACTTTCGATGATTGGTCCGCTGGCTGTGACTTCGAGGGAATAAGAGTGCCCGTGTAGGTTTTTACATTTACCGTCATGCTCTGGCAGACTGTGCGCTGCTTCGAAAGTAAAAATTTTTGTGATCATCATTTTCATATAGTAGAGAAATACTATCAGTTCTAGGATTGAATATCAATTTTGAACATTAGTTGACTTTTTACAATTTCCTGTTAAATTAAATTCGGAACACTTGTTTTTTAAACCAATTCTAAATCCATAAAAGTTTGATCATGAAGTACTTCGTTTTAATTATTTCAGTGCTGTCTCTTTTTGAAACAAAAGGACAGGGGATGATCTATGTTTCCCCAAAGAACAAAGCAGAACCATTTTTCCAAAAAATCTCGGTAGTATCTGACATAGGTATGTCTAACAACTTTGCAATTGCGGAGTCTAAAGAAGATGCCTACTTACTACGACCAAAGATGAACCTTGGTTTCGAAGTAGAATGCCCCAGGGCTTACTTTCAAATTTCTGCTAATATGGCAGAAATGTCGCCGGAGTTTAAACTTGGTGCCTTCATATTGGAAGAAAAAGTGGTCATGTATCTCGCTTTTTCTCGACAGTTAAAACCATATTCCAAAGACCCGGAAGGAGTTTTCAGTGGAGGTTTGGAAGGAAACTTTGACTTTTTTAGAATCTTCAAGAAAGAAGAAGATAATCATTCAAAGTTCAGTCTTTCAGTTTCGCCTTTTATTGAAATCGGCACTGCATTGCCAAATGAAGAAAATTGGTTTAACTTCGGGTTTGTTTTGAAACCCAAGTACCATATTTTTGTTCGTTAATGAAAAACACATCTGATTTGTATTTTGTATGCCTGCATCCGTGCGGGCATTTTTTATTTATAAATAAAAAAGCCATCAAATTCCTCTAGGGAAGATGATGGCGGGGGGTAAGTCGTGAATGTTTTTCTTTTCTTTATTTACACAAAAGAGTAGTAGTGCAAAACTTTTCGCACTTCTTCGCCGTTAGCGAGTTTGTCACTATCTAATAGTTCTCCTACTTGATTGAAGTCTACAGGACTCCATTCTCGGCTGTAGACTTCACGACTGTGAGGCATCAAAGGCAGAGCCTTGTAAATCCCAGATGCTTTTGGCGTCTCCAAGATAAACCACTTTAGTTTTACTAGAGAAAGATCTCTGGCGTATTTTTTGTAGATTTTATCTGGATCATAATTGGCCAAGTGATGAGCCAAAAGTAAACATGCACTTCCAAATATCAGTAATGCCAGGGCAAGAAAAAAGTTTTGCCAGAATTCGGGACTTCCAATTCCGTTATACTTTGGAATGAACATCGATAGATTGCTGAAAATAACAGCTAGGGCACCGATGAATCGGAGTAAAGTGATTTTCTTTTTCATTTTTTGACTTATTTTGTGAGTGATTGCATTTAACAAAGGGCGATATAGTTCTTTATTTATCATACTTTTCACTTAAAGTCAAGAT
>CAZAFG010000013.1:0-17501 GCA_964484865.1 uncultured Candidatus Saccharibacteria bacterium | reverse complement strand
CAGGGCTTTTCTCACAAGGAGCGGGAATGGAATAAAAAATCCCTTCTTTTGGAAGGGATTTTTTTGAGCACAAAACGCTTTAGCGTTTTGACCACTGAGGAGCTTTACGAGCTTTCTTGAGTCCGAATTTTCTTCGTTCTTTAGCACGAGGATCGCGCTTTAAGAATCCGAGAGTCTTCATGTTTACTCTTTGAGTCTCATCATTTAAGACGATAGCTCGAGCAACACCGTGACGAACTGCTTCAGATTGAGAGTGGATACCACCGCCCATAACTTTCGCTTCGATATGCCACTTGGTAGCGATCTCACCCTTTAGCATCGGGTCATTGATCAATCGACGAGCATCTTCAGTCTGAAAATATTCTTTCGCATCCTTACCGTTTACAATAAAAGTTGATTTTGTTGCAGGAGTTATTCGTACGCGTGCAGTAGAAGTCTTTCTTCGTCCGACTGCTTCAATGTATTTTCCTTCTTTAGTTGTCTTTTTTTCTTTATCCATATAATAATTAATTTTCTACCTTTAAGTTTTTCATCATCTCTCGTCGTAGTTTATTGTCTGGAAGCATTCGGTAGACTGCAAGCTTTACTAACTCTCCCCAACCTTTCTTCTCTACTGTTTCAGTGGCTTTGGTTGTTCGCAGTCCTCCTGGATAACCGGAATATCTCTGGTGTTGCAGTTCTGCCATCTTTTTAGGAGTCATGCGGATCTTGGAAGCGTTTACTACTTTTACTGGCACGCCAGAATAAACATTGCGTTCGAAAACTGTGCGATTCTTACCTAGTAAGTTTGTAGCGATTATGGTGGATACTCGTCCTAGTGTCATGCCAGCTGCATCGATCACCTTTTCTTCCAATTTATTTTCAGTTGTTTTCTTTGTAGTTGCCATAAAATTATATAAATTCAATTATCGCCATCTTAGCGCTATCACTCTTTCGAGGACCCATTTTTAAAATGCGGGTGTAGCCGCCAGCCTGATCAATGTATTTCGGTGCGATAACTTCAAAAAGCTTCTTGGTCTCTCGTTTTCGATTTGAAAGGCGAGCCACCAAAACTCGGCGGTTAGCTACTGTATCACTCTTGGCTCGAGTAACCATCTTTTCGATATATGGACGAAGCTCTTTTGCTTTAGCTTCAGTGGTCTTGATCTTACCGCGAACGATAAGGTTGAGCGCCAAAGAAGAGAGAAGCATTTTTCGCTGTCCATTGTCTCGTCCGAATTTTCTTTTGTTATTGTGGTGTCGCATTTCTTTTCTTTGTTAATCGAATACTAATCTTTCAGATTTAATCCGAATTTTGCTAAAACTTTCTTTATCTCAGTGATACCCTTCTCGCCGATTCCTTCTACTTCTAAAAGGTCTTCTCGCTTCTTGCGAGCAAGGCCTCCGAGAGTTCGGATATTTGCAGCGGTTAGGGCATTCAAAGTTCTAGTAGAAAGGTCCAATCCATCAATACGAGTTTTCAAAACATCAGTAAAGTCATCTCCGTCTTTCTTGTCATCTCCGTCTTCTTCAACTTCTTCTGCCTTAGCTTTCTTTTCGATCTTTACTTCTTCAACTGGTTCTTTGAAGTCTACGATAGCTTTCAACTGATTGATCATGATGATGATAGATTCGGAAAGAGCTTCACGAGGAGAAATAGAACCGTCTGTCTCGATAGAGATGCGAAGACGATTGTGGTTTGTTCGATCACCCACACGCATGTTTTCTACTTCGTAAGATACTCGACGGATAGGAGTAAAAATTCCATCTACTGCGATAGTGCCGATATCTACTTTTTCTTTCTGGAGAACTTCTTTAGAAACGAAACCAAGACCCTTTTCGATCTTCATTTCAATATTTAGATTTATCTTGCCGGTAACTTCAGCGATATGGAGATCTCCGTTTAAAACTTCTACCTGGCCAGAAACTTTGATATCTTTACCTGTAACGGTTGCTGGACCTTTGATAGAAAGGTTTACAGTCTGAGGTTCATCAGAAGCCATTTTGAAATGAAGCTTCTTGAGATTCAAGATCATAACGATAACATCTTCTTTTACACCTTCCATGGTCTCAAATTCGTGAGTCACTCCATCGATCTTGATAGAAGTAACACTGGCGCCAGGAAGAGACGAGAGGATGATTCTTCGCAAGCTGTTTCCGAGAGTGTGGCCGTAGCCGGGGTAGAGGCCATCTATTTCAAATACTCCTTTATTTCCTTCTTCTACCACGATACGAGGCTTGGAAGGCATGATTATTTTGTATTCAGGCATATGTTATATAAAATTTAGCTAATAATAAATTTACATTAAAAAAATTAACGACTGTAAAATTCCAATACGGCGTTCAAATCCAAGAAGGTTTCAGTATTCTTTGGCTTGGACATGATCTTACCTTCCATCTTTGCGACATCAAATGCAAGCCATGCTGGTCCATTGTAATCTTTCAGTTTAGCTGCCAAATTATCAAAAATTTTCTTGGTCTTTGATCCTTCGCGAACGCGGATGACATCTCCCTTGGATAATTCATACGAAGGTACAGTCACGCGGTGATCGTTTACGATAAA
Source organism: uncultured Candidatus Saccharibacteria bacterium (assembly GCA_964484865.1). Lineage (GTDB taxonomy): Bacteria > Patescibacteriota > Minisyncoccia > Phycocordibacterales > UBA9973 > UBA9973. Next base: position 14,959 of record CAZAFG010000013.1, on the reverse strand, counting down.
GTGACCATGAGAAACCATTTGTCGTGCACCTCGGCGTGATGGTGCGAGTCCCATACGGTACACTGCATTATCTAGTCGTGATTCTAGGCTCTCGTAAAACTTTTCAGCTACACCAGCACCCTTGATAAGGTTTGCCTTCTTAACATAATTGGAAAGCTGTCGCTCGGTGATACCGTAAGAGAATCGGATCTTTTGCTTTTCTACTAGCTGAGCACCGTATTCAGTAAGAGCTTTTGGACGCTTGGAACCAGCACCGAATTTTACAGGTGCAGACTTGAACTTAGAAGTCTGACATTTGTCATAAACTCCAGCTCCTAATCTCTTACAAATTTTAAACATTGGTTTGGTTTGCATAATATTTCTTTATCTTATTTATACTCGGCGAGGCTTCTTTGCTTTAGGACCATTGTGTGGAACCGGAGTCGCATCCTTGATGGAAGTGATTTCAACACCATGCGCCATAAAGGCACGAATTGCTGGCTCACGCCCTGAACCTACTCCTTTGACTACAACATCTGCATCTTTCACTCCAAGAGCTGCGGCCTTGCCTCCGATGATGTCTCCTACCTTTGAAGCTGCGAATGGAGTTCCTTTCTTTGCACCTCGAAAACCAAGAGATCCTGAAGAAGACCAGAAGAGAGCGTTTCCAACTTTATCTGCAAAAACCACCTTTGTATTATTAAAAGTTGCTTCCACATTCAAGATTCCAGAAGTTATCTTCTTCTTAGCTGTTTTACCTGCTCCCGCTTTTACTTCAGCAGTTTCTACTCCGTCAGTCTTTATCTCTTCTGTTGTGGTTTTGGTCTTAGCCATTTAATTAAATATTATTTTTAAGTCTTAGATTCTTTTCTCTTACCGGATGCCATCGTCTTTCGGACATTACCTCTGACAGTTCGAGAATTTGTCTTGGTTCGTTGACCGCGGACTGGCAATCTCTTCATGTGTCGGATACCTCGGAAAGTTTTGATATCTTTAAGTCTTTTTATGTTTGCACCTACTTCTCGTTTTAGGTTTCCTTCGATAGTCATGCCTTCGATGATGGCACGGATTTTGTTTTCATCAGCTTCAGTCAAATCTTTAGCTTTCATGCCATGCTCTATGCCGACTTGGTCTAAAATCTTTCTAGCAGAAGAAATACCGATACCGTAGAACACGGTTAGTCCTATTTCTAATCTCTTTTCGTTTGGTACTGTGATTCCAAGAATTCTCATCATAAATTATTGCTTCTGCTTGTGTTTTGGATTAGTACAAATCACGCGCAAATGCCTCTGTCGTTTTACGATCTTGCATTTGTCGCATATTTTCTTGACTGCTGATCTAATCTTCATGACTTTTAAAAAAATTTATAAAAAATAATTAATTGACTTTCGTGCTTAAAAACAAAACGAAAAATAAGGAAAAAGCCTTATTTTTCAACACTTACTCTCTTTTACGAAGCGTAATGTCTATGATACACCATTTCTAAAAAAATTACAACCTTTTCACAATTCTCCCCTTTCAACCATATGGATCCAGCACTACTTCGACAGTATCTCCAATCAAAACCTTGATCCTGTGTAGTCTCATCTTGCCGGACAGATATGCTAACATCTCGACATCATCTTCCATCTTTAATCGAAACAATGTGGAAGGTAATGCCTCAGTTACCACGCCTTTTGCGGTTGGCAATTTTTCGTTTTTTGAATCACTCATTATATGAGCCATATAGTAACAAAATAATTTTACTTAGTCAATGTTTTATTCTAAGGCTACTCCGGATATTGCACCTCTACCTTTATCTTCTGCATTTTTTCTGGGAAAGAACTCTTCCAGAATGGCCGGATAACCACAGAAGCACTATCGACATTTGTATATTTAGCTAAAATACTTGGAAATTCTTTTTTCTTCATACCGACAGTGTCCGAACGAATCTTGTCCTCATCTACCAGAGACACAATCTCCCCCTTACCTTCCAGGGTAAAGGCAATACTTCGAATATCTTTAAATGAAGCTTCTGGAGTAGAGAGAACAAACGAGAAATCTTTCAAATTAGGTATATACACATCCGAGCCATCGTAATCCTTTATTGTGTCTTTTACTATTTTTTTGGTCAGTTCCTTTTCTTCAAACAAGAAACCATACAGAGTGCCTTTGACTTTTACCGGAACCTTACCTTCTTCGCCAGTCTTCTCGACTGTTGCTTCTTCGATCACTAACTTGACCGCATCATCAAAAAGGATAAAGCCAGGCGGTATCTGGTCTGTAGTTTTTTGAGTTAACTTGGTCTTCAAGCCAGCCTCGAGTCGGGCTAGGGCTCCAGCTTTTTCTTCTTCGGATACAGTGGTCATCTTGCCTATGTAGCCGCCTTCGAGTGGAGTCTTGGAACGGCCATAGAATTTTGAGTACTTTGGACCATTTTTGAAACCAAATATTTTAAAATCAAGCGGGGCGCTATTGTATGCCTCACCAGCTTCCCCACCATAGATTCCGACTTCAATAGAGCCTGGGGTGCCGTCTTTGTTCATACCAGGGATGATGACTCTTTTTTCAGTTTTATATATTTTACCGTTGGAACCTTCGAGACGAGTATCGATATCTAGAGTTTGGGAAGCTGTACTAAAAGAGTTGTAAAGAATTACAGTACCACGCGCTTTAAGCGAAACATTTTCTTCACTTTTACCGAGCAATGTATCGGTTTCTTCTCCAGAAATTACTACCAAATCAAAAGCCAAGTCGTCTGTGGTCGAACCACGGAGAGCCACCATATTTTCACTAAGATTCAAATCCTGTATGTTGGGTTTCACTGTGATTTTAGCTTGACCAAAAAGAAGAGTAACTCCGAAAAGAAGAAAGATGATAGCTACAATCGCCGCAAACCACATACCGTGTTTGGCCGGAGGCATCTGATACGATTCTTCATCAAAGCCACCAGTATACAGAGTTTCCTTGCGGCGTGAAGGTTTCGCAGAAAGATTCTGCTCTACAAAGTTTTTTTCTGGACTGGGCGTTACCTTTCCTTCCATGCGCTTGATGCGTGGACGATTTAAAATAGGATTGTCTTCGATGCTTCGTCTGGTTCTAGGTGCTGGCTCTGAAGTGGGTGCAGCCTTAACGGTAGAGTCTTTAGCTCCATGCTCTCTCTTTATTCGAACCATATCGTCAAAAGTATGTTTGGGCATTATTTTAATTCTAACTAAGAAAATGATTAATGTAAATTGATTCGATTACTAAAAATGGATCACGCTCGACATGATCTTTGAGTATAGCTATACCGTGAAGCTCTTGGGTGCCTAAGAAGATGACTCGAAACTTGGATTCGGTCAGGATGTACTGGTTGAACTGTTCGGTTTTTATGATATCTGAGAAAAACTTGGCTAAATCTTTTTCTACCGTGATAAATACAGTCGAAGGGATCGAAATATCGTTCGACAAAGTGCTTAGAAAATCTTGGAAATTTTTAAGCCACTCTGTTTTTATTTTAGACACAGCCGGTTCAATCTTTTTTAGTGTAGCGTCGTCTAGATGCTCGTCCTTATATAGTGACAAATAAGTTTCTGCTTGAGGTAGATCCACTCCGAGCTCGAGCGCCAAGCCTCGCACCATAAAATTGCGACCCATCGGAAAAGAAATGGATTCACGAATGATGTCTTTTTTGATCATAGAAATATCTGTGACTTCGCCACCGATATTTACCAAAAGAAAATTGTCTTGGTGCACAAACATATCTCGAGCCACCGTAGAAGAAGCCAGAACAAAAGAAATGAATTTTATTTTAGCTGAACGGAAATGCCGATTGATATTCTCTACAATCATATCCGTGATGTGTTCTTCTACCATTGAGACAAACACTGACATCTCGATCTCTTTGGCTTTTTGGCCATATGGATTGATAACTTCATAGCCGTTTAGAATAGTCTTCATGTTTTTAAGTTCGATAGTGGTAGCTTTGCCGTTACCATCTTCATAGAAATGTTTGTGTTCTTCTTCAAAAAGCGCCACTTCTTTGGCGATCAACTCTTCGGCTAGCTTTTGAGTAAATATGACTGGTTCGTCTTTGACTAGTCGGATCACTCGAGTCTGGGAAGCGTGCCAAGGTGAAGAGAGTACGCAGTAAATCTGAGCCGGGGTACCAAAGCCTTTCATGCAAATATCATTAGCTACTACTTTGAGAGCTTCGATAGTTAAATGCAAAAAACGATCAATGTTTATTTTAGTTTCTAGTGTTATAGCTTCCCTTCGGCTGTAAATCATCTCTGGTACTCCAGAAGATTTTTTATAAAAAAGCGCCGCACCCACGGACGAAGAACCAATATCAAAAAGAAGCACCAAGTCTTCAGTTTTCTTTTTCGAGAAAATTCCCATACACCATGTATTATACCTTGCTCTAAAGTTTAATCCAAATAAAAAAAGCCCCAACATCATAAGACGGAGGCCTTTAACTTCATTTCTCTTATTAACCCAAGAACTGACACAATGGCAGACAGTATTTGGCATACAGCAATAAATGGTGAATTTGTTTTTAACATTAAGCATGTTACTACTAGATGGGTAAAGAAATAAAATATCCACCCAATCTTATTAGTAAGTCTTTTATTGAAGGCCAACAAAAGAGTACCACACATACCACCTAAGGCAGATAGAAATTGTTCTACGACAAAGTCTGCGGAAATTTGTAAAAACAAATAAGTGCAAACTGTTATTGTAAAACTAACAATTCCTACCTTGAAGGGCAAACCATACTTCTGTAAAAATTTGTTCAAGTGAACTTTTTTTACAGAGTGAGATATAACATAGCCATAAGCCATTACACAGAACAATGCAATGTCATAGACTATCATAATCCACAAGTTTAACTTATCTTCAAAGATCATTTGAAAGTAGAAGTACAGGCTGATTGCCAGTGTTCCCCACATCCCAAGGACCCAACCAATAGGTTTTTTCTTATAGACAAACCATTTATTAAAAAGTAATAAAAGAGCTGAGGCAACCTGGAGTAACAGCATTTTCGAGCGTTTTAGTCTATATCAAGTATAGCACAAAAATGCTTAAAAGTCAAGATATTTTTACTATTGTAAAATAGCCTTTATGCGACGAATGCCGGCAGCTACTGCTTCTTCTTTTTGGATTTTGAAAGTTCCTAGTTCACTTGTATTTGAAATGTGGGGACCACCGCAGAATTCTTTGGAGATTGGATTGCCGTCTTTGTCTTCGATGAAGTAGAGGGAAACAACTTCAGGATACTTTGCTCCAAATTCCATTTCGGCGCCGAGTTTTTCGGCTTCAGCGAGAGGCATCTCGCGACGGATAACATTTAATCCTTGTTTGATTTTATCATTCACCCAAGTCTCAACTTTTTGTTTTTCTTCATCGGTGAGTTTGTGATCGCAAAGGAAATCCATGCGGAGTCGCTCTTCGGTGATATTACTTCCCCGCTGTTTTATAGTCGGGGAAACTATCGCTTGCAGTCCTGCCAAGAGCAAATGGTGCGCTGTATGAAGCCGAATAGTTTGTTCATTGTGATTTGCAAGTCCTCCCTTAAACATCCCAGCAGATGCAGTCTGCGAAAGCTTAACATGCTCTTTTAGTTTATTATTGAAATCTTCTATATCAACTTGTATTCCCTTTTCTTTTGCTAATTCTAAAGTAAGCTCAATAGGAAAACCATAAGTAGTAAACAAAACAAATGGATCAACTCCTTTTTCGAATTCTTTTAAACCATGTTCAAGGGTTAAACGAAACTTACTTTCTTCTTTAGCTAATTCAACAATCAGACTTATTTTGATTTCTGGATAAAACTGCTCGTATTTTTTCACAAACTTTTCTGCAATAAATCTAAAAACGGTTTCAGATTCACTGAATTTTAATTTCAAAACATCTGCATGCCTAATTGCTCTACGAGCTAAACGTCTCAAGACATAACCTCTATCAGCATTTGATGGGGCAACTTTATCAGCAAGCATAAATAAAACTGCTCGGGTGTGATCCGCTAATATTCTTGCAGATACTTCATTGTAATTTTCACTCTTTTCTTTTATTAAATTCATTACGTCCGAAAACAAATCCGTATCATAGGCAGTTCGCTTGCCTTGCATAACAGCGGTAATGCGCTCCAGTCCGGCACCAGTATCTACATTCTTTTGTTTCAATTTTCCAATAACTTTTCCATCTTTCTTTTCATATTCCATGAAAACATCATTCCAGATTTCTATCACATCTTCTCTTTTTTGCGCATCGATAAATCCTTGTTTATCTAAATCTCCAGTCGTGCCAACCATATCGTAAAACATTTCAGAGCACGGACCACAAGGACCATTATCCCCTGGGCTCCACCAATTATCTTCTGCTGGTAAGGCATAGATACGATGTTCAGGAATTCCTAAACTCATCCAAATCTTTTTTGATTCTTCATCATACGGTGCATTTTCATCACCTTCAAAAACTGTGACATATAGACGATTCACATCAAGACCTAAGCCTTCCTTTTTACTAGTCAAAAATTCATAACTCCATTTTATGGCTTCATCTTTGAAATAATCCCCTAAGGACCAGTTGCCCATCATCTCAAAAAAAGAAAAGTGGCGATTATCTCCTATATCATCCAGGTCTCCAGTACGCACACACTTCTGAATATCAGCAATGCGTTTACCCATAGGGTGCTCTTGTCCTAAAAGATAAGGTACGAGAGGTTGCATACCGGCAGTATTAAAAAGTACTGAGGGATCATTTTCAGGCACGAGTGAAGCCGAGGGAATAATTTTATGTCCCCTATCCTTAAAAAACTTTAAAAATCTTTGTCGTATCTCGCTGGACTGCATAGAATTCTTTTACTGATTATCGTCTAAATTTTGTTTTTGGTACAAAGCTGTTCTCTTTAATCTCGCTTCAAAAAACCACAGTACTACGAATACAAAGAGAGTTAGCAGGGTGGCGATGATAGCAATGTTATAAAGACCGAAGCCAGATGCCATACCGATGCCTGCAGAAACCCAAAGCCCTGTCGCTGTAGTTATTCCAACGAGTTTAGAATCTTTAGTAAAAATAAGTCCTGCACCGATAAATCCCACTCCGACAACCACCTGAGAAGCAATACGAGAAGGATCAAAATCTGAACCCATACTATAAGCACGAGCCATCATTTCGGAAATCACCACAAAAAGCGCTGAACCCATCGAAACCAAAGCGTAAGTCCGGATACCTGCAGTCTTGTGAGCCCAAACTCTCTCCACGCCAATAAACATACCTAATAAAAGCGCTATGGCTAGACGACAAATAATCTCTAAAGTTACTGGATCAAAAATGTTTTGCATAATCACCATTATATAACGGTTCCACCCCCTAATACAATGTCCCCATCGTAAACCACGATCGACTGGCCACCGGCCACCATTGTTGGTTTTTTAAAGATAATTTCATTCTGATTCTTTACCGTGCATGACAAAAACTCACCGTGGTATCTAATTTGAGCTGTATAACTTTTTCCTTCTTTTGGAATGACTACCCAATTAGTATTTTCTATTTTGTAATTTTGCAAAATACCAGAATAATTTTGCTTTGGGCTTTGCGACACATATAAAATATTTTTTTCTATATCTTTTCCTACTACATAGTAGCGCTTATCATCTGGAGTTTTTTTAGTAATGGTAAATCCATGTCGCTCGCCCAAAGTAGAAAAAACTGCACCGTCGTGGTGTCCTATCTCCTCTTTCTTTTCATTCCCCTCGGCTTCGCTCGGGGCAAGTAATACTTTGCCCGGTTTTGTTTTAATATAATGTTTCAAAAAATCTTTGAGGTCGATATCTCCCAAAAAACAAATTCCCTGGCTATCTTTTTTGCTTGCTGTGGGAAGTTTATATTTTTCGGCAAGCTTTCGAACTTGAGTTTTTGGCAAATTACCAACAGGAAAAATTATCTTCTCTAACTGTGAAGATGTGAGTGTCCAAAGAAAATAACTTTGATCTTTGCTCTCGTCTTTGCCTTTGGCTAATTTATTTTTTATGTTTTGTGCATAGTGACCCGTCGCAACAAAGTCTGCCCCCATAGCAAGTGCTTTCTGTAAAAATGCACCAAACTTTACCTCCTTGTTGCACATGACATCAGGGTTCGGAGTTCGTCCAGCTTTGTATTCAGCGATCATGTAGTCAGCCACACCTTCCTTGTATTCCTTTTCTAAATCAAAAGTCAGGAACGGAATATCCAAGTGTGCTGCTACTCGCATAGCATCTAGCCGTTCTTCTTCCTCGTTACACTTTATGAATTCTGGATGCCAGGTACGGATAAAAACCCCAACGACGACATAGCCCTGGTCTTTTAAAATTGCGGCCGAAACGGAAGAATCCACACCCCCGGAAAGGCCTACAAAAACTGTCTTTTTTACTGACTTTGGCATTACTTAAGGTACTTTACCTTATTTGCCTTGTGTTCTGCAAAGTTTCTGGCGTAGTGAATACTGCCGTCCGGTGCATGTAAATAATATAAATATGGTGTCGACTTTGGATGAAGAGCAGCATTGATAGCTTCTAGTCCTGGGTTTGAAATCGGATGATCTGGTAAACCTTTCTCCTTGTAAGTTTCAGGCCAAGCATCTACTTGAAGTGGCATGCCGATAGCGAGTCTCTTCCACAAAATACCAGCGATAGATTCTCGATCTTGATCTCCGTTGGCTTCCCACTCGATGATAGAGGCCATGGTAATGATTTCTTTTTCACTTTTACCGAATTCTTTTATCTTGGGACGGATAGAAGTAATTTTCTTTTCAAAATTATTCTCCAGAGTTTCCACTACAGACTCTTCAAGCACAGTCGGGAAAAAGAAGTAAGTATCTGGAAAAAGATATCCTTCTTTCCCTACAGTCAAATCCAAAAAGTTTTCTTTTTTAAAGTTTGGTAGTTTAGCCTCGAGTAGTGCGGCCATCTCTTCACGATTTAACCCCTCAGGTATAGTGACCTTAATAGCTTCAAAACCATGTTTGCCCAAAGAAATCCGACGAGCAAGTTCGTATACTGGAAGTTTGGTTTTGAAAAGGTACTCACCTGGAATCAGGTGTCTCTCACCACCATACATGATCACAAAAGATTCAAAGGCTAAACGAGAATTTATATAACCCTCATCTTTAAGCTCACGAGAGAGTCCACGCAAATTCTCGCCTTCTGCGATAATTTTAATAGAACCTGGTTTAAAATCTGCCGGAGGAGCTAAGAACAAAAAATAGAAAATAAAAAATAATATGAATACGGCAAAAAGGCAGTATAAAAAACTTTTCAAAAGAAATCGGAGCTTCATATATTTTGAATTGAGTAGGTTTCGCATTTGAGAGTTATCTTAAAGCGGCAAGTTTGTAGGTGGAGCAGCTTCTTTAGATTCGATTCGTTCAAGAGTTGGAACTTTAAGTATCTGACCTGGAAAGTGCCAGAGTGTAGCTAGCTCTTCAACATTTAAGACCATGGTATGTGGATGGAAGTATTTCATAAATAATGTCGGTGAAATAGGCCAAGGTAAATACGCTGCCAAATGATGACGCATAGGCAAATAAAAGAAAGATCGTTCGCGATACTCAGTGAGCATACGATTAGACAAGACCATAACTTTCTCGGGAGAAATAGTAAAAATACTACCAAAAGCATCCGCCTGGGTAGAATTTTTACGCACCAGACTATTTACCAATGGATTATTGTACTGACGGAAAATCATACGGATGTTTCGGCGATTGTTCAAATCCCAGGCATCCTTTTTAGCAACATAGCAAACTCGAATACCAGTATCAAAACCAAGCTTGGTGATTTTTGTAGTCATGCCTTTGATAGTAGGTTCCATGGCATACGGCGGTCGAGTTTTCTTTTCAGTACTTCCTTCTATAAGATTGGACAAAGCGTATTTCTCCATGAGTTTCTCGATTTCATTCTGAGCTTCAGCTACCCAGTCGTGCTTGCCAAACCAGGTGCCATGGGTATGGTACTCGACCTTGGAAGGTCGAACTACAAACTGTACCCACATCTGCTCACCTTTTTTAATTGAACCGAAAAGTTCCACAACTGGAGAGAGTGGATCAACTTTAAATTCTTCATCAGGATCTTTGTCGAGACCGTAGTCGACATAAGTTTTGATTGGGTAAGCTTCTGGTTTTTCAAGTTGAAATTCACAACCCCAGAGATTCCAATCACTCTGTGGTGTGATTTCGTCAACGGCTAAAGTGTAATCTTCAACGACTCGGATTTGAGCCTGCGGGTATTGAGCATACATTTGGGTTTCTACATATTCTTTAAGACGGGTTGGAGTGCGAATATAAAAATGCACTTGGCCTTCTATCGAAACTATCTCCAAAGAATGCCAAAACCACACGGCACCTTGCCAGTATTCTTCTTTACCTCCCTTGTTACTGTAGTGGTAAAGGGCGTTAGTTAGAAAAAGCTCCATGGCTTTTGGAGAACGCAAAACTTCACGAGGCGGAACAACCTCAAGCATCACATAAGTGATACCAGAGATAAAATCTTGCCTTATATAATGGAGCCAAAATTTCCAAGCGATACCTCCGAGTATTATAACTCCTGCAAAAGGTAGAACTTCGGAAGCGATACGGGCAGCCAAACCAAATAATGCGTCTATCATTAACTACAATTTTAATACATCGGTGGACTAAAGTAAACGAAAGACAAGTAGAAGCTTAAAACAAAACTCCGCTAGATAGCGGAGTAGAGTCCAGTCTTATTTTTCTTGAAGTATTTTGGATTTACCAAGTTCACCAAGATAGTGTTCTTTTTGAAGTATCGTTCTTTCATGACCTTATCAACTACATCTTCTTTTGACATCGGACCTTCTTTCTTTAATATGTCTCGGATGACATCGCGAGCGATACCAGTCTTGTAGCCCCATTCTGATAGTGCATAGAGTCCACGGCCAACAAGCACAAAACGAGGGTCTTTGATAAGTTCGTTGTGAGTAGTCGCGTAGTGAGTCTTTCGGCCAAAAGTTTTAGAAATAGCATCGGTCACTTCTCGGAAGTGCATAGGTGAACCATGTCGGCGCATCACAAGGTAAGCATAGTCTTTGACACCTCTTGTGCGAACATTCTGAGAGCTTGCTTTACCCCATTCGCCTAATGGATTTTTAGAAACGCGCTTGGAAATAGAGAGCCATCGCTTGGCAATCTCATCATTCTTGTATTCATCAGAAACATCTTTTAAATGATCTAAAAACTTTTTGATCATCTCAGTTTCTGGAATCAAGTCTTCATCACCTAATGAAGTATAAAGTTTCTTGAGTGATGCATGTACTTTTTCTGCGATATCATCATCCACACTCCAGCGAGTCTTGAAATGTTCATCTTCACGGTGTTTTCTAAAAGCATCCCCTAAGACTAAGTAAAAATGAATGTGATTCTGAGTAACTTCGTCTTTAGAAATATGAGGTAGCAGCTCGTGTTCAGAAACGATCCCACCCAAAGATGAGATCAGTTGCTTTAGTTCATCAAAAAAAACTTGCTCATTTTTGTAAGCATCAGATTTCTTGATCATAGAAAGCGCAGATTCTTCGATCTGTCGAACTCGTTCTCGAGTGATATTGTATTTTTTGCCGATCTCTTCGAGGGTCTTTCTTTCAGTATCAGAATTCAGCCCAAAACGACTCATGATCACATCAGAAGCGCGGTCATGAAGATGTGAAGTAAGGCGCTTGGTAACTTGCTTTGGTTTAAATGATATTGTTGACATAAAGTATCTTAAAAAATTTAATTAAGGTTATATCTATAGTATACACTAATTTGACTAAGTGTCAAATGTATATTATTGCACGATTTAGTTTACTCTCTGAGCTTTGGTCCGATCAAGCTCGGTAAGGTACTTTTTGCGTAGGCGCACAGAGGTAGGGGTGATTTCTAGGTACTCGTCAGCATTCATGACTTCTAAACCGCGTTCGATAGAAAGGATGAAAGCAGGTTTTAGTACGATCGCGTCGTCAGTACCCGAAGCACGCATGTTTGTGAGTTGTTTTCCTTTAGTTGGATTCACTGCCATATCCTCACCTTTCAAAACATTACCTATAACCATACCTTCATAAACTTCGGCACCGTGCTCAACATATAGGAGACCACGATCTTGCAAGTTCGCAAGAGCAAAAGCAACCGCCTTACCAGAAACCATAGATGTCATAGAACCGTATTCTCGCTTCTTGATTTCCCCTGCGTATTCCTTGAAACCTGTAACTCGAGAAGACATAATACCTTCGCCCTTAGTGTCCACAATAAACTCACCCCGGTAACCAAGTAATCCACGAGTTGGAATATCGAAAATAATTCGGGTAATACCGTTCTTCTCAGCCATGTCTTTCATAATACCTTTTCGTTTGCCGATTTTTTCGATAACTACTCCAGAAGACTCGCTTGGAACATCTATTACAAGCTCTTCGTAAGGTTCAGTCTTTGATCCATTCTCTTCTTTGATGATTACTTCTGGTTGAGAAACTTGCATTTCAAAACCTTCTCGGCGCATGTTCTCGAGCAAGATCGCGATGTGAAGTTCACCTCGTCCGTACACTTTGAAAAAAGATGGACCGGATTTATTGCCTTGGTCTGGAGAAAAATCCACCTTAAGTCCAACATTGATTTCAAGTTCTTTGTCTAGCCTCTCTTTGATTTGTCTGGAAGTTACGAACTTACCTTCGCGTCCAGCAAATGGAGAGTCGTTAACTAAAAAGTTGAGCGATAGGGTTGGTTCATCAATCGCGATGTGAGGAAGTGCTTCTACGGATTCATCTTCACAAAGAGTTTCCCCGATAAAAATGTCTGGAATACCAGCGATCATAACGATGTCTCCAGAAAGAGCTTCCGTTACTTCTTTTCGGGCAATACCTTCAAAGCTAAAAAGCTTGGTGAGCTTACCAGTTCGAGTGCCATTTTCACCTTTAACAAAAAGCTGGGTTCCAGGCTTAAGTTTTCCAGAGTAAATTCGAGCGACAGCCATACGGCCTAAAAAGTTGTCATAACCTAGGTTGAAAACCTGAGCCGACATTTTATCCCCTTCGCCTTTTGAAGCAACTGGAACTTTTTCTAAAATCAAATCAAGAAGCGGAGAAAGGTCTTTAGAGTCATCACCGACATTTTTAAAAGCCTTGCCTTCTCGTCCGATGGCGTAAATAGTTTGAAAATCTGCTTGCTCATCAGTTGCACCAAGTTCAAAGAATAATTCCAAGATTTCATCGTGCACTCGAGCGATATCAGAAGCGGGCTTGTCGATCTTATTGATCACAACTATTGGTTTAAGTCCAAGCTCAAGAGACTTCTTCAAAACGAAACGAGTCTGGGGCATAGGACCTTCCACTGCATCTACCAAGAGAAGAACGGAATCGATAGCTCGAAGTACGCGCTCTACTTCAGAACCGAAGTCGGCGTGGCCAGGAGTATCCACGATGTTAATCTTGGTGTCTTTGTAAGTGATAGAAGTATTTTTAGAATAAATGGTGATACCTCGTTCTTTTTCAAGATCGTTGGAATCCATGGAAACTCCTTCGTCTTGGAGTCCTCCATTTTGTTTCATTAAGGCGTCAGTAAGAGTGGTCTTGCCGTGGTCCACATGGGCTATGATTGCTATGTTTCTGATTTGCATACTTGTACGATTTTAGTGTAATTAAAAATAAAAACCCCGAAGGGATTAGGTAATTTATGATAACACGATAATTTTTTTAAAGCAAATTGTATTATAATGGAAATATGAACAAGGCCGAAGGACTTTTAAGAATCCACGAATATTGGAAAGAAAACTGTACTTGCGAACTCAAAAATACTGGGGTGCGAGCGGTTTTTGGTCACGGTAACGCTCTCGCCAAAGTAGTTTTTATCGGAGAGGCTCCAGGAAAAAAAGAGGACGAGACTGGTATACCGTTTATGGGAGCTGCCGGAAAGTTTTTAAATGAAATGCTAGCGGCCACCGGAATGAAACGCGAGGACATCTACATCACTAACATCGTAAAATATCGCCCACCGGAGAATCGTGATCCACTACCAGGGGAAAAAGAAGCGTGCCGAGCATGGCTTGCCGAAGAATTAAATTTTATAAATCCCAAACTAATTATTTTTCTAGGGCGCCACAGTATGAACGACTTTTTTCCTGACGAAAAAATATCTGAAGTTCACGGTAAACTTTTAAATAAAAAATTCGAACATATAAAATGTGAGAACTTCTATCCCCTCTATCATCCTGCCGCAGCTCTCTATAATGGCAGCATGCGAGACACCCTCATGACTGATTTTAAAAAGATCCCAAAGATATTATCAAAAATTTCTACCAAAACTACAAAAGCTTTATAGTTATATTGTCTCTAATAAACGCGACCGCTGCTATTATGCAACAAGATAAAAAAGAGAAGTAAAAATAAAAAAGCTTTCCTGTTCAGGGCAGGAAAGCTTATGCAAGTAAACGAATTGAATTCATTAAAAATTTTTTTGAGAAACCACTACGCCGTCTCTCACTTTGGCTATCATTACCCCTATTAATGCTTCAGGGCAATCATTGCGGCCGCGAGCCGCACGCGCTTCGCATGAAAGTGCAAATGTGCCGAGTTAGTAAACTGCGGCGATAACTCATCGCCCAAATAATTAAGGGCTGTACTGGCTGTGGTTATAACAACCGTATATCCTACAGGTTCTAGTAGGAGGTTGGCCAGTTGTTGGGGCCACAGCGCTTGTGATGTATGAGCTTGGTAGCTCAAAGAATTATCAGTCTTTAGGGTGTCGGCGTGATGTGTCACGCCATATATAAGTGCGACTGAAAAATTCCAGAAAGTTATTGCTAGAAAAGACATCAATATCTTTTCTCTATATCGTTGGTAAAACATGCAAGGTACTAGTTTTGATTAGTTACGAGCTTAACACACCCTATCCTAGGTGTCAAATAAAAATAAAAGATGGCGAAAAAGATGTTTTTGTGTTATAAAATACCAACATGCGTCGGTGGTAGAGTGGTCAATTACAACAGACTGTAAATCTGTCGCCTTC
>CAZAFG010000012.1:0-17659 GCA_964484865.1 uncultured Candidatus Saccharibacteria bacterium | reverse complement strand
CTCGTCCTTGGAAAGTAATTTATTATTATTTTTCGAGGACGAGTTTTTTAATTTTATATGAGTGAAGAAAACAAAAAATCAGAACATGCATTGCGAGAAGAAAAAGTTCTAGAATTTTGGCGTGAGAAAAATATTTTTGAGAAATCAGTAGATGGCAGAAAAGGGAATAAAGAATTCGTATTTTATGAAGGTCCTCCGACTGCAAATGGTAAACCTGGCATTCATCATTTGGAAGCTCGAGCTTTCAAAGATGCAATACCACGGTACAAAACTATGCGTGGTTTTCATGTTCGCCGAAAGGGCGGTTGGGATACTCACGGTCTTCCAGTAGAACTTCAAGTAGAAAAAGCACTCGGCCTTAATTCTAAAAAGGCGATTGAAGAATACGGCATAGCGAAATTTAACGAAAAATGTAAAGAGAGTGTTTGGGAATACACTGACCTTTGGGAGAAATTTACAGACCGTATCGGATACTGGGTGGATCAAGAAAATCCGTATGTTACTTATGACAATACTTACATAGAGTCTGTTTGGAATGTTGTAAAACATGTCGATGACCAAAAACTTTTATACAAAGACTATAAAGTCGTGCCTTGGTGTCCTCGTTGTGGTACAGCTCTCTCTTCGCACGAACTCGCGCAAGGATATGAAGATGTAAAAGATATTTCTATTTATGCGAAATTTAAAATAAAGGGTGTTACCAACGGATACTTCGTGGCTTGGACTACAACACCATGGACCCTGCCTGGGAATGTTGCTTTGGCTGTTGGTCCTGATATTGATTATGTCGAAGTGAAAGTCGGTGATGAAATTCTTGTTGTCGCTAAAAACAAACTTTCCATATTAGGTGAAGGTTGTGAAATTGTTGCTGAACATAAGGGAAGTGAAATGGTAGGTATGGAGTATGAGCCTCTATTTACATATATTCAAAATGCAAAGCCGGAGAAAATAGAAAATGCATATAAAGTTTACGCTGCGGACTTTGTGACTACAGAAGACGGTACTGGGATAGTGCACACAGCGGTTATGTATGGAGCTGATGACTTTAATTTGGGTACTAAAGTAGGATTACCAAAATACCATCTAGTGGACCCAGAAGGAAAGTTTGTAAAAGGAACGGAAATGTTTGAAGGTAGATTTGTAAAAGAAAAGTCAGAAGACGGAAAGCCGACGCTTGATATTGATGTCATAAAATATCTTCAAGACAAAAATTTATTTTTCAAAAAAGAACTTTACGAGCACTCATATCCGCATTGTTGGCGTTGCAAAACTCCGCTTATCTACTACGCGCGGGATTCTTGGTATATCCAGATGTCGAGTCCGGTGATAAAAAGTAAATTAATCAGTGAAAATCAAAAGATAAATTGGGAGCCATCACATATCCGAGATGGTAGATTTGGAGAATGGCTTCGTGAACTCAAGGATTGGGCTATCTCTCGTGAGAGATATTGGGGGACACCGCTTCCTGTTTGGCAGTCCCTAGAGGGTGAGAGGGTGGTAGTGGATTCTATCAAGACCTTGCAAAAGTATGTCAAAACTTCTGGCAATACTTATTTTGTGATGCGTCATGGACAAACTACTACAAACTTGAAAAACCTAGTTAGCAATAAGATAAATAGCGGAAGTCACCTGACTGAAAAAGGTATAGCTGACACCAAGACCAGTGCCCAAAAGATCAAAGGTGAAAATATAGATTTAGTTTTTACTTCTCCATTTAATCGCACACGCGAAACAACAAAAGTTTTAGTGGAAGAGCTGGGACTAAAAGAAGACCAGGTCGTCGTCGATGATAGATTAGGGGAGATGATGGTACCTAGCTATGAAGGCAAAACTTGGATGGATTACCATCATGCTTATCCTAAAACAGTTGAAAACTTTGATCATGCAAATCCTGGAGATGAATCTTATCAAGATGTAAAACAAAGGATGATGCAGTTCTTGTTTGAGATAGAAGAAAAATATAAAGGTAAAAAGATATTGATCGTGACTCACGGAGGGCCAGCATGGCTTTTGATGGCTTCTGCAAAGCTTCTAGGAACTGAAAAGACCTTAGAGCTTTTATCAAATACAAAAGATTTTCATTATTTTGATAATTCTGAAATTCAAAAATTAGCATTCAAACCTTTCCCTCACAATGAAAAAGGAGAGCTTGATCTACATAAACCTTTCATAGATGAGGTAGTGCTCGAGAAAGATGGCAAGGAATTAAAACGGACAAAAGAAGTCATGGATGTTTGGTTTGATTCTGGAGCTATGCCATTTGCACAAGACCACTACCCATTTGATGAAAAATTCCACGGACTGTTTGGAAAGAGTAAACTTTCTTATCCGGCAGATTTTATTTCCGAAGCTATCGATCAAACCCGCGGTTGGTTTTACACTTTGCACGCTGTTGGCGTATTAATGGGCCGAGGCTTGGCATACAAGAATGTTATTTGCTTGGGGCACTTACTCGATGCTAAAGGCAAAAAGATGAGTAAGTCTCAAGGCAATGTCATCGACCCGTGGGAGATGATAGAAAAGTACGGCGTGGATACGCTTCGGTTGTGGATGTATGCAGTGAACGCTCCAGGAGAGAGTAAAAATTTTGATGAGAAAACTGTACTTGATTTGAATCGCCAAGTTTTCGGCTTACTTTACAATGTACTCGCGTTCTATGAACTTTACAGAGATAAAGATTTAGAAAAAGGACCGTCCTTAGGAAAAAATGTTCTAGACCAATGGATATTAGCTCGACTCGAAGAAACTGTAAGCTTGAGTACTGAAAGCATGGATGAATTTAAATTACTTGAACCGGTCCGAGCTATTCGTGATCTTATTGGTGACCTTTCGACTTGGTATCTGCGTCGAAGCCGTGAGCGAATAAAGGATGGAGATGTCGATGCTAAACAAACTTTGTATTTTGTACTAAAAACTATTTCTAAACTTTTAGCGCCATTTGCACCGTTTTCTGCTGAGGATATTTGGTTGCGACTTAAAAATGAAAATGATTTGGAGAGCGTTCATTTAGTTGAGTGGCCAAAGAAACAAAAGGCTAATGAAAAAATCTTAGAAGAAATGAGTCAAGTGCGTGAAGTCGTTTCCCTTGGTCTCAAGGCGCGCCAGATGAGCAATATCCCTGTTCGCCAACCACTTCAAGCTCTTGTCTTGAAAAATGGTATTCCAGAAAATTATATAGAGATTGTAAAAGATGAGTTGAATGTTAAAGAAGTGAAGCTAGATAGTACTATCGTAAATGTTTTAGAGTTGGATGCCAACATCACCACTACCCTTAAAGAAGAAGGTTATGTTCGCGAACTCATGCGATCGATTCAGGATATGCGAAAGGGGATGGGTCTTTTGCCTTCTGATGTAGTTTCGATTTCTATCTCTACAACCTATGACAACAAAAGCTTGGTAAGCAAGTGGGAAGAAGAACTTAAAAAAGTTGTCGGCGCTAAAGAAATAAAGTTTGAAGACAATGATGGCCAAGAAGTTAAAATCGACACACTAGTGTTTAAAGTGAAAATTCTAAAATGAGTGCAGGTAACAAGAAGTTAATAATGTTTGATTTTGATGGAGTTCTGGTGGATACATTAATCATGCATTATGAAATGATCAGGAAAAGTAATCCTGCAAGTTTTTCGTTAGAGAGATTTAAGGATATATTTAATGGTAATATATTTGAGCATGTAAAAAAGAGTTCTGATGTAAACCAACCCTCTAGATTTTTTGAAGAGTATGAAGATAGAACTAGAGAAATAGTTATTCCTGAGATAATAAAAAGTTCTTTAAAAACTCTTTCTAATAAATATACTTTAAGTATTGTTTCTTCTACGACATCAAAGATAATTTTAAAAATTTTAAATGAGGCTGAAATACCAGAATACTTTTTAGATGTATTAGGTTCTGATGTACACAAAAGTAAAGTCGTTAAGATAAATATGCTTTTAGAAAAATATGGCATTGATCCTAGTTGTGCAATATTTGTCACAGATACTACGGGAGATGTCTTGGAGGCAAGAGAGTGCGGTGTAGACTCCATCGCAGTACTTTGGGGATTTCACGACAAGGAAAGACTTGAAAAGTCTAATCCAAAAGTTATTCTAGATGATCCAGCTCTTTTGGTGGATTCAATCGAAAATGTGCTAAAATAATACAAAGGCAAGAGACCTTAATCTAAACTTAATTTCTGCTCTTTTAAGATTAAAAAAGATCAGAAATAATATTGTTTGTAATAACAGCGGCCGCGGCCATTGTGAGACACCAATATGAAAGTCATAGATAAAGAATCTAATGGAGGTAAAGTTATCCGAGCACTCGGCATGGGTATCGGCGTCACAATTGCGCTTTCTAATCAGAAGTTTAGTTTTGATCTAAGTAAAAAATTAATTCAAAAAATATTTGGTTCTCGTAAAACACACCGTCAGCTAACAATGTGCTTTTACAGATTACGAAGACAAAAATTAGTTGAATTTAAAAAACATAACTCTGGGATAAAAATTGTTCTAACAGAAAATGGTAAAAAAGTTTTATTGAGATTTTCTTACGAAGACATGAAGTTTAAAAAACCAGTGGTCTGGGACAAAAGTTTTCGACTGATAATTTTCGATATTCCCGAAACTAAAAAGTACGCCAGAGATTCTATGCGAGAGAAGATGAAGGAAATGGGTTGCGTAAGATTTAACGACAGTGTTTGGGTATATCCGTTTCCTTGTCAGTCCGAAGTAGATTTTATAGCCAATTACTGGAATATAGGTAGGTATGTTCACTTTGCTTTAGTCAAAGATATAACGAATAGAGATTTACTTGAAAAATATTTCAAACTGTAGGTTTTTATGCTTGGTTTTAAATTAAGCTATTCAGTTCCTTGTATCACAATAGCAGCGGCCGCTGTCATTGTGTTGTATGTATTTTGGGTTTAGTGGATTGTTGTTCTTGTTGTGAGTTACTTAGCGGGGTATGGTAAAATGAGGTTATGAAAAAAGTATTTATAATTCATGGATTTACCGGAATA
Organism: uncultured Candidatus Saccharibacteria bacterium; assembly: GCA_964484865.1. Classification (GTDB taxonomy): domain Bacteria; phylum Patescibacteriota; class Minisyncoccia; order Phycocordibacterales; family UBA9973; genus UBA9973. Next base: position 12,663 of record CAZAFG010000012.1, on the reverse strand, counting down.
CCCAATGGTGGTTGGCTCCCTTGGTTGATGCATCAGTTTGGTAAAGATTTAACTTTTGCGTGTTCACTGCCTATGCCCAATCCAAGTGAACCCGTCGTATCTCTTTGGGTGGATGCTATGAAAACTTATATTGGTGAGCCCAATGAAGAAATATATTTAGTAGGCCACTCTCTTGGAGTACCCGCGATATATCACTACTTAAAATCTCTACCAGGTGACACAAGGATAGGAGGAGCTGTACTTGTATCGGGACTTATTAAACCAATTAAAGAAAACGACCCTGAAAGTGTTTTTAGAAAAATAGATTCGTTTGTAACACCAGAACTAGATTTTAAGGAGGTAAAAAACAAATCAAATAAATTTGTTGTTATTCATGGCAAACAAGATGATGTTGTGCCGTTTAGCCACGGTGAAAAAATATCTGCAGATTTGGAATGTGAATTTATTGTAGTTCCTCTGGGTGATCATTTCACTCAAGTCAAAGAACCTCGTACTTACGAGCTACCTCAAGTTTATGATGCTTTAAAAAGTATGTTGAAATAATGCATCACATTTATCACACCGAAGGGGTAATACTTGGAAGTCGGAACTATGGTGAAGCGGGGAAGTGTTTTTATATTTTCACTAGAGACTTGGGCATGCTTTACGCTTCCGCTCAAGGTGTGCGAAAGTTGAGCAGTAAACTACGGTATGTTCTGCAGGATTTTAATTATGTGAAGGTTGATTTGGTGAGAGGTAAGGATTTTTGGCGAGTGACTAGTGCGTCTAAAACCAATGCCCTCGAAGGTATCCTAGAAGATAAAAATAAGCTCGGCATCATGGTAAATATTTCCAAGTTACTTCGAAGGTTGCTCGCAGGGGAGGATGCCAACGAAATTCTTTTTGCTGATTTAATCAAAGGACTGCATGTTTTAGAAAAGACTGAAAAGCCCGGAGAGCTTCCAAATGTAGAAGTGATCTTGGTGCTTCGAATATTAAACAACCTAGGCTATATCGGGGGTGCCGAGAATTTGCAAAGCCTTATCACGAGCCCATTTGAGGACGAGTTGGTGTACCAAGTCGCAAAATCCAAGCGAGATATTCTGGCCGAAATAAATAAGGCGCTTCGAGAAACTCAACTATAAATTGTGATACAATAGGGTAATGTCGCCTGATGAGGAAAAATTAAATAATATAGAACGGCTCAAGGGTAAACTTTTCAGTAATGATTACGAGACCAAGATAGAGTATAGAGACCACTTCTCGGATGCTAAGAAGAAAAGCATACCACTGGCTTGGACTGAGAAAGCCAAAGGTGCGGTCGCGAATAATACATTTTTCACTAAAACTTCCGTGTTTAAAAAAATTTTTGTAGGCTCCATAGCATTTTTTGTTCTAGCTCTCGGCTATGTATCGTTTCAGTTCTTTTTCGGTGGCAACACCGTTTCTAACGAAAACATAACTATTTCTATTTTTGGTAATACTTTTACTGATGGTGGTGAAGACTTGCCGTTACAAATACAGATCGTAAATAAAAACAATACAGACTTGGACCTAGTCGACTTAGTAGTAGAATATCCCAAGAGTTCAGTCGGTGATCTTACTGAAGGGACTGAACGCCTCCGTGAGTCTATAGGAACCATCCCCGCAGGAGCTATTCATAACGAGAATGTGAATGTGATTTTATATGGAGAACAAGGTAGCATTCGTCCGGTGCGGGTGGCTATCGAATACCGTGTCGAAGGATCTAACGCCATTTTCGTAAAAGAAAAAATGTATGAAGTTACTATCAATACTACTCCGATCAATCTCTCGCTCGATGCGCCGACTGAAGTTACTCCCAACCAAGATGTAACCTTAGCACTCAAAACTAGTTTGAACTCTACTCGCTCGCTCGACAATGTTTTGATCAAACTCGACTACCCAGTCGGGTTTCAATTTGTATCTGCAGAACCCAAGCCAACACTAGGAAACAATGTTTGGGATCTCGACGAGCTCAAGCCTGGAGAAGAGCACGACATATATATCCAGGGGCGAATGCTCGATGTTTTTGACGGCGAAGAAAAAACTTTTCATATTTCAAGCGGTACTCAATCTACTTCAGACAAGTCCATGCTTGATGTTGTGTACAATACTCTCACTCATACTATTTCGATCAAAAAGCCATTTATCCAAGCACAGCTTTATATCAATGGTGCCTATGCTAAAGAATATGCAGCGGGTGCCAAAACTCCCATCCAAGGACAAATAAGGTGGAAGAACAACCTCGACTCAGTGGTAAACGATATGGTGATCCGAGCTAAAATCACTGGCTCAGCACTTGATCGCAAAGAGATAAACGAACAACAAGGTTTTTATAGTTCGTCTGAGGATGTAATAATTTGGGATAAAAATACTGATGATAGATTTGCGGAAGTGAACCCAGGGGAGAATGGTACACTAGGATTTTCACTAGCTTCTTTGCCACTATATTCTACTACTAACGGAATTGTTTCTGATCCGACCATCACTATAGAGATTTCAGTATCTGGAAAACAAGCTTCTCAGGGAAATATTTTGAAAGAAGTAAAAAGTGGCGAGACAAAAACTATTCGTATGATTTCCGATGTGGGGTTGGTGAGCAAGGCGCTTTACTATGTAGGACCTTTTAAAAATACTGGACCTATTCCTCCAAAAGCGGAGCAAGAAACTACTTACACAGTTGTTTGGAGTGTTTCAAATAGTTCCAATAGTCTATCTAAGGTAGAAGTACATGCGACCCTGCCACAGTTGGTCCGATTTGTAGGCACGACTCTTCCTGAGGATGGTAGCCTTAAGTATAATGCTTCTACTAAAGAGATTTCATGGAATGTGGGCAATGTCCCAAAAGGTACTGGGCTTAGTTCAAGTACTCGAGAAATGGCTTTCCAGATAGCTTTTACCCCATCCCTTTCTCAGGCTGGCACCGCGCCGACTTTGATGAATGAGGCAACACTGACTGGACATGACAATTTCGCAAATGTTAATGTAAAGGTCAGTAAGGCTCTCCTTACTATTCGACTCTTTAATGATCCGGACTTCCCTACAGGAGGGGACCGCGTAGCAGAATAAACATTATGGCAAAAGAAAACAAAGAAAATGAATTGATGGAAAAAATTGTGTCGCTCTGCAAAAGGAGAGGTTTTATCTTTCAAGGTTCTGAAATATACGGTGGCCTTGCAGGTACCTTTGATTTTGGACACTACGGAGTAGCACTAAAAAATAATATTAAAAATTCTTGGTGGAAGAAGTTTGTGAACTCTCGTCGTGATATGTATGGTATGGATGCCGCAATTTTAATGCGCCAAGAAGTCTGGCAGGCGACTGGACATACAGATCACTTTGCGGACCCAATGGTAGAGTGTGAAAAATGTAAACATAAATTTCGTGCGGATCAAATAGAAGATAAAGAAAAATGTGCTGACTGTGGCGGAAAGCTCTCCGAAGCTCGACAGTTTAACATGATGTTTCAAACTAAAGTGGGAGCTAGTGAGGATTCTTCCGCTACTTCATATCTTCGCCCAGAAACTGCGCAAGGAATATTTGTAAACTTTAAAAATACAGTAGATGCCTTTCATCCGAAGCTTCCTTTCGGTATTGCGCAGATCGGTAAAGCATTTCGAAATGAAATTACTCCGAGAGATTTTATTTTCCGACAAAGAGAATTTGAGCAGATGGAGATAGAATATTTTGTACGGGAGGAGGATTGGCAAAAACATTTTGAATATCTTAAAGACGAGATGTTGGAATGGATGGATTCAGTTGGTATAGATATGAACAAGGTTCATGAACTCGAAGTTGCTGATGAGGATCGAGCTCATTATTCCAAGCGCACTGTCGACTTTGAATTCGACTACCCGTTTGGCAGAAAAGAACTCTTCGGCTTGGCTTACCGAACTGATTTTGATTTAGGAGTACATAAAATCGAATACATAGATGAAGAGAATGCTACTAAGATAGTTCCGCATGTTATTGAGCCTTCTTTTGGAGTAGATCGAGCATTTTTGGCTTTACTTATTTCTGCATACACAGAAGACGAGAAGGAAGGAGAAGTTCGTCCATATTTGAAATTTAAGCCTAGCATCGCCCCAGTTATCTGTGCGGTTTCTCCGCTTTTGAAAAATAAACCTGAACTCGTAGAATATGCGAACACTAAAGTTTTTGCTCCACTTAAGGTAGAGTTTGGACGCGTGGCATGGGACGACAACGGCAACATAGGTAAGCGTTACCGAAGACAAGACGAAATTGGTACTCCATTTTGTATAGTGATAGATTTCGAAACTCTGGGTGAAGAAAATGCAGAATTTAAAGACACTGTCACGGTGCGTGACCGAGATACAGGCGCGCAAGAGAGAGTGAAAGTAACTGAACTCATTTCTTATATAAAAAATAAACTCAGTTAAATTAAAGAATGAACACAGAAGATTTTTTAGTGATAGGAATGAGTCCTGGAAATGGTTACTTTAAACAGGATATTGTAAATCAAATTTTGGAAAAGTACTTACTGGAGTACAAAAATATCGGTATATTTATTCCAGATGTTCCAGCTGCCTCAACTTATATTGCTTTAGGATATTCAGAGAGTGTAGCTCTTGGTAAAAAGGCAATACCTCAGGGTAATGCTTTAAAAAATAAAGTTTTAAGGTTTTTAGAAGATAAGAGTTTAGATAAAGATTCTGTTAAGATATTTGACTGGAGGAAGGAAAATATTGAAAGTAATTCTGATTATATAAATGCGTTTGGTGTTGTTAAAAGTCTTTATGAAACCAACAAGCTATTTAGAAGTGATATAAATGAAACTACAGAAAAAGTTTTAGTAGATAACCCTTTTAAAAAACAAGATATAGGTGAAAAAGAGATTGTTATAGCTACTCATTATATTCTTGCTGAGTTTGCGTTTATGTTATTTTTACCTAAATATTTAAATTTTAGTAAATTTGTTTACGGTTACCATAAACCATGGCCAGTATTTGAGAAATTTATTGCAGGTTTCTATGATGAAGTTAAAAAGGAAAGTATTGAGTTTCTAATGTTGCCAGAATTCAGCTAGTCTCTATTTGTGGTAGAATGGTACTTATGAAATTCTCAAAGAAAACTCTGAAAAATGGTTTGCGGGTAGTTACCGTGCCGATGAAGGATAACCCGACGGTGACGGTGCTGGTATTGGTGGAAACAGGAAGTAAATACGAAACCAAGCGGATCAATGGTATATCCCACTTTTTGGAACATATGTGCTTCAAGGGAACACTCAAGCGTCCAAAGCCGATCGACATCGCCAAAGAATTTGATGCCCTAGGTAGTGAGTCCAATGCTTTTACCTCTCAGGAGTACACTGGATACTTTGCCAAGAGTGATGCCAAACATTTCAAGCAAATTTTAGATATCGTTTCCGATGTTTATTTAAACTCTACTTTTCCCGAAGCTGAAATAGAAAAAGAGAAGGGGGTAGTGATCGATGAGATAAATATGTATGCGGATATGTTGCCTCGTCATGTGCAAGACTTGATCGGTGAACTTCTCTATGGTGATCAGCCCTCAGGTTGGAAAATCACTGGTGAGAAGAAAAATATTACTGACATGAGTCGTAAGGATTTTGTGCAATATAAAAAAGAGCACTATGTTCCAAAGGCTACTACCATAGTGGTGGCGGGGCATGTGACTGAGAAAGAAGTACTAAAAGAAATAAATAAAATTTTTGGTGCTATTAAAAACACAAAAAAGTCTGGCAAAGTAAAAGTTAAAGAAGTTCAATCCAAGCCAAAAGTTTTACTAAAATTTAAAAAGACTGACCAAGCCCACTTTGTGCTCGCAGTGCGTACTTTTGATATGTTTCATAAATCAAACCCTACTCTTGAAGTATTGGCTGGAGTTTTAGGTTCTGGTATGAGCTCACGATTGTTTCAACGGGTACGAGAAGAGCTCGGGGTAGGATACTATGTCCGTGCTTACAGCGACTCTTCGACGGATCACGGATTCCTTCAAATTTCTGCCGGAGTGGACGAAAAAAGAATCAAGGAAGTACTCGAGGCAGTGCTTGAAGAATGTAGGAAATTAAAAACTTACGAAGTCAGCTCGGAAGAGTTAAATAAAACCAAAGAGTACTTGATAGGGAATATGAAACTATCGCTTGAGTCGAGCGACGACATTGCTCTTTTTTACGGTGGACAAGAACTTTTGAAGAAAAAAATTATCTCTCCTGATGACAAGGCAGAACAAATCCGTAAAGTAACAGCTAGCGACATCCAAAAGTTAGCAAATGAAATTTTTAAAGACGAAAAGCTAAATTTGGCGCTAATTGGTCCGTACAAGAGTGATAAAGACTTTGAGAAAGTCCTTAAATTCTAAGATAGTCCTCAAAATAAGGGTTTTGTGATATTATACTCGTATGTCTCAAAACCAAGGCGAAACTGACTTTTCCGTAACTACTGGCACTATGATCCGATTTTTCCTAGTCGCAGTTGGTTTTTTCCTGATTTGGTATCTCCGAGATTTGATGTTGGTGATACTCACTTCTATAGTCATCGCCTCTTTTGTCGAAGAAGCCATACCTTTTTTCAAGAAATTACATATCAACCGAGTTTTTGGAGTGGCTATCATCTATATACTTTCAGCGCTTGCTTTTGCAGGAATGTTTTACTTCTTTGCACCGCTTTTCATCAATGAAGTTTATAATTTTTCAACTCTACTTGCTTCGTATTTTCCAAATTCACCTTTTGTGCATTACTTCCAAAATGAAGCTTTTGCTGGAGCTAAAGACATCATTGCATCCTTATCAGGGGATGGTTTTTCTATCGCGCATTTAATTGATTCTTCGAAAAATTTCTTAGCTAATATTTCGACCGGATTTCTTCAAACTCTCTCGGTGGCTTTCGGAAGTATTTTTAATGTTATCTTGATAGTCATCATTTCTTTTTACTTGTCAGTGCAAGAAAAGGGAATTGAAAACTTTTTGCGAGTTATCATCCCGCTTGAATACGAAGATTATGCTGTTGATTTGTGGAATAGATCTCGAAGAAAAATTGCCCTTTGGATGAAGGGTCAACTTATGATCGCATTTTTAATTGCAGCTTTGATTTATATTACTCTCACTCTTTTAGGAATTAAATATGCATTGTTGCTCGCTATTATTGCTGGACTCATGGAATTTGTGCCATACGGAGTACTCTTGGCATTAGTCCCAGCAGTTTCGTTTTCTTATATTTCAGGTGGAATCTCGAGTGCACTCTTAGTCACTTTGGTTTATATCGTTATTCACCAACTTGAAGTGTTCTTGTTTCAACCGATTATAATCAATAAGGTTGTTGGATTGTCTCCGCTCGTGGTGATTCTGGCAGTTTTGATTGGTTTTGAACTCGGTGGACTCTGGGGAATAGTTTTAGCAATTCCAGTCGCAGTATTTGTCATGGAGCTTATGAGTGATATGGAAAAACGCAAAGTATTTTCAAGAACTTCTATTTATGACCAAAAATAACTTTTACATTACAACAACATTACCTTATGTGAATGCACCACTGCATATGGGCCACGCACTAGAATTTGTGCGAGCAGATACAATTGCTCGTTATAAAAAACTCGTGGGCTATGATGTATTTTTTAATACTGGTACTGATGAGCACGGCATGAAGATATATGAGGGGGCAAAAGCAAAAGGTTTAGAACCTCAAGAGTTTGTTGATGAAAATTTTATTGTCTTCAAAGAACAACTGCAAATCTTCGGATTATCTTCTGATGTACATTTTATTCGCACTACTGATAAAAACCACGAAGCTGGAGCTCAAGAATTTTGGAGACGGGTGGCAGACAACGGTTATATTTACAAAAAAAATTATGAAGCCAAGTACTGTGTGGGTTGTGAATCTGAAAAGACCGATAGTGAATTAGGCGAGGATGGTACTTGCTTGGTGCATCCAGGTAGAGTGCTTGAACTAATCAGTGAAGAAAATTATTTCTTTAAATACTCAGAATTTCAAAAGCCGCTTTTAGAACTTTACGAAAAAAATCCAAACTTCATTGTGCCAGATTTTCGAATGCATGAGATAAAGAAATTCGTAGAGAGTGGTCTTCAGGATTTTTCCATTTCTCGTAAAAAAGAAAAAATGCCTTGGGGTATTCCCGTGCCAGGGGATAGTGAGCATGTCATGTATGTCTGGTTTGATGCTCTGACGAACTACATCAATACTTTGGGTTGGTTGGAAAATAACGGGGATTTTGAGAAGTACTGGGTGAATGGCACCCCGACTCAATACTGCGGTAAAGACAACACTCGTTTCCAGGGTGCTATGTGGCAGGCCATGCTTATGGCTTGCGGAGTTTCGTTGTCTCATCAGATAGTGGTCAATGGTTTTATAACTGGCGATAAGGGTATTCGTATGTCGAAAAGTCTCGGCAATGGTGTCGATCCGCGAGAAGTGGTATCTGAGTACGGCACCGATGCGCTTCGATATTTTCTTCTTCGTGAGATTTCCAGTTTTGAAGATTCACCTTTTACCATGGAACGATTTAAGGACGCTTACAATTCGGGCTTAGCAAATGGGTTGGGGAATTTATCTTCTCGACTCCTAACGCTCTCAGAAAAATATTTAGAGCAATGTCCGGAAATTCCAGAGAGTTCTATTCCTCAAGAATTTTTCGATATTTTAGAAACTTTTGATATCAAAAAAGCTATGGATTTTATCTGGGAAAAGATCCAGGATTTAGATAAAAAAATTCAAGACACAGAACCATTTAAATTAGTTAAGGTAGATGAAGAGAAGGGTAAAGCTTTGATCAGTGAAATGATTGTTGAGCTTTATACTATTGCCCGCATGCTCCATCCTGTTATGCCGGAGACAAACGAAAAACTTAAGTCTCTAATTCGTGCTAACAAAAAACCAGAGACACCTTTGTTCGCTAGAAAAGATTAATATGAAATACATCGACATACACAGCCATGTGAATTTTGTAGCTTTTGATGCTGATCGAGCAGAGGTGATGAAGCGGGCAGAAGATTCCGGAACTATTGTGATCAATGTCGGGACGCAGATCGATACTGCAAAAAAGGCTGTCGAGATGACAGAGCAGTTTGAAAACTGCTATGCGATCATAGGACTTCACCCTATTCACACTGGAGCTTCATTTCATGATACTAAAGAACTCGGCGAAGAAGCTGGAAAGGGTTTTACATCGCGTGGGGAAGTTTTTGATAAGGACGCGTACAGAGAACTTTTAAAAAATCCCAAAGTTGTTGGTGTCGGTGAATGCGGGCTAGACTACTATCGCTTAGACGAAGACTCTATCCAAAAACAACGCGAAGCGTTTATCTCACAAATTGAACTTGCAAATGAATTTAATAAACCTTTGATGCTTCACATTCGAGCCAACCCTGCCGACCCAACCAAGAATCCATACATGGATGCGTTAGAAATTTTAAAAGAGCATGCGAAAGTAAAGGGCGATGTTCATTTCTTTGCTGGCGGCCCGGAAGAAGCGAAAGCATATTTAGATTTCGGATTTACTCTATCGTTTACTGGAGCTATCACATATCCACCCAAAAAGGACGGTTCCGGTTGCGACTATGTAAAAATCATCCAAGGGATGCCCTTGGATATGATCATGACTGAGACAGACTCTCCGTATGTATCTCCAGTACCTTATCGAGGCAAGCGCAATGAGCCCGTCTTCGTAAGTGAAGTCGTCAAAAAAATCGCTGAAATAAAAGGCCTACCAGAGCAAGAAGTAGCCTCTCAAATTCTAGAAAATGCCAAGCGGGTCTTTGGAATCGTGCCCTAGACATTTCGTAAAATTATTGTTAATATCAACATGTCTCATTTGAACTGGCACTGACTCCAGTTCACACAGGTCCATAATGAGATTTAATTATAAAGTATAAGAATGCGCTTTAAAGCGCTAAAAATATGGCTAAAGAGACAGTAAGTGAGGAGGTTTTGGGTAAGAATACCCAAGTGTACGAAGTAGGTTACCTGTTGGTACCAACTATCGAAGAAGGTCGAGTCGGGGAAACTTATGGCAACATGAAAGATGTTATCGCAACATTTGGAGGCGAACTCATCTCTGATGAAATGCCAAAGTCTATTCCTTTGGCTTACCAGATGGTAAAAGTAGTGTCGAATATTCGTCACAAATTTAACGCCGCCTACTTTGGTTGGGTTAAGTTTGAGATGGAAACAGACAAGATCGGAGGACTCAAGGCCAAGTTTGACCTTGATCCGAATATTATTCGTTTCTTGATCACCAAGACTGTTCGAGAAAATACTATGGCTACCAAACGATATGTCCCTCGAGACATGGCTCGCCGAAAGCCTTACACTGCTAAAAAGGAAGGTGAGAATGAAGTTCCAGTAGAAATAAACAAAGAAGAGATCGACAAAGAGATCGACGCACTTGCATCAGTAGCTTAATTATTAGCTTTCCCAAGCGACAAGCGAGGGATTAAACATAAAAACAATATGTACTTAAACAAAGCAATCGTCATAGGAAATCTTACTCGTGATCCAGAGTTGAAGTCTCTTCCTTCTGGAATCAAAGTTTGTTCTTTTTCTCTCGCTACTAACCGAGTTTGGAAAGACAAGAACGGCGCTCGCCAAGAGTCTGCTGATTATCACAATGTAGTGGTCTTCGGACGACAAGCAGAGACTGTAGCTCAATACATGAAGAAGGGTAGCTCTATCTTAGTAGAAGGCAGAATGCAGACCCGAAGTTGGGATGACAAGACTAGTGGAGAAAAGAAATATCGTACTGAGATCATCGCTGATCGAACTCAATTCGGTCCAAGAGGTGGCACAGCAGGAGCTGGTGGTACTGACGGAGGGGCAAGTAGTGGTCCAACATCTCAGAATACATCTAGTGATGGAGATTCAATCGAATACCCAGAAGAAGATATCAACCCAGAAGACATACCGTTTTAACCCCGACGTAAAGTCGGGGAGCCGACAAAACGTCGGCTTTAATTATCAATAAATATAAAATTATGAAACAAGATTATTTTTCAGCAAACAATATAAAATACATAGACTATAAGGATATAGAAATTCTAAAAAAGTTTCTTAATCCAAACGGAAAGATCATGAATCACCGCCGAACTGGAGTAACTTCCAAGAATCAGCGAGCTTTGACCCAAGCAGTAAAGCAAGCTCGATTCATGGGACTTCTTCCATTCGTAGCTAAGTAAAACACACAAAAACAAAAAGGACGGTCCTTTCTCGAGAAAGGACCGTCCTTTTTTTTGATGTTTTATATTCGCTCGATATAGTCTCCAGTTTCAGTGTTGATGACGACAGTGTCGCCTTCGTTTACGAACATAGGCGCAGTTACTGTAGAACCATTCTCGAGGGTGATGACTTTGTTGCCACCCTTGGAAGTATCACCGCGAACTGCAGGTGGAGCTTCTTTTACTTTGAATTGAATTTTGATTGGTAGAGTTATTTTAATAACTTTTTCCTCATCATCTTCATTTGTCCAAACTAGGGCAGTAACAGGGGAGTTCTCTTTAAAGAATTTTCCAGCGTCACCAATCAGGTCTGCGGATAATTGGAATCTATTTTTAGGGTCATCCATATCAGAAAACCAGAATTCACCTCGATTACTGTATAAGTATTTTATTTCTCGCTTCTCTATATCGGCTTCATCGGCAGAGTCTGAGACATGAAAAGTAGCCGCGATAGTCTTGCCAGAGATCAAACTCTTTAGTTTCACCTGGTTTTGAGGCTTTCTTTGCTGAGTTCGGGCGACATGAGACTCTACTACTTCAGCTGGCTCATCATCATAAATGATGATCTTCTTCTCTCGGATTTCATTGTATTGAAGTTGTGACATACGAAATATACTAGCAGATTTATGGATATTTGCAAAAAAGAGACTATTCCGGAGAGGAAGCTACCTGGATCTCTCCAAATCGTCCTCTGACAGCTTTTTCGAGGTCCTTAGCTATCTTGGCGTTGTCTTTGTCTTTGAGCCATGTACGGGTAGCGTCATAGCCTCGTCCCATCGGCATCTTTTCACCATCTTTACCCTTATAGGAATAAGAAGCACCAGACTTTTCAATCAATCCTAGTTTTTCTCCGAGAGCCATGAGTTCACCCTCGCGAGAAATACCTTCGCCGTAGATGATATCAAATTCAGTTTGTTTAAATGGGGCAGCGACTTTGTTTTTAACTACTTTGACTCTAGTTCTTCCACCGACCACATCTTCTCCTTTTTTAATTTGAGCGATGCGGCGGATGTCGAGGCGAACTGAAGTGTAGAATTTCAGAGCCTTACCTCCTGGGGTAGTCTCAGGATTTCCAAACATGACTCCGATCTGCATGCGAATCTGGTTGATAAAGATAACTACAGTTTTAGATCGAGCAACGATTGCGGTCAGTTTTCGTAGTGCTTGAGACATGAGGCGAGCTTGCTTGCCGACATGATGTGCACCCATGTCACCTTCGATTTCATCGCGGGGAGTAAGTGCCGCGACAGAGTCGACGACGATGACATCTATTTTACCAGTGCGGACGAGACTCTCAACTATTTCTAGGGCTTGTTCACCATTGTCTGGTTGAGAAATTAAAAGTTCTTGGATGTTAACCCCGAGTTTTTTGGTGTACTCCGGATCCATGGCGTGTTCAGCATCGACATAGGCACAGACTCCACCTTTTTTCTGTGCTTCAGCCACGATGTGGAGTGATA